>JAYSVR010000040.1:0-8354 GCA_043718445.1 Acidobacteriota bacterium | reverse complement strand
GTCAGTCAATCCTCTCTGAGGTAAAACCACTAACCGGAGAGCCGGATGCGGGAGACCCGCACGTCCGGTTCGGAGGGAGGGGGAGCCAACAGGCTCTCCCTACCCCTATCAAAAGGAGAGCCATGATGGAAAAAGATTGGCCGCACGCGCCGGTTCATCGGTTGGATACAGATGGCGTATTCATGGTTACGGCGGCGACGCACAATAAAATTCATCTGTTTCGTGAACCTGAGAAACTGACGTTGCTCGAAAACAGCTTGCTGTCGCTGGCGAAAACCTATCAGTGGCAATTAGAGGCTTGGGCCGTATTTTCCAATCACTACCATTTCGTCGCGCGCAGCTTGCCGGAGGCGGCAGACCTGAAAAAACTGCTTACGCATCTGCATTCCGAGACGGCCCGTGAAGTAAACAAAATGGACGAGGCCGTAGGGCGCAAGGTCTGGTTTAACTTTTGGGATACGAAACTGACCTATCAACGCTCTTACCTGGCGCGGTTGAATTACGTTCATCAAAACGCGGTCAAACACGGACTGGTGAACGTCGCCAGCCAATACGAATGGTGTTCGGCAGCGTGGTTTGAGCGAAACGCCTTACCCTCTGCGGTCAAAACGATCTATGGTTTCAAAACCGACGAACTGAAAATACGTGATGATTTTTGATGTGGAGTGCGGTCGGCTTGCCGCCGCTTTCCGTTCGCAACCCGAGACATCCGCTTAAACCCAAATCGTTCGATAACGAATGCCGTAGCGCGAGACACTCGCTAAAATCCGAATGGTTCAAATGCGAACGGAAAGCGGCGGCAAGCCGACCGCACTCCATACGCAACGCGAGATTGCCGCTAAAACCCGAATCGTTCGATAACGAATGCCGTAGCGCGAGGCACTCGCTAAATCCGAATGGTTCAAACACGAACGGAAAGCGGCGGCGAGCCGACCGCACTATACGCAACGCGAGACATTCGAAATCGTTCGATAACGAAAGCCAAAGCGGCGGCAAGCCAGCCGCACTCCAAAAGTGAATGAACTGTGATAACTTGGCCGCTGAGGAATACGCGAAGTCGGCGGTTGATTCCATCAGTTAAAACATCACCCCGTAGAAGGCTCCCCCCTGATGCTACGAAAGCTCTTACTACTCATCTCAATCTATCTTTGCGCCGTGGTTGCCGCGCAGGCGCAAACGGTCATTACCGCAGCCCATTTGCAAAACGGCCAGTCCGTCGAACTCGACAAACTCAACTGGAAATATCAGTCGGGCGATGATCCGCGCTTTGCTGACCCGCAGTTCGATGATCGCGCGTGGGAAACATTGAACGGCACAGCCATCACGCTCGACAGTATTCCTAAGAGCGGTTGGCCCAAAAGCGGTTGGAATGGATTTGGCTGGTTTCGGCTGCGCTTGCAAGTTGATCCGACGCTCGTCAATCAGCCGCTGGCGTTGGTGATGGTGCATTTCGGCGCGTCGGAGGTTTATCTGAACGGCAAACTCATCGAACGTTACGGCACGGTCGGAGCGACGCCGGAAAGCGAAGTGGAATACAACCCCAATACCGTGCCGCTTGCTATTGTGTTGGATGGGCGCAGCGAACACGTAATTGCCGTGCGGCGTTCATGCATGGCAATGCGCGATGCGACTTCGTGGCGGAGTCGCTGGCTGCACCGCCTCGCCGACCAACAGCTTTTGAGAAACTATACGAATCGCACGATTGAGTATGGCGCGGGCTTCGGCCTCAAGTTGCAGGAACTGAATCAGGCGCAAGCCAAAATTGATCGGCTGAGGTCGCCGGACGGGAGAGGCTTCGCGCTGTATGCCAGCGGTCTGGCCCTGGTCATCGGCCTGTTACATCTGCTGATGTATTGGTTTTATCCAGACCAGCGCGCCAATCTTTTCTTCGGCCTTTTTGCCTTTCTGGTGTTTGTCACCTTCACCTCCCAGTACGCGATAAATGTCGGGCATTATGGAGCGAGCAGCATCTTGTTGCTGTCGGTGGTGAATAGTCTTTCCTTCCACTTATTTTTGGTGTCGCTGCTGGCCTTCTTTTATACGGTCTTTTTACAGCGTCTGCCCAGACTGTTCTGGCTCTGGCTGGTTGCCGCTGGGTTATTTTTCTTCCTCGCTCAATCCAACCTATTACAAACGGGCTATCGAAGTTTTATCGGGCTGGTGTTTGTTGAAGTGCTGCGCGTGGTGATTCAGTCCCTCAGGAAGAAAGCAGACGGAGCCGGGATTCTGGGGGGCGGCTTGCTGCTCTGCGGGATAATGATGGTGAGCCTCAGTTTCTATCAGTCAACCGGAACAGTTCCGCCTTTAATACTCAGGGTTATTGGCGTGTTCAGTTTGGTGCTTCCACCTTCGATCTTTATGGCACGCCGCTTCGCCCGCACGAGTCAAGACCTTGCGGCGCAACTCGCGCAAGTCAAACAACTCTCTGCCGACGCGCTGGAACACGAGAAAGTCAAAGCCGAAAACGACCGCCGCGCCGCTGAACTCGAAGAAGCGCGCCTGTTGCAGTTCTCGATGCTGCCGAAGAAATTGCCCAACCTGCCGCACCTCGACCTCGCCGCGTATATGAGAACCGCTTCAGAAGTCGGCGGCGATTACTACGACTTTCATTTGAGCGAAGACGGTACGCTGACGATTGCGGTGGGCGATGCGACGGGACACGGTTTGCGCGCGGGTACGTTGGTGGCTTCGGTCAAGAGCTTGTTCGTCGCGCTGGCCTATCATCCAGACATCACGCACATCTTTCATCGCTTCAACGCGGTGCTGAAAGCGATGAAGCTGCGCGGGCTGTTTATGGCGATGACGATGGTGAAAGTGAAAGGCGCACAGATGAGCGTCAGCAATGCCGGAATGCCTTCGGTGCTGATCTATCGCGCGTTGAGCGGTGAGGTCGAAGAGGTCGTGATGCGCGCGTTGCCGCTGGGCGGGATGGCGAGGTATGAATACCAGCAACGTGAATTGACGCTCGCGGTGAATGACGTAGTCGTGCTGATGAGCGACGGCTTGCCCGAACGATTCAACCCGCGCGACGAGATGCTGGACTATGACCGGATTTTCAAAATGTTACCCACCATCGCGCAGCAATCTGCCGAAGAAATTATTGCCCGACTCACGGCTATGGGTGACGAGTGGAGCGAAGGCCGTCCACAGGATGATGACGAGACGTTCGTCGTGCTGAAGCTGATTTAGGCTTGGGAAAGTTTCAGTTCTTCGTCAATGCGTTCCTGCAAAAACGATTTGATGAGCGATTGATAAGGTACGTCGCGCTTGTGGGCGACCAGGCGGATTTTTTCGAGCATAGAAGCAGAAAGCCTGAGCGAGATCGTGTGCGTAGTCGGTTTTAGTTTCGGCAACACGACCGATTCTGCCACTTTCCAGTCAATGAAATCAGTCGAATCGTTGGCCGCCCAAAACTCGCGTTCAGCATTTTCGTTAGTAAGCTTTGGAATCTCTTTTAATTTTTTCGGCATAAATTCTTTCTCCGCGTTTGGTCATACGTCTGCGCTTCAAAAGCGGAAATTTGTGGAAGAAGTTGTGCTGCCATAGCATCGGGATAGTAGCACTGATAATCAGGACTGCGAACCATGTAAAGTCTCACCACTGGCGAGACAATTCTTGAGGGTGACAACGCTGGTGACACAATTACTCATTCCTAAATCTTTCTTCGCGGCTATGCCGCAGTGATGTGCAATTACTGGTTCCTAAATCTTTCTTCGCGGCCGTACCGCAGTGATGTGCAATTACTGGTTCCTAAATCTTTCTTCGCGGCTGTGCCGCAGTGATGTGCGGAAAGGCTGTGCCTTTCCGTAACACGCGCTTCTTCTTTCGGGCTATGCCCGCATCGTCATTCAGTAGCGAACTATTCGTGTGGCAACCAACGCTTGGGTATTCATACGACGCTTGGGGCGTAGCCCCTTTCCTGTTTCACTGTCACGGAAAGGCACAGCCTTTCCGCACATCACTGCGGCACAGCCGCCAAACCAATAACTTTCCCCGTCGTACAAACAGAGTCGCCGAAAATGACAGAACGAAAACGCTTCCCCTTCCGAACACCCTGCTTGCTCGCGGCGATCCTGTGGCTGACTGTAATTGCCGCGCAGGCGCAAACGGTCTTGACCGCTGACCAATTGCAAAACGGTCAAGTCATCGAACTCGACAAGCTCGGTTGGAAGTATTCGCCCGGCGATGATCCGCGCTTTGCTGATCCGCAGTTCGATGATCGTGCGTGGGAAAAGCTGAGTAACACAGCGATCACGCTCGACAGTATTCCGAAGAGCGGTTGGAACGGCATCGGCTGGTTTCGTTTGCGGTTGCAAATTGATGATGCGCTGGTGAATCAGCAGTTGGCTTTGATAATGGATCATTGGGGCGCGTCCGAAGTTTATGTTGATGGCAAGCTCATCAATCAGTTCGGCACAGTCGGTGCAACTCTGGAAACTGAAGAAGCGTTTCGACCGAACAAGATTCCGGTTCTTTTCGACTTTCACGGCGACCGTAGCGAACATCTGATTGCAGTGCGGCATTCGGTGGTTCAGTTACGAGATGATTCTTCGTTTCGCAGTTGGTATCTGAGGAAGCATCTTCATAACTTAGGTATGAATGGCAACCCGAACGGCGCAGGCGTAATGATGAGCCTCGGCGAATCGGAAAACACTTTTGTTAAGCATGAAGCGGTCAAAATTTTTGACGCTGGATTCAGGTTTTGGCGAGTCGGATTGATCTTGATGATCGGAATTTTATTTCTGTTGTTGTATGGCTTTTATCCGAATCGTCGCGTCAATCTTTATTTCTCGATTTTCGCTTTTAATCTTGTCGCTTTTACCGTCTGCGTCTATCTGCGCGATACGACACATTATGGATTGTTGACGATTGAAACGGCTGATTTTTTTACCCAGTTCCCCCTTTTGAGCGGAAATATTTTTCTGCTGGTTTTTTTATACACGGCGTTTGGCAAATGCATCCCAAAATATTTTTGGGTGTTGGTTGCCATCACCGTCGGACAAGTACTGACGTTCTTAATTTTTTCAAGAAATTATATCGAAGCAATATTATGGAGTTCCGCTCTATTGTTCTTCGTGGTCGAGTCGCTTCGGATCGTAGTTACAGCCATTGTCAGAAAACAAAGTGGCGCGTTAATTGTCGGAGTGGGGATAGCAATGTTTGCTTCAATCCCGCTCTTTAATATCGTGCTTGTTATGAATTTTGTTTTCGGCACAGGCACAGAGTTACCGTTGTCGAGCTTGTTCCTGGCTATTGTCAGGCAACTCTCTACGCTTGGAGTGACGGTTCCGATAGCCGTCCACCTGGCGCGGCAGTTTGCGCTAACTAACAAAACTCTCGAAGCGCAGTTAATCAAAGAAGTCGAACACGAACGCGAAAAATCCCGTTTCGCCATGGTTGAAGCCGAGAACGACCGCCGCGCCGCTGAACTCGAAGAAGCCCGCCAGTTGCAGCTTTCGATGTTGCCGAAGAAATTACCCAAGCTGCCACACCTCGACATTGCTGCGTATATGAAAACCGCTTCGGAAGTCGGCGGCGATTACTACGACTTTCATTTGGGCGAAGACGGCACGCTGACGATTGCGGTGGGCGATGCGACGGGACACGGTTTGCGCGCGGGTACACTGGTGGCTTCGGTCAAGAGTTTGTTCGTCGCGCTGGCCTATCATCCAGATATTCCGCACATCTTTCATCGGATGAACAGTGTGCTGAAAGCGATGAAGCTGCGCGGACTGTTTATGGCGATGACGATGGTGAAAGTGAAAGGCCATCAGATGAGCGTGAGCATCGCCGGAATGCCTTCGGTGTTGATCTATCGCGCATTGAGCGGTGAAGTCGAAGAGGTCGTGATGCGCGCCTTGCCGCTGGGCGGAATGACGAAGTACCAATATCAGCAGCAGGAATTGACGCTCGCCGCGAATGACGTGGTTGTGCTGATGAGCGACGGCTTGCCCGAACGATTCAATGCCAAAGGCGAGATGTTGGAGGAAGAAGCAGCCAAACATTATCTGGCTACTCACGCGCACGCTTCAGCGCAGGAACTCATCGAAGGCTTGGCAAAACTAGGCGATGACTGGGGCGGCGCGCGTCCACAGGATGATGACGTGACGTTTGTCGTGCTGAAACGCCTATAAATGTGGAGTGCGGTCGGCTCGCCACCGCTTTCCGTTCGCAACACGAGACTTATGCTTACCCCTGAACGGTTCAAACGCGAAAGCAAAAGCGGCGGCAAACCGACCGCACTCCATACAAACAACACTACCAATCACAAAGGAGAAATCAAATGAGCAATCTCAACGCAGTTCAAAATCTCTATGCCGCCTTTGCCCAAGGCGACGTGCCTTCGGTGTTAGGTTTTTTAAGTCCTGACATTGCGTGGACCGAAGCCGAAGGGTTCCCTTACGGCGGAACGTATCATGGCCCGCAAGCGGTGCTGGAAGGTGTATTCATGCGGCTCGGCGCAGAGTGGGATGGATTCGCGGCAGTCCCTGATGAATACATTGACGGAGGCGATAGTGTCGTAGCGATGGGCAAATACAGCGGCACTTATAAGGCGACGGGCAAGAGCTTTCAGGCGAACTTCGCGCACGTCTGGAAGATTCAAGATGGGAAAGCTATTCGGTTTGTGCAATACGCAGACACGCTGCTCGTCAACCGCGCCTTGCAAGCGTAGTGGCGAACCCGCAACCAATCGCGAGCAATGCACCCGCCCGCCACGGTGTAGGGCAGGATTAAATCCTGCCCTACACAACGGGGACTTAATTTTTGACGTGCCCTAACTATCAGGCACTATGCGAGGCTGAGATGGATAAAAGATTTCAAGACAAAGTGGTCATCGTCACGGGCGCGACTTCAGGCATCGGCAAAGTCGCGGCGCTCGCCTTTGCCCGCGAAGGAGCTAAAGTCGCGTTGGCGGCGCGGCGCGCTGAAGAAGGCTTGCAAGCTGCGCAGGCCATTAAAGACGCGGGCGGCGAAGCGATCTTCATTCAAACCGATGTCACTAAAACCTCAGACGTGATGAACATGGTCGCCCAGACGATTGCGGCTTATGGCAAGCTCGATTGCGCTTTTAACAACGCAGGCATCGGCGGTGACGCGATGAAAGCGACCGCCGATCATTCCGAAGAAAATTGGGACAACGTCATCAACGTCAACCTCAAAGGCGTATGGCTTTGCCTGAAATATCAAATCCCTGAAATGCTAAAAAACGGACGCGGCAGCATCGTCAATAACTTTTCGATTTACGGTTTGGCCGCTAGCACCGTCGGCCACGTGCCTTATGCCGCCAGCAAACACGGCGTCATCGGCATCACCAAGACCGCCGCGGTTGAATACGCCCAGCAAGGCATTCGCGTGAACGCGATCTGTCCTGGTTACACGCACTCTGAGTTGGTAGACGCCGCGCTCGAAGCCATCCCCGCTCTCTTCGACAAAATCATGGTTGACGTGCCGATGAAACGCATCGCCGAAACCGAAGAGATTACCAACGCAGTGCTTTGGCTATGTTCTGACGAAGCCAGCTTCGTCACCGGACAGGCGTTGGCCCCTGATGGCGGCTGGCTGGCGAAGTAAGGTGGAGAGCGGTCGGCTCGCCGCCGCTTTCCGTTGGTAGTGCGAGACGTTTGGTGAAACCAGAATAGTTTGATTGCGAAAGCCAAAGCGGCGGCAAGCCGACCGCACTCCAAGGAGAAACGAATGAGTACAGAACTGAAAAGCATTAACCTTCTCACGCGCTTGGCTGCTCTGCTGTGCGCGCTGCTGCTGGCATCGCTCACGGCGTACGGTCAGAACCTCGCCTGGCCGCAGTTTCGCGGGCCTGATTCAAACCCTGTCGGCACGAACGCCAAGCTGGCCGAACGCTGGTCGAAGACTGAGAACGTAGAATGGATGCAACAGATTCCCGGACGCGGTTGGTCTTCGCCGATTGTGACGGGCGAGAAGATATTCGTGACGACTGCTGTGACCGAAGGCAAATCGAAGCCGCCGCAGATCGGGACGGAATACAGCAATGAGTTGGTCGCTGAACTGCAAAAGCAGGGGCTTCCGATGAAAGAGATTATTGAGCGTGTCACACAGCGCGACATCGAATTGCCCAACGAAGTGAAGCTGCATTACTCCCTCTATTGCCTCAACCTGAAAAGCGGCAAGGTGGAATGGCAGCAAGAGTTTTTCACCGGACAGCCTCCGGGCGGACGCCATCGCAAGAACAGTTTCACGTCAGAGAGTCCTGTAACCGACGGCAAGTTCGTTTACGTTTACGTAGCCAATCTGGGCCTGTGGGCTTACGACCTGAAGGGCAAGCAGGTGTGGACGACGCCGCTCGAAGCGAATCCGATCTATCTCGATTTCGGCAC
>JAYSVR010000390.1:0-4582 GCA_043718445.1 Acidobacteriota bacterium | reverse complement strand
TGACGCCGAAAATTCCTACGCGGCCATTGTTGTTTTTGACACTCTTGACCATCCATTCAATCGCGTCGTAGGTGTCAGATGATTCGTCTACTGACTTGCTGTCTTTCTTGTCGCGCGGCGGACGATTCATCATGAACTCGCCTTCCGATTTGCACTTCCCGCGAATGTCCTGATTCACAAAGATGTAACCATCCGCGACCAAATCTTTGTTTCTGAGTGCTAGGTTGCGGCAACTGCTTAAGTTGGAGCCATACGGCGTGCGTGTCATCAAAATCGGCAGTGGCGCACTTTGGTTTTTCGGCGCGCAGATGACGGTGTAAAGCTTCACGCCGTCGCGCATCGGGATCATCTGTTCGCTCGCTTCGAATTCTATTGGCGTAGGAGTGGGCGCGGGTTGCGGCGCTTGCGCGAAGGCCGCCAGGCTCAGCAGGAGTAACAACGTGATGAGCGATAAACAACGTGCAAGATTCATGATTTTCCCAGATTGGTTAAAAAAGGAGCTGGTGGCACAAGATGCCAGCCTGTGCCACCAGCGATTTTATTGATTGGGGCAGCTAAACCCTGAGCCAATGTTTAGGGCTTGGTTGCTGCTTTTTCTTCGATGACGACTTTGGCTTTGTCCTTTATTTTGTCTGCTCCCAGGGGCTGGAGCTTTTTGATTTCATAGGCTCCTTGCTCTTTTTGGGTGAGTACCAGCCGCCCGTGTCCTTTCATAAACCCAGCCACGACTTCAACCCGAATGTAATATGTCTCGCCCTCTTTTAATTCGAGTTCGATACCGGACTGTTTGTCATTCGAACGAAACGTGTGCTTACCCGGCGGCAGCTTGACTAAAAAATATCGCCCATTGTCCATGCGAGCCAATTCAGCTTCATCGCAATAAACTGAGGGTTCGAGCGCCGATCCCGCATATTGTTTGTAGCGGTAGATATAAATCGTTGCCGAGTTACTATCTTTTTTCTCCGGCACCGTTTGACTCGCTCCCGCAATCGGAAGCAGTGCTAGGCCGACTAAAATAATCAGTATTGATTTGACCATGAAAAATTCTCCTTTTTTTATGGTAGGTGATGGTGTCAACGTTAGTTGTCTAACCATGCATGAGGCGCATTATTTCACGCGCTTCAATTTAATGATGCGTCCTTGCAACATATATTCTTCGACATACAAGTTGCCTTTGTTATCCCAGGTGACGCCGTGCGGCGAATTGAACTGGCCCTCCATCCATTGATCGGGCGTGTACTTATTGCTGCCGCGCATTTTCGTATCCATCTGATTGCCCAAATGCGTGACCAGTTTGTTGTCTTTGTCGAGAATCGTCACGCGCCCCAGCAAATCGCCGACCGCCAAATCAGTCCCGCGCAGGTGCAACGCAGCCGGCCTACGCAAAAAATCATTGTTCTCGCCGTCGAGCGTTTTGAGGTGTTTGCCTTCCATCGTGAACCACTGCAAGCGGCTCAACGCGCGATCGGTCACCAGCACCGTGGGCTGCGGGCCGCGTGTATCAACGATGACGGCGTGCGGCGTATTGAACTTGCCGTCCTCTTTCGGATTTTCCTTCGTGACCTTGCCGCCCCACGAATTTTGATATTCGCCCTTCACGTTATAACGATGGACGTAGTTTTGCCCGTAACCATCGGTCACATAAAAGCTGCCATCCGGCGCAACGGCAATGCCCGTCGGCTTGAACTGCGCCTTGCTTTGATAGACGCCCGATTTTTCGGGGAAGCCCTGCACCCACACCTGTTCACCCGTGAGCGTGAGTTTGGCGAATTCGTTGCGCGCCAGATTGGTCAGGTAAATGAATTCCTTGCCGCTTTCTTTGCGAATCTGCATGCCGTGCGTACCCGTGCCGTCGGCAGAACCCTTCCATTCCTTGCCGAACGAACGCAGGAATTTGCCGCTTTCGTTAAACACCACGATGGCGTTTTCGGTATCGGTGTTGAGATAGACGTTGTTCTTGCTGTCTACCTGAATGCCGCCGTGCGTCGAGCCGTATTTCATGCCTTCGGGCAGCTTGCCCCAGCCGCGTACCCATTCGTATTTGTGATTGCCTGCGCCCAGCAAAAGCGGCGCATTAGCCTGCCGCCCGCGTGCGTAGGCAAGTGGCGCGAGTTGCGAAAACAGCGAAGTCGAAATAGCGCTCGCGCCGAGTCCGGTCAGGAACTGGCGACGAGCAATTGGTAAAGTGCAGTGGTCGGTCATGTGTTTCTCCCCAATCATTTGAGTATTCGGTTACGGTAAGTGAGTAAGTCTTCGTCCGACATCTGTTCGGGCGAAACCAGTCGATAATGCTTTTCGTCGCTGATGGCGATGCCGTTTTCGCCTTCTTCGAAAGCGAAGAGCGCAATCAAATCGCTTTCCAAAAACTGTGCGGCAATCGGACGACAAATCAGCAGCGGAAATTTCGCAGCACACAAAGCAAAATCCTGTTCGATTTGTACGATGCCTAATTGGTCGGTGCCGCCCTTGGCTTGCAGGGGAAAGATATACTGCGCGCCGCGCTGATCAATGCCGACGTAAATTTCGTCTGTCTCGACCTGCCCCATGCCCGGTACGGTTGTGCGCAAGTGGTTTTGCAGCGAATAACAAGTGACGCCTGTAAAAATGTCAATCAGTCGGTTGTAGCGCAACCGCGCTAGCAAACCTTGCTCATCTTTGAGGGAATAGCGCGCAATGATGCCCGGCGTAGCGTCAGGAATCTTGGTTTCAGCCAGCAGCATATTCGGCAAGATGCGTGGCATTGCTGCCAGCGCGAACTTGTATTGTGCTTGTCCCGTCGGACGAATGACCCATTCGAGTCCGGCGGGCGCATGTTTGCGAATCGACTCAGGCAAAGCAGCCCGATAACGAAAACTGTAAACCACATCGCCCAGATTTTTCGGAAGCTGAATTCCCAATGCCGTCGCCATGTTGACCAGATCGGTGCGTTGAAAGGCAACCTCTTTCGCGCCCTTACGATATTTTTGCACAAAGATCGTTTCGATCAGTCGAACGTAACGATTGGTTTCTTTCTGCTGAACTTTTTTCATGAGTTAGTTAGCCGGGCCATTGCAGCACGACGACTTCTTCGCGCAGTTGTTGCCGCGTAGCCGTTGCCAGCCGCGTGCGGAACAGGTCGATACCTACGACGCGATAGCCGAGCGATTGCGCAATCTCTGCCAGCAAGCGTCCGGTGCGAATCATTACTTGCAAGTAAGAGGCTTGGTCGCCTACGACATAGCCGAGTTGTGCGCCGGGTTTGAGCAGTGGGCGTAACTCCGCCAGATGACGCGCCATGCCGCCGAAATAGAGTTTCGTGACTTTGCCGTAAAGCCTCTCAAAGCCTGATGTCTTGCCCATCGCAATACGTCGGCTTTCAATTTCTGCTGCTATCGCCTGAATCTCTGCGTGATCGGCGACCCACGTTTCGTCGTCGTCGCCTTTATAAACATTGCGGGTATTCGAGCGCAGCAAACCTTTTTTCAGCGCACGCAACTCTTCTTTGTTTTGAACGAAGCCGAGCAACACGGCTTCGAGTCGCGTGGTGCGTGTGTAATCTTTCTCGTTCGGATAAGGCGGCGAAGTGAAGACGGCATCAATGCTTTGCGGCGGAACCAACGCCGCCAGTTGCCGCGCATCAGCGCGATGGATGGTGGCAGGAACTTTGATAGACGGCGCGTGGCGCAAATCTTCTGCCATGGCTTTCACTTCCGCCAGCCAGCTTTCGACGACAGGCGCATCGGTTTTTTTGACGCGCTGCACGCCGACTTCAGGGCCGAAGTGCAGGTTGCTGATCGAAAAGACCAACGCTTTTGCCAATGCCAGTTTTTCGTAAGGTTGAAAAGCAGAATGTTCGTGTCGCTGAATTTGTTCGAGCAAAGCCAGCGATTTATGCAGCGGCAAAGGGCTGATGGAATCTTTCAGCAAGAGAGACATCGTTTCGTCCGGCAAGGTTCTCAATGCGAGCGATGATTTGGCGGACAAGGCTTTTTGCGCGGCACTGGCGATCAACGTCGCGTGCCGGATTAAGCCCTCAGCATCCGCCAGCCAAGCGACTTTCACCGAACTGGCGAAGTGCGCCATCGGATTCGCTTCAATTCCGACGCTGTTGAGTCCGTGTAGCTTGGCTTCAATTAACGTCGTGCCGGTTCCGCAAAACGGATCAAGAACTGTCGTGCCTTTCTTCAATCCAAAACGAGTGAAGTACTCGCGCACCAGATGCGGCGGAAAAGAAAGCACGAAGCGATACCAGTTGTGAAAACGCCTGTCGCTGACCGCCAGCTTATTGGCAGTGCCGTTCAGTTTGAGACTGGCTCCCACTTTATCCGTAGCGAAGAGATCGAGTTGTGCGATAGGCGTCATCACAATTGAGGGATCGGTTTAAGCTGTACGCTTGCGCGCAACAGAGAATAAGAAATATGCCAGTCCGGCGAAAATCAGCAGCGCGAACACATTCGCCCATTCGCCGCTCGCAATCGCCGTATGTCCGCCGATGCCGAGCCGTTCTTCGCTGCCCAGCGCGACACGTCCGGCGGCGACGAGCAAGCCGCCAATGGAACCGCCCGCAATAAAGCCTGAACTGAGCAGGACGCCTTTGCCGGTT
>JAYSVR010000389.1:0-4591 GCA_043718445.1 Acidobacteriota bacterium | reverse complement strand
CATTCGACGACGGGCGGTTCGACGAATCTGATGATGCACTTCGTCGCCTGCGTCATTGCGGCGGGCGTGGACTTTTCGATTCACGATTACGACCGCATCCGCCGCGTCGCGCCGATTCCAGACCTCTTCGATTACAGCCTGACGCAAGGCCGTACGATTTTTGAACTCGCCCAGCAATGTTGCAGCGGACAGATTCGCGGCATGGAAACCGTGATGTATGAACTCACGCGCAACAATGTGCCGATGACGCTGGACGCGCCTACCGTCACGGGCGGGACGTGGGCGCAGCGGTTGAGCGATACGACCAATCTTGCGGCGGAAGGCGTTACGAACAACCCAATCGTCCTGAGCAAACCGCGCCGCCTCATCAGTGGCGTAGACGTGCTGACCAGCAATTTCTTCGATTCCGCCGTCGTCAAAATCAGCGGTATGACTGACGCGCAACTTGATGAGTTCGACACCAAACTCGCCGTCGTGCTTTATTTCGAAAACGAAGAAGAAGCCAACAAGATGCTGCTCGACGATCATTACCTCGAAAAGGTCATCAACCATCAGGCCATCACGCTCGAAGACTTGCGTCGCGTCGCCGCGCACAACGCGCCTGACTTTATGCCTCCGGCGTCAATGTCGCGTGAGAGCCTGTTTGAGAAATTATTGGCCGACAAAATCATCAAGTTCGGCATCGTCATCAGCGGACAAGGGCCGGAGGCTTATGGCATGCCTGAAATGTTCACGCCGATGCAATACATCAACGCCAACCGTACGCTGAAAAGCCTGACGGTGCTGATTACCGATGGACGCTATTCCGGCGTGAGTTACGGCGCAGCCATCGGCCACCTCACCCCCGAAGCCAAACGCGGCGGCGGCATCCTGTATTTGCAAACCGGCGACTTGCTGCAACTCAACATGCGGTTGCGCGACATCGTGCTGATTGATCGCGCGGCATTACAAAAGGACGGAACTATTCAGGCGGCGAAAGAAAATCTTTCGGTTACGCGCAAAGCGATTGGCGCAGAACGATTACAACACATCAACCAACGATTGCTTGAGGTCGTGCCTACCAATCGGATGCGCGACGTGACCGATGCCGCTCGCGGCGTGATCCCGAATGTGTTGGCTGAAGCGGTAACATCCGCCAGAAGTTTTGTCGCGGGGCAAAGCTGATTTCAGAGTGTGAGAGGCTATGAAAGGCAAACGAACGATTCGCCAAATCAGCTTAACGAATTTCCTGTCGTTCGGTCCGAAAGGACAAACGCTTGAACTGGAACCGTTGAACGTACTGATTGGTGCAAACGCATCAGGCAAGTCGAATTTTCTTGAGGCATTTCGTTTCCTACGCGCCATTCCGGGAGACTTGGCGCGGCACGTGCGCGAAAGCGGCGGCATTTCAGAACTGCTATGGAAGGGTTCCGGCGAAGCCCCAATAGCCAGGATCGAAGTTGTTACAGCGCTGGAAAAAGTAACTGGGCTGAAACACCAATTGGGATTTTCGACCAACTCCATTGAGCGTTTTAAGTTGCGAGAGGAAGTTATTGCTCCACTAGCTCACAAAGGCTCTGCCTCCAGTTACGCTTTTCACGATAAAAAAGGAAAAGGCGTTTTACGGAAAATAACTTCTCCCAAAGCTGCACGTTCAACGCATAGAATTTCAGTTGAACCTGATACGCAACACTCGGTGATTAGCCTCATCAAAAATCCGACGGTTTATCCTGAATTGACCGCGCTCGAAGATTTTTATTCCCATATCCAGTTCGGCGGCGGGTGGAATCTATCGCGTTTCGGAGCCGTGCGACAGCCGCAACGAACCGACTTGCCCAGCGGCGCTTTGTTAGAGGACGCCAGTAACTTGGGACTGATTCTCAATAACTTTCCTAATAAAACAAAAGCGGCCATTGTCGGGCATTTACAGAAAGTCTACGAAAGGCTGGAAGAAATTATTACTAAAGTTGACGGGAATACTGTTCAGATATTTTTCCAGGAGAAAGGATTTGAGTTACCCGTCTCGACATCGCGCGTGTCAGAGGGCGCTTTGCGTTATCTTTGCCTGTTAGTGACGCTGCTCAATCCGACGCCGCCACCTTTGATTTGTCTGGACGAGCCGGAAACGGCGCTGCATCCGCATACGTTGTATTTTTTAGCCGACTTGCTGATCGAGGCCGCGCAACGAACGCAGTTAATTGTAACTACCCAGTCCGACGAATTGATTTCCGGGTTGACCGACGTTCCGGAAGCAGTGGTGGTATGTGACCGTTTTTTTGACGATGGGACGCAGTTGCAGCGGTTGAAACCGGAGCAGGTCGAACCGTTCTTTGACCGTTATGCGCTGGGCGACCTCTGGCGGATGGGCGAAATCGGAGGGCTGCCGTGAAAGAGTTGCGCATTCATTGCGAAGGCGGCGGCGACGGCCCCGGCACCAAAGACCCTTTTCGTAACGGCATGCGTGCCTTTCTAAAACCGATCATTGAACTCCTGCGCCACCAACAAATCGGCTTTGAATTAGTCGTTTGCGGTGGTCGTCAGGCGGCATACGACAGCTTCAAAAACGGTTTGCACCGCCGCCCTGAAGCATTCAATGTGCTGCTGGTTGACGCGGAAGCTCTCGTGGCAAAGTCCCACACTCCCTGGCAGCACTTGAAAGCGCGCGACGGCTGGCTCACACCTGCATGTTCAGATGAGCAATGCTTTCTAATGGTACAAGCAATGGAGGCATGGTTCATCGCCGACGTAGATGCGCTGAGGAAATTTTACGGACAAGGTTTCAACGCCAAAGCCCTTCCGAAAAACCCGCAGGTTGAATTGATCGCCAAAGACGCGCTTGAGCCTGCGTTGATCAAAGCATCCAGCAAGACCCAAAAAGGCGAATACAAAAAGATCAGACACGGCGCAAAGCTGTTGGCGCAGATTGATAGCGGTAAAGTTCGCAAGGCTTCGCCGCATTGCGACCGGCTGTTCACCACACTCGAAAACAAACTGACGACGGCAGGTTAAGCCGTCACCCCAAACTACAGAGGATTCACTATGAAATTACGTTCACTCATTTTTCAGTTTTGCGTAGTGGCGCTGCTCGCCCTCAACGCATTTGCCCAACAACAGGACTTTTCCAAAGTCGAAATCAAAACCACCAAAGTCGCGGGCAACGTTTATATGCTCGAAGGCTCCGGCGGCAACATCGGCGTATCCATTGGCGCAGACGGCGTCTTGATCGTAGACGACCAGTTCGCGCCGCTCGCCGAAAAGATCAAAGCCGCCATCGAAAAGCTCACGCAAAGCCGTTTGCGGTTCGTGCTCAACACGCATCATCACGGCGACCACACCGGCGGCAACGAGGTCTTCGGCGAAACGGCGACCATCGTCGCGCACAGCAACGTACGCAAACGGCTCGCGGCGAATGAAAAGCTGCGTCGCCTCGCGTTGCCCGTCATCACTTTTGACGAAACCTTGAGCGTGCATTTCAACGGCGAAGAAATTCAGGCGATTCACTATCCCAACGGCCACACCGATGGCGACGGCATCATCTGGTTCAAGAACTCCAACGTAGTCCATCTGGGCGATCACATGATGACCGGCAGCTTCCCTTACATTGACAACGGTAGCGGCGGCAGCGTTGACGGCTGGATCAAGAACATCGCGGCAATCATTGGCAAGCTGCCCGCCGACATCAAAATTATCCCCGGCCACGGGCGTATCGCCTCGCTCGATGACTTGAAAGCGCTGCACAAGGGCGTGGTGGATGCGACAGCGTTTGTGCGCAAGCACCTGGCTGAAGGCAAAGATACCGCCGCGATCAAAGCGATAGGCTTGCCCGCCGAACTCAAAGCATGGGGCGGCAGTTTTATTACCCCGGATGTATGGGTCGAAACCGTAGCGAGGAATACGAAAAAATAATGAAAGACCCAATGAAACACCCCGGCATCAGCGCGCAGATGTTGGGCTATGTTTATTCCGTCTCGTTGCGCGAGAGCGACATCGTGCAACGATTGCGCACTGAAACCGATTCGTTGCCCGAATCCGTAATGCAATCGGCTTCAGAACAAGGCGCGTTGCTGTCGTTGCTCATACAAATGTTGGGCGCGAAACGTACGCTCGAGATTGGTGTGTTTACCGGATACAGCACATTGGTCACGGCGCTGGCTTTGCCCGACGACGGACAGGTCATCGCCTGCGACGTAAGCGAACAGTTCACCAGCATCGGCAAAAAATATTGGCAGGAAGCGGGCGTCGCTCACAAGATTGATTTGCGCTTGCGACCTGCGCTCGAAACGCTTGATGCGCTGTTGGCAGAAGGTCAGGCGGGCACGTTCGACTTTGCGTTTATTGACGCGGATAAAAGCAATTACGGCGCATATTACGAACACGCGCTGCAACTCATTCGCACCGGCGGATTGATCGTCGTAGACAATACGCTGTGGTACGGCAAACCGATGGATTTGTCCGTGCAAGATGCCGACACCGTCGCCATTCGTGAGTTGAATCAAAAGCTGCATCACGACGAGCGTGTGTCATTGGCGATGCTACCGATTGCCGATGGGATGACGCTCTTATTGAAACGCTGACGTGGCGCAGGCTTCAGCCTGTGAGACGTTGTGTGGAC
>JAYSVR010000388.1:0-15100 GCA_043718445.1 Acidobacteriota bacterium | reverse complement strand
GCCGCACTGAGCGTGACGGTTTGGCCGCTGTCGATATCGGTGGCTGAAACAGTGAAGCTTAAGGCGACGCCTTCGTTGACGGATTGCGCGCCGGGCACGGTGATGACGGGCGCGTCGTTGACGGGTGTGATCGTGATGACCACGGTCGCGGGCTGACTGTCGAGCGCGCCGTCATTCACTTTGAACGTGAAGCTATCTGTTCCGTTGACATTGGCGGCGGGCGTATAGGTCAGATTGGGCGGCGCGCCGGTGAGTGTACCGCGCGCGGGTTGGGTCACGAGGCTGAACGTCAGCCCATCGCCATCCGGGTCAGTGCCCGCGAGGGTGATGGTTCTGGCCGTATCTTCGTCAGTTGTGACGGATTGCGCCGTCGCCGTGGGCGGGCGATTGACGACGGCGATATTGACAGACTTGCTGTCGCTCAAAGGCGGCGTGCCGTCGTCGGTGACAATAAAATTCACCGTGTAATTGCCCACTTGTGCGGCAGTTGGCGTCCAACTGAATTGGCGCGTCCCCGCGTTGAACGCAGCGCCTGTCGGCAAGTTGCTCGCGGCATACGTCAGCGTTTGCCCTGCGTCTGCATCGGTAGCTGAAACGGTGAATGTTAGTAATTGGCCGGGTTGTGCGGTTTGTGCGTTGGGTACGGTCAGCACAGGAGCGCGATTGGGGTTGCGCACGACGTTCACCAGAAAGGCGCGCGCAAAGCCTGCGCCGAGGTTGTCAACGACGGTCAGCGTGAATCCGAAAATGCCTACGTCATTCGGGCCCGGACTCAAGCGAATGATGCGCGCGTTGGCGGTTGGCAAGGTAGCGAAAGATGGGCCGTTGAGCGTGACTTGTACGGTTTGGCCGCTGTCGGGGTCTTCGGCGACGAAGGCGATTTCGCTGGTTGCGCCTGCGGTAATGGTCTGGTTCGGCGCGATCAAAACGTAAGGCGGCTGATTGCTCGTCGCAGCAGGCAAAGTCAGCGTGCCTGCATCGGTGACGCCGCCCGCCACCGCCGTGAGGCGATTGCTCTCGGCGCGATCAACGCGGAAGTTCGGACGTACCAAACTGGCTTCGACAGTGAACGTATCATTGGCGGAAGCCACCGGCACGTTGCGAATCACGAAGCCGCCGTTGCCATCGGTGAAATCTTCCTGTCCGCGCGCGCGTACTAACGCACGGCGCGCGGGGCCTCGGTCGCTATCAAGTACGCGCCCGACCACGGTCGTCGTATCGCGCGCGAGCGAAACGAAGTAATACGTCGCCTCTGTCACCGCGCCGCTGGCCGTAACGATTTGTTTGCCATCCGCTGACACCGTAGCCGCGCCCGCGTCAATGAAACGCCCCAGCGTGGCGCTGTCGGCATTTTGATCCAACTGATAAAGCCGCACCGCAGCGTTCGCGGCAAAGCCGTCGGCATTGGGAAAGGTGAGCATTCCGCCCGGCGTGAACTTCACGCCGAAGGGCGTGATTTGCACGATGGCCGAGCTGAATACGCCGTTGGGCAAAGCCACGGGCGTGCGGCTGTTTTCGATTTGCGTCAAGGTCAACAGCCCGCTCGTCGCGCCATCGGGAAATTGAAAGCGTGTGCCGGCGGGGAGACTCAACGTCACCTCGCCGGTCTGAATTTGCGCAGGCGTTTGCGCGCTGTTGTTGGGCGCGAAGGCGGGAATCGTGAGCGTGGTTTCGGTGGCGAGGCCTGGCTGCAAACCCTGTCCGCCGACTTGCCCCCCGACTTGTGTGGACGTGCCGTAACTTTGTTGCAACGTGATGGGACGCGCGACCTGATTGTCGCGGTTGGTGTTGAATGGCAACAGGAAGCTGACTTTGCCGAAAGGCGGATTGACGGGCAGCTTGCTGCCGTCTACTTCGACGATGGCTCCCAGCGGAGAGCCTACAGGATCAGGCAAAACAAAAGCGCCGGAATTGACCGTCGTCGCGCTGGCTTGGCGCACACGCACGGTTACGTCTTTCAGCGGCGCGCGTTCGGTGTTCTCGACCAAGCCGCTCAACGAAGTGCGAATGCGCAAGGCGTCATTGCTGCGCCCTTCGCCTTGCGGCGTGCGCACGCTGACGACGCCGGTCTCGACGCCGGTCGGCACGATCACATTCAATTGGCCTGAAGCGGCGCTGGTGACTTGCGCTTCAATGCCGCCGATGCGTACCAGATTGTCAGCCGCCGCGCCTGCAAAGCCGTTGCCTTGAATTTCAACCGTTTGCCCTGCCAACGCCGTCGCTGCGCTGAACCCGCTCACCACGGGCGGCGCAGTTCCCATCGCTGCTGCGATTTCAACCTCGACGGAATTTGAAGTGAGACCGCTGCCGGTAATGGCGAGGCTAATGCGACCGGTGCCAATTAACGTACGCGACAGCGCGATATTCATTTGATCCAATCCGACGAAACTGCCCTGCGCACCTAAAAACAACGGCGTCGTATCAACGCCGCCCAACAACAGCCTGACGGATTCGTTGCGATTGCCGTCGTTGTTCGGATCGGCGGCGCGCGCCGTACCACTCAAAAAGAGCACCAGAAAAACCTGATCTCCCGCCGGAGAAAGATCGAGCGGCAACGGACGCATCCGACCCGCCGCCGCGTCGAATTGCGCTACGGGTTCGTAAATCTGTTGCCCATCAGCTTTGATACGCAAGGCTAAGGCGGCAGCTACGCCTTGCCCGTCGGCATTGGCCGTGAAAATTGCGGGAGCTACGGCTTTGATGTCGAACGTGCCTGCTGAAACTTTGCCGTCGCCCGCAGTCACCGTGATGACAGCCGCGCCCAGTGCGGTCGCATCAGGAATCAGGAAGTTGATCTGCGTGGGCGCTACATAAAACAAACCCGCCAGGCGTTGCGCACCCGCACTATCTCTGACCGATACGCTCGTGCCCGCCAGCGTTGTAGGCAAAGGCAGGGTCTCGGAAATGCTCACCTGCGTAGCCAACGCCGCGCCAAAAGCCGTAGCAATCGCCCCCGGAGCCAGCGCATTCGTGTCGTAGCTGGCAGCGGAAGTCACCGCAATCGTTGCGGGTTGTGTCGCTTTTGCATGGTGATGAATCGGCTGATTGAAGGTGAATAACAGCAAGACGCCACAGACTAAGATAGCGCGGAGACTACGAAATAGGGGAGCGCGTCGCGGGTAGCATCGCATGGGGGTTTTCCTTGTAGTAAGCAGTGGTTGCGAATGGATAAGCGAAACAGGCACGCGGCAACTCTTTTGCAAAACGGATTTGCTTACCGCGCCGTCAACGCAGGTGCTGCGCTCGCGGGTTGATCGAAAAAGCTGTTGAAGCGCGCGAGTGAAGCGGCCTCACCTTCAGTCTTGATCTCACCGGCTTGCACCGCAGCGGCGAAGTTCGTCTGGCGCGTGATGATACGCTGCATCGTGGAGAAAGCCAGTTGCAAGGTTACCTCCGCTTTTGCGGTCCCACTGGTATTCAATGATTCATGCACTTGCGCGATGCCGCGTCGTACTTCGACCGCGTAAGCCTGATTCGTGTCGGTGATGCGAAAGGCCACGGTCAGGTGCGCGTCGGCGCTTTTGACGGGGTCGAGCCGTACGGTCAGCGACTCGAAAAATTTGTTGAGCGGCAGGGCGCGCATGATTTCCGGCGCGCTGAGCGAGTTCATCGCCGCCGCCGCCGCCGCCTGATTGAGCGTGCCATCAAGCTCACGCGCCGAAGTGATATACCAGTTGCGCCAGTTCGTATTGTCGGTCTGGTAACCAAGTTGGCGCAGGGCTTCGGCTTTGAGTTGACGCGCTTCGGTGTCGTTCGCGTTGAGGCGAATGACATAGCTCAATAACTCCGCCGCCCATTGTTGCTCGCCTTTATTCGCAACCTCGCGCGCCGCTTTGACGACGGCGTCGCGTCCGCCCATCAGTTCGACATAACGCTTCGCCCGCTCGACGCGCGGCAACGGATCAAGAAACGTGGGGTCGCCTTCGAACCAGCCGAGATAGCCGACGTAAATCTGCCGCACCGAATGTTTCACCGTACCATAAAACTCGCCTAACCACGGATGATTGGCGAGATGCGCGGGCAGATGCGCAACGACTTCGACGATTTCATCGGGCGTGAGCCCCTTGTTCATCTGGCGAATCGTTTGATCGTGCACGTATTGAATCGCATCGCGATAACTCGTCAGCAACTCTTCGATCTTCGCCTTGCCCGACGTAGGCCGCCCGTGCGAAGGAACCATGTGTTCCGCGCCAAAGCTGCGCAGCCGATCAATGCTTTTGTACCACGCCACCGGATCGCGGTATTTCGTGCCGCGCAAGGTATGCACGTTCGGGAAAGTCTCGCCCTGAATCACTTCGGCGGTTTGCAACAATTTGCTCTCAGGCAACCAGACGACAATTTCGTCATCAGTTTCGCTGGGTGCGTGAATGAGTTGCAACTTGACGCCTGCGATTTCCAAGTCAAGTTTGTCTTTGAAGGTTTTGGTCGGCGCGATGAAGCTGCGTTGGCCGATCACAAGTTGCGGGCCGATGCCCTGATTCACTTTGCCTTGCGGGCCGGTTTCGAGCATCACGCCGAAGCTATACGCCGAACGCAACCCCAAGGCCGGAGCGATGGCGTTGGCGTTGCTGATGACCGTCGCCATCAGCGATTCGTGCGCATAAATTTCCGCGCGTCCGGCTTTGATATCGTCTTCGCTGACGAAGGCCTTCACCCCCAGCGTGTGGTCGGTGTGATTGTGCGTATAAATCACCGCCTTGACCGGCTTGTCAGAAACCTTGCGCAACTCGGCGAAGGCGGCTTGCGCGGCGGCGATTGATTCCATCGCGTCAATAATGATGACGCCGTCGCGGCCTGTGATCATCGTGACGTTGGCAAGGCCGTAACCAACAGCGCAATACACGTTGTCGGTGACGCGATAAACGCGCTGGGTCATCTTTTTGGAATGTTCGGTCAAACGCGGGTTGATGGTGGGCGACGGCTTGTCGTCCGCGAGATTTTTGTCGCTCTGCCCCAAGCCGAGCTGCGAATTAATCCAAGCCAACGCAAAAACCAACGCAAAACGGATGACCGTATGTCTCATGCGGAACTCCTGATTTGATGATGATTCGACCAATCCTTAGGGCTGCTTTGCGCGATATTCGTCCGCCCAACCCGGCGGCGCGAAAAACAGTTTGAGTTTGGTGACGGACGAAGGAAGACTGACGTTCAACTCACGCCAGATGTCAGCCCACAGATGAAAGCCTACGTAAAACGGATTGGTCGAATGAATCGGTTTCAAGATGCCGTAATTCATCTCAGTGAATTCGGCATTGGTGTCGTGGGGTACGCGATGAGTGTTCAGCACGTATTCAATCTAGCGCAGCCTCTTGTAAACCAATTCAGTATGAATAAAAAACTGATAGGTCAAGTTTAGCCCATCCATCAGCCAATCGTTTTATCAGGAATGCCTAAAGCGAAAAGCCGACAAACAAACCCAGTCAATTAAATTTTCGAGCGGCGGCTGAAGCAAGGCGGTAGAGAAATTCATCAACTCAGACGCATCAGCTTAAATGAATGAGGAAATAGCCGAGCGATTCACGTTTGTCGGCGGTATGAAGTGCGCGATTAAAATTCAGCAGTAAGAAAAAAGGGACGCACTATGCTTGCCGTCAAGCGTAGCGCGTCCCTTTGCCAAGTCAGATGTAGGGCTGATTGAAAACCCGCCCTACACTTTCTCATCTTCTCATCATAGCTAACAGGTTGGCGGAAACACCGGAACGGTGAATGCCGTCGAAGGCGCGGCGGTCAACGCGTGCAATCCGTGCGCGCCGGTGAAGGCCGAGGCGCTGGAAGCAGCGGCGGCGTTCGTCGTGAATTGCGCACCGACCATGCCGATGCCATTCGCCGCCGAGAGTTTTGCCCAACCGCTACGCCCTTCGGGAATCACGCCACTGAAACGTCCCAAAATGCGTGGGAAGTTATCAGAGAGTTGTCCCTTCAACTGGCACGAACCGCCGCCGCTTAAACTGAAGCTGTAAGCACTCTCAGAATCGTCGTAAAGAATGCCGAAGATCGCGCCGAGAGAGCCTACGCCGGTGGACAGGTTGCCGCCGATGCGATCCAGCACGAGCAGCGTATTGTTGCCGTCGCGAATGCTGGCAATGTTGCTCATCGCCAGCGTTTGCGGTACGCGCGCGTACTGGTTGCCGTCCATCGTCAACACCGCCTGATCGCTGTTGCACACCACCGGAACCGAAGCCACCGCCGGAATGCATTCCGCTTTCAGGTTGCCCGCAAAGCCGCTTGAGAATTTCGCGTATTCATCACCGATGAGATAGTTGAAATTCGTCGGACAGCCCGTCGCGCAATCAACCGCGACGACGACGATGTAACCCATCGTGCCCGGATCAAGATCGGAAGCGAGGAAGCTCGCGGTCTGATTGGGTGTGAGGCAGATATAAGAATCCGCCACCGAACAAGACGTGCCGTCCACAAAGAACATATGCACGCAAGCCGGTTGCGTCGGATTGACGTTCGTGATGCTGATGCGCGTGTTCTCAGAACTGGGACTCGCCGCACTTGAAGTGTAAACCGGATAAATCAAAATCGAGTTGCCCGGATTAGGCGGTACGATACCCGGTCCGATATTTGACGACGATGCGTTCTGGTTAGAATCGGTATCGGTTGCACGATTGTTGGCCGGTGCTGATTCAGTGACGCCCGCCGGAGGCGTGACCGTCACAGTGTTCACGACTAAACCGTTGGCGCTCGATGCGACGCGCGCGCGCAAGGTGAAAGTGGCTACGCCGCCGTTGCGCAACGTGACCGTGGTGTTGATGTCACCCGCACCGGACGCCAGTCCACAGGCACTGGTAACCGCTCCCGTGCCTGGTGCCGTGACGACGCAATCCCACAGCGCGTTTTGCAAGGTCGCAGGCACGTTGTCTACCACACGAGCGTTGACGACATCCGCTGGGCCGTTGTTGATGATGCGCATCGTATAGGTCAACTGATCGCCCGGCAGATAAGTCGCGCGGTTGTCGTCTTTGGTCGCACACAGATCAGCCAAGACCGTCGCCGGGGTTGAGAATCCGATGTCATAGGTGTGATTGTTCATGCCCGCATTGCCGGTGGTCAGCGCAATCACCGCGACATCGCCATTCATCGCCGCGTCAGAATCGCGGCCGTCGCCGTTCGCGCTGCCATCAGCGTCGCGCGGCGAAAGCTCCAACGCATTCAATACGGTTTGCGTTTTGGCTACGCGAATCTCGTAAGCCATTTGCGGCAAAATCCCGCCCGTGACATTCGAGGCGTTGAAATAATAAGAGCCGTCATTGCCGGTCGTCGTCGTACCGACCAATGCGCCGTTTTTATAAAGCTGGACGGTGACACCGACGATGCCCAGTTCGTTAGCGTCTTGAATCCCGTCGCGGTCAGCGTCGCGCCAGATGCGATTGCCCAACTCGATGGGAGCCGGGTCGCACAACGCTTCGAGATCGCCCAGACCATTCGCTTTGCCGAAGGGGCCGTTAGCCGTCAGCGCGCCGTTGTATACGCGATAGCCCTTGGCGCGCGCGCCTGAGCCGTTGTTGTACCAATGCACGCCGCCATCAAAGAGCGCCGCGTTGTTGTTGAACGGAACCGGGTCGTAAACCGTCGTCAGCACTTCGCTGAATCCGCCGACCTGCAACACGCCACCTTGCGTACTCTCATCGCCGAACGGGGGAGCTACGTCGCCGAAATAAAATTCGCCGCCGCCCGGGCCTTCATTCGTGCCTTGCGGCGCAGTGCCCTGGCCGCCGACGCGACCGTTGCTTTCGAGCGTCCAGCCACTGGTCGGATTTCCGCTGGCGCGCAAAATGTCACCCGCCGAAACGCCGTAATACAACGCGCTATCCGCCGGATTATCCAGCGTGTTGTTGCCGAATTGATCGCCTGAACGATCACGGAAGCCGAGTACGAGATTGCCGCGATCAAAGGTAAGCCCCGTCAACCAGGGTTGCGGATATACGCCACGTCCGCCTGTGCCGATGTTTTGATAGGTCGCTGACCACGGACGCCACGCTGCCGCAAAACATGCACCCGGACCGAGTTGCGCGCTGTCGGCGCAACGGCGCGGATAGTTCAATGGCATTTGAAAGACCGGCGCGGCGCTGAAATCCAACGTCGCCGGATCAACCGAATAAACATAAGCGAAAAGCTGGCTCGCATTGCCCGTGCTTTCTGCCGTGTTGACCAAACCGACATACAAACGCCCCAAATACCACGTCACGGCGAAAGGTCGCACGTCGTTGGCATTGGCGCTGCCGGGCGGATTGGTCGGAACTGCTTTGACCTTAATGTTCGCGGCAGTCGGCGCTGCGTTCAGCGGAATTTCGAGCAATTGGCGCGTCGCCAGGTTGACCGTATAGAGCTTCGTTTCGTCGGCTGAAATCGCCAGTCCGCCCAAGCCGGTTTTGCCTACGGCATCCCACGCGACGTTGCCGTTGTCACGGTCGTAGTCAGACGTATTGTGTGCGTTCGCGCCCGCTGCGTTAGCGCCGAAGACCGCATTCAGATCAACGTAAACTGACGGAGTGCCGCTGCCCGCCGTATCTACGCGATAGATCGCGCCCGTACCGCCGGGGCCATACGCCGCGTGTTTTTTCATGAAGGCTCCGGCATAAAGCTGGCGCGTTTGCCGCGCGTAAGCCAAGCCCCACGTCGTACCCATTTGATTGGCACGGCCTAAAACCGCATGGGCAGGGTTATCAAAATCAGTGAAGGGCGCACCGCCGGTCGTGCGCGAAGTGCCGCCCGACATGGGGAAAGAAACCAGCACATCCTCTGAGCCGCTATTCGTTCCGCCGACATAACAGTTCGTCACAATGGTGGGATTGTTCTGACAGTATTCCGCTGGAATGTTGATGGCGAGGTCTACGCCGCTTGAAGCACCGTCTCCGACAAATTGCACCGCCGTTTTTCCGCCTGCGTTCGCTCCCGGTTGAAACCCGGCAGGCAGGTTGGTGAACTCTACGCGATAAGGCCCCGTGCCCGTCGCCGTTAAGGTATATCCCCCATTAGCATCACTCGTAGCCGTGCCAACCGCCGCCCCCGCGCTGTCATAAGCCGTAACCGTCACGCCACTAACGCCGCGATCGGTCGGCAGCGCCAGCGAACCTTCGCCGCCCGTATTCGGCAACGTAGCGCCCGTGTCGCGCGTACCGTTCGCGTTGTAATCCTGAAAAACCGTGCCCGTGATCGTGCCCGTAAAAGCGGCGCGACCAGTGAAAAGATCGAAGCGGCTCGCGCACAATGCGCTGCCCGCTAAAACTAAAGCTGCAATAAGAATGGTTCGTGTGTAGTTGTTTCGGCTTGAACGTTGTCCGTTCAGCCGCGTGAGTGAGTTCGTCATATTTACCTCCGTGAGCTTTCGTGAGAAAGCAGTGCCAACGCCCAGAGCAACCACCCAAGGGTATGCACATACCCCAGCGTGCTTGCACCGGCAACGCCAGACAAAAAATCTACGGCAAGACAGTAATTGTTGAGAGTATTTTTCCGAAGCCGTCAGGGTGTGGGGTAAATCAAGGAGTCGCCTGACATCCAAACCGCAGCACCAGCTAGCTAAACCGACCAACGGTCTAATTCGAGTTAGGTGAAAACAATAACGGGGTGTGCTGACTACGGTTTTCGCATATCAATTCTTGATGTCCGCACCGACCATTGAAGTTAGAGGCTGACCGATGAAGTGTGAGACAAGCGATTGATGGCGCGGAGTTTACGCAGCCTGCTTGCGTTGCGTCAACCGCGAACTGCCGCTGGCAGAAAAAATGTGATTGATTCAAGAATTCTTTGTTATGTTTTACGCTAAAGCGCACTGCAAGGTGGCGAAGTTTTAATCCACGCGCCGTTCTCACTGGAAAAAGCGGTAATAAGCCATCCCCAACTCAAGCGCACACCGTGATGCTTCCCCAGCAAACGCAACCGAATAAACACGCTTTCCCCACAGCAGTTCTCCCCGTCTATCCGCCGAAAATAATCTATAACGAGTCGCTTGTGACCCAAGTGTCGGCGACTCGCGTGGCGCTTTACCCCTTGCCACTACAAACAGGGGTAACAGGTTTAGGCGAAGCCTTACGTGGTCGGGTTTTGGTGATGGGAATCATAAATTTCAAATCCAGTTGGGCGAGCGGTCTTTCGGTTGGTCGTTCTATTCTTGGTCGTTCTATTCAATGGTGTGCGTTGGGCTTGGGCTTATTGCTGACACCGGTGAACGCTGCGGCGCAATCATTGATCGGCGAACAAGGCCATCTCATCAAGCCGGCCGCCACGCCAACGGCAATCAGCACCGATGCTGAAAAAATTATGCGGTTGAGTGCGCCGCCTCCGTCTGCCCATCAATCGTTTATCAACAATGCGCCTTTCGTCGCTGTTCCGTTTCCGGCTTTTGCCGTCGAAGCTCCGGCTGACTTGCCTGAGCAACGCCCTGAGCCGCAAAAACCTGCGCCCGTGGTGGTCACGGAATCTTCGCCGCGCGTCAAAGAGTTGCTCAACGAAGGCTATCAAGCCTTGAGCCGTTTGGATTATCCGACTGCCGTTGCCAGCTTTCGGCAAGCGGCTGAGTTGGAACCGGCTAACAGCAATATCTGGTTTGAATACGCTTACGCCCTGACGCACAACAAGCAACTCGCCGAAGCCGTGCCGGTGATGCAAAGGGTCGTTCAATTAGAACCAGCCAGCATTGCCGCTCGTTCGCAGCTGGGCTATTTATTCATTCAGTTAGACCGCGTACGCGAAGCCATTGCGACGTTTCTCGCAACTGAGTCACTCGCCCCGCTTAATTATTCATTTAAGTTACAACTGGGCTACCTTTATGACCGCGTAAATGACAAAGAAAGAGCGCGGGTGAAATTTATTCAGGCCAGCGAATCACCTGATTTGGATATTCATCAAAAAGCGGTGGATGCACTGAAAGCCCTCGCCCCCGTCGTGTTTGCCCGCCGCTGGATCTGGGCGAATGAAATTTACGCGGCTCCGACCTATTACCAACGGTTTAATAATCTTATCGCCCCCTTCATCTGGCGCAGCGGCTTGATTCTTTCTGAACGCTCCGGGCTGGAAGGCTATTTCAGCTTGCGAGTTACGCGTGATACCCGTTCCAGCAGCGGAAACGCGCCGCAAATTTTTGAAGATAATTTCGCCATCGCCAGCGTTGGCGTTCGCGCTCGCCCGCTGAAAACCGCCCTGACCGTTTATGGCGAAGCAGGGCTGGCCTTTAACTTAATGCCTAACCGGCTCGCCACGGTTAAAGCCAGAAATGATTTTCGTCTCGGAACTTATTATTCGCGCCAATGGGGCAAGCGCACGCCGAACGACAAACTCTGGTTCCCGTTTAATCCGATAGGCGAGCTTTATTTCGACGTGAGTTATTACAGCCGTTTTCGCAACAACGTGATTGGCTATCTGCAAGCGCGCGAAGGCTTGCGCATCCTGCAAGCGAGTCAAATGTCACTGGAAGCCTACGCACGCATAAATTTGATTAAAGATTCGGGGCGGGATTTTTATAATAACCTGACCGAAACCGGCGTCGGTCTCGGCTTCGTACCCAAAACCAAATGGGGCGTAAAAATAACGGCGGAATATCTGCGTGGTTATTATTTCGGCATTAACCGCGTAGGTGAAGCTAACCCTTATGCTCCGCGTTTCAACGATTTTCGCATCGCGCTTATTTACGGAAAATACTTGGTGAAAGAATAGCTCTTTTAGCTTGTCAATGTACTTACCACACACCGTTACCGCCCTCGGAACGGCTTGCGGTTTCCTCGCATCCCAGGACGCCACACTGGCCCTATACGTCGGTGGGATTGAACAATTTTTCTTCACTAACAGCGCAGAGAACTGGGCGGTCACGCTTAATTATTGGGTTCTCTACCTGCATACGTTGTTTTGGTACAACGTCCGGCAACTCAATTGGGCGGAATGGTGGTTTTTATGCCTGGCATTAGGTAATTGCCTGAGCGGCTTCGATGATCTGTTCATTGATATTTATTACTGGACGACTTACACCCTGCGGCGCTTGAAGTATCCGCGCAAGCATTACCCGATGCTGACCGAAGACGACTTGTTGGACATGCCGCAAAAGCGCGGCGCGATTTTTATCGCGGCCTGGAAAGAAGACGACGTAATCGAAGAGTCGCTCCTCACCAACAACGCGCTCATCAATTATCAGAATTATGATTTTATCGTCGCCTGTTACCCCAACGACGAGCCTACGCTGAATAAAATCAATGCCGCCGCCAGCCAGTTACCCAACGTCGTACCCGCTGTGAACCCCAAGCCCGGGCCGTCTAACAAGGCGGATAACTTAAACGCCGCGTTTTTGGCATTGAAACGCCGCGAACAGGAATTAGGGATTCACTATGATTTTATCGTGATGCACGACCCCGAAGACATTCTGCATCCGCTCGAAATGCGTTTGTATAACTACCTGCTGCACAAGCGCGACCCCGACATGATTCAAACACCCATCTTCCCGCTCGAAGTGCCGTGGAAACATATCACCGCATCGAGTTATATGGATGAATTTGCCGAAACGCATACCAAAGATATTTACGTCCGCGAATGGTTTCGCGGCTTCGTGCCGAGCGCAGGCGTAGGCACTTGCATCCAGCGCCGTGTACTCGACAAGTTAAGCGATGAGCTCGGCCCAGCTAAAATATTCAACACTGAATCGCTGACCGAAGATTACGACTTCGGCTTGCGGCTGAAATTAACTGGCGGCAAGGCGATTTTCGTGCGTCAAACCATCTTGCGCACCCGCGATCAGGAAGGCAATCGGCTGGAAAAACCTTTCCCTGAATTGATTACGACGCGCGCACATTTCCCTTCGACTTTTTATACGGCGTTGCGGCAACGCACGCGCTGGATGGTCGGGATTATTTTTCAGAACTGGAAACAATTCGGCTGGGTCGGCGATGCGCGCGTCCGCTGGATGTTATTCCATGACCGCAAAGGACTGTGGGCCAATGCCCTGGTGTTATTAAATTATTTATTTTTGTTAGTCAGCACCTGTCACATGTCAATGCGCTGGCTGGTCTGGCCGGGCATGTCGCCCATGCTGGGTGCTTCGTGGTGGATCAAGGCGGCGTTCGTAACCTGCCTGTTGATGATGGTCAATCGCATCGTCCAACGCGCCATTGCTACGGCTAGAATTTACGGCTGGCGACAGGGCGGATTGTCCCTGTTCCGGCTGGCCTGGGATAACTTAATTAATATCTGTGTTACTTTTCGAGCTACTAACCAGTTTGTAACTTCCGAACTCAAAGGCGCAAAAATCGCCTGGGATAAAACCCAACATTTCTTTCCGACCGAAGGCGAAGTCGGCGGCCACGTGCCGAATTACCTCGCATCACCCCAACAAACCCAACAAACCCAACCTGCGGCACACCGTGCTGTTGGTTAAACCCAACCCGCCCGTTCCCACGCAAATTCCCCTTCCCCATTAACCCACCCGATTGCTCTCACTGTGAAAGGATCACCCCATAATGAAACGTCACAAAATCGTATCCGTAATTGGCACTCGTCCAGAGGCAATTAAAATGATGCCCGTCGTCAAAACGCTGCAACGCCGCAGCGACCTGTTTGAACACGTACTCGTTTCAACCGCCCAGCATCGTGAAATGCTAGACCAGGTCTTGCAGGCTTTTGACGTAACTCCCGACCTCGACTTGCAACTGATGCAACCCAATCAAAGCCTCGGCGGATTCGCCGCCAAAGCCCTGGGGCAATTATTCGAGTTATTCGGCGAACTAGACCCACGCGTCGTCTTGGTGCAAGGCGACACGACTACGGTGACGATGGCCGGACTCGCGGCCTTCTATCAAAACATCGCGGTCGGCCACGTCGAAGCGGGCTTGCGCTCCTTCGACGTGCGCAATCCCTTCCCCGAAGAAATGAACCGCAAAGTCGCCGGTTGCGTAGCGACGCTGCATTTCGCGCCGACTGAACTCTCGCGCCGCAATCTTATGCGCGAAGGCGTGCCGGTTGAAAACATCTTCGTCACTGGCAACACCGTCGTTGACGCGCTGAAAATGCTGCCCATCGCCGAACGCTTTGACGACGAAACCCTCAACGCGCTCGTGCTTGAAAACAAACGGCTGATGCTGGTCACCGCCCATCGCCGCGAAAACCACGGCGAACCGCTGCAAAATATCTGCGAAGCTCTGCAACGCCTCGCGCGCCGCCATTCCGATTTGCAAATTGTTTTCCCGGTTCACCTCAACCCCAACGTGAGCGAGATCGTCAATCGCCAGTTGGCAGGCATCGGCAATATTTGCCTCATCAATCCGGCGAGTTACAACGACCTGCGCAAACTGATGGAATTGAGTTACCTGATCCTGACCGATTCGGGCGGCATTCAGGAAGAAGCGCCTTCGTTCAACAAACCCGTACTCATCCTGCGCGACACGACGGAACGCCCTGAAATCATTCAATGCGGCGCGGGCCGTTTAGTGGGTACGAACGCCGACCGCATCACCGACGAAGCCTCGCGCTTGCTGAATGATTCTTATGCTTACACAGCGATGACGATGGTCGAGAATCCTTTCGGTGACGGACAGGCCGCCGATCGCATCGCGCTGGTCTTGCAGGAATACTGCAACGGATTGCTGCAAACCGGACGCTTACCGGCGGCGGTTTCTTACAGCATCGCGCAATGGCTGGGCGGCGCAGCCGTGAGTGGCGATTAACACGAAAAAACCATTCTGAGTGCGGCGTGTCAGAAGCCCGCGCGTAAGCAAAGACGTTGGCTTCGAGGCGTAATTGCTTACGCGCGGGCTTCTTGCGTTTCCAGTCCGAAGTGAAGCCCATCCGAAGTTTTAGCCCGTGACAACGGGCTTTCCCGCAGGGCGATTAGGCCAGTCGTTCACGACTGGTTCAGCGGCGCGAAAATCCCTCAGCGCGCTTTAGCGTGCTTCCTCAACGAGCTTGAGCCACGAGGCATTGCGGCTAAAGCCTATCGAGCAAGGACGTTAAAACCATTAGTCACTACACAAGTATTTGAGCGTTGATGCCAAAGAGTTTAGCGTTCCGAGAAATGAGGTTTCCAAATTCTCTTTGACGATTCGCTATTATCTCAGGCTGATTCTAAAGGACTTATCCTGTCAGAAAAATTAGCCCTGCTTTCACTCCAGACTTGTGT
>JAYSVR010000387.1:0-15106 GCA_043718445.1 Acidobacteriota bacterium | reverse complement strand
CACGCGGCGTTGCTGCGTCAGGCTTTCGCCCATTGCGCAAAATTCCCCACTGCTGCCTCCCGTAGGAGTATGGCCCGTGTTTCAGTGCCATTGTGGCTGGCCGTCCTCTCAGACCAGCTACTGATCGCAGGCTTGGTAGGCCGTTACCCCACCAACTACCTAATCAGACGCAGGCTCCTCCTCGGGCACATTGCTGCTTTGACATCACTGTGTTATGCGGTATTAGCTAACCTTTCGGTTAGTTATTCCCCACCCAAGGGCAGATGACCCACGCGTTACTCACCCGTACGCCACTCTACTAGGGGCCGAAGCCCTTTTCGCGTTCGACTTGCATGTGTTAGGCACGCCGCCAGCGTTGATTCTGAGCCAGGATCAAACTCTCAGAGTATAATCCTTAGCTATCCATTGTTTGAATAACCTTTGAAAAATTTGGTCTTTTCAGACTTTCTCAAGGTTGACGTAATCTGTGTACATTTCTGCCTAGTTTTCAAATATCGCTTTTGTCGCTTTCGCTTTTTGTTTCCGCCGCCGAGTGGCGACGAATTTGGGATTATATACAGGGCGCTTCCGCTGTCAACAGACCTACGGAAGTTTTTCGACTTTTTTCTACATTATCTTTTCAACCCGCATTTAGCTCTTTCATAGAAGCGACTATCGCTTCGGTATACTCAGTCGTACTCGCCGTACCGCCTATGTCACGGGTACGTACCTCTTTCGTGGATAGTGTGTAATGCAGCGCCTTCTCAATCTTATCAGCGGCACTGCGCTCGCCCAGATAGCGCAACATCAAGATGCCCGACTGCAATAGTGCTGTAGGGTTCGCCATATTCTTGCCAGCAATATCGGGAGCGCTGCCGTGAACTGCTTCAAACACGGCTCCTATTTCACCGATGTTTGCCCCCGGGACTACGCCCAAGCCGCCGACTAACCCCGCAGCCAAATCTGAAACGATGTCTCCATATAAATTCTCTGTCAGTAAAATATCGAACTGCTGCGGCTTCATGACTAACTGCATGCAGGCGTTATCTACGATCTTGTCGTCGGCTTCGATGTCGGGATAGTCCGCTGCGACATTACGGAAGCAGTCCAGAAAGAGTCCGTCGGACACCTTCATTATGTTCGCTTTATGAATCGCCGTAACTTTCTTGCGTCCTTCTTGGCGGGCGTGTTCAAACGCAAAGCGTGCGATGCGCGTAGAGGCTTTCTCAGTAATGATCTTGAGGCTTTGCGCTACGCCCGGCACAACCATGTGTTCAAAGCCTGAATAAAGATCCTCCGTATTCTCGCGCACCACGATGAAATCCAGTTGGCCGAACGGTGTTTTTATGTTCGGCAAAGTACGCACAGGCCGTAGGTTGGCGTAAAGATCGAGTGTCTTGCGCAAGCGTACGTTTACACTCGCAAAGCCCTTCCCCACTGGCGTAGTCAGCGGGCCTTTCAGCGCGACCTTATTGCGCCTGATGGATTCCAGTACCGCGTCCGGCAAGGGGTCGCCGAACCGAGCAAGGGCTTCGGCTCCAGCGATGAAACTTTCCCACTCGATTTCAACACCCGTAGCTTCAATGATGCGCACGACTGCGCCCGTGATTTCTGCACCAATCCCATCGCCAGGGATAAGCGTAACTTTATGTGCCATGCGTTTTCGGTTCCTTTGAGTATGAAGGTTGCGCCGCCAAGATGAATCTCTTCCGACGAATGCTCGGCATTATACATGCAACCGTAACCCGTAATGCTATACTGCGGCTTCTGATTATGAATGAAGTCTTGATTCAAATGAGTTTTTCTTCTGCCCACTTGCTGCGCAATTACGTAGGCAAGTGCGCCAATCTGCATGGGCACAATTACAAAGTAGAAGTCCACGCGCGCGGCGAACGCCTAGACGAGTGCGGCATGCTGATTGCTTTCGGCGATCTCAAAGCCGCGACAAAAAATCTCGTAGATTATCTTGATCACAAATACATCAACGAATTGCCGCCTTTCGATGAGATCAATCCTACGGCAGAAGAACTCGCCGCGTGGTTTCTGCGTGAAGTCGGTGCGCAAATCAACAACGACCGTGTGCAGGTTTTCAAAATTCGTGTTTGGGAAACTGAAAACTGCGTGGCGACTTGCACGCGCCCCTAAATGTCTGAATGAAGGAGTAATGACATGGCTGAACAACAAGGCAGTATTTTCGATCCGCTGAATTACCTGATTGATTCGTTTTGGGCGAGCCTGCCTGAAGAAGCGGCAAATGATCTGGCTACGTTTAAGAAAGACGTTCTCACCGGCGTCAAAAATGTGGTGGATGGCCTCGTCGAACAGGAAATCAAATGGACAGATCGCCATCTCGATAACGCGCGCAAGATGCGTGAGCAATATGAGCGCGAAGCTAAAGCTGAAGAACCCGCTGCGGAAAGCGCCGCGTCGTAAATGTCCGCTGCTGATTCTTCTTTCGATACGATCATTGTTGGTGGCGGCGTCATCGGCTGCGCCATCGCTTGGCGTCTGGCACAAGCCGGTCAGCGCGTAGCCCTCATCGAACGCCACGAACCCGGACGCGAGGCTTCGTGGGCAGCCGGAGGCATGCTGGCCGCGCAAGCCGAAGCCGATCAGGCCGATGCCTTTCTTGAACTCGCCCTCGCCAGCCGCGCGCTTTATGCCAGCTTTGCCGAAGAGTTGCGCGCCGCCACCGGCATCAACATCGAATACCGCACCGAAGGCACGCTTTACCTCGCGCTTACCGAGGCAGACGAAGCCGAACTCGATCACCGCTGGCAATGGCAACGCGCGGCGGGGTTGAATACGAAAAAGCTGACGCGCGACTGTACGCGCAAACTCGAACCGCAACTTAATGACAAGCTGCGTTGGGCGCTCAAGTTTCCCGACGATCATCAGGTCAACGCGCGGCAACTCATGACGGCGTTGATCGCAGCCGCACAACAAGCGGGCGTCAGCATCTACTCACACACCGAAGCTCATCAATTGCTGATTGCTGGCAAGCAAATTCAAGGCGTCGCTACGGACAAAGGCGAACTGCGCGCCAATACCACCATTCTCACAACTGGCGCTTGGACATCGCAGTTAATCCAAACCGTTCCGACTGAACCGGTACGCGGACAAATGATCGCGCTGCCGATGATTGCACCGCCGTTGCGCCACGTCGTCTATTCATGCCGCAGCTATCTCGTACCGCGTTCCGCCGGTTTTCTGATCGCAGGCTCTACGACCGAATACGCAGGCTTTGAGAAAGCGACGACACAAGCAGGCATCGCTTCTATCGTTGAACGCTCTTGTGAAATTGCTCCGTCGTTGGCAGGAAAGCCTTTGCTTGAAACCTGGGCTGGGCTGCGGCCTAAAAATACGCGCGACGAATGGCCGGTCATCGGCTTTGACGCGAACTATCAGGGATTGCTTTACGCAACAGGCCATTATCGCAACGGCATTCTGCTTACGCCCATCACCGCGCAAGCCGTCAGCGAATTCGTCTTGCGCGGCGCATCGTCCATCAACTTGGAAGCCTTCAGCCCCGCGCGTTTCGCTTAACCTTGCAGCGCGTAAAACAAGCCGACCAGCGTTTTGGCATCTCGAATCTCGCCGCGTGCCATCATCTCGCGCAGTTCCTCCAACGTGAACGCGCGAATCTCGTCAATCACTTCGCCTACATCGAGCGATTGTTCGTGCAAGGTCAAGCCGCGCGCGAAAAAGATGTGCATCACTTCATCGCTCATCCCCGGCATGGCGTAACACTCACAAACCTTTTGCCACGCGCGCGCTTCGTAACCCGTCTCTTCCAGCAACTCGCGCCGCGCACATGCTTCGGGCGTTTCGACAGCGAGCATTCGCCCGTTCTCTTCCCTGCCTTCCAACGTACCCGCCGACAGTTCCCACAAGTATTCATTCGCGGCATAACGGTATTGCCGCATCAGCACGATGCCGCCGTCGTCGGTGAACGGAACCATCACGCAAATGCCCGGATGCCGCAGGTGCGAGCGCGTCACCGTCTCGCCCGTCGCTTCATTACGAATCGTTTCGCGGTTGACCAGCCAGCGCAGTTCGTCGCCATGCTTTGAACGGCGCACTTCTCGATACTGCGTTTCGCTCTTCAGCCAAATAAATTCGTCGTGTTTTGGTTCGCTCATATCTCTTCATCACTATACCTCCTGCAAGTAGTGGCAGCCCAACGGCTTCTTACGGCATCGCCGAGTTTTCTATGTGTGGGTAAGCCACAACCTCTGCTTACCCACACTGTCTGTGATGGCGTCTATTTGTGGATAACGATACTGCCGCCATTAGTCACTACACAAGTTTTTGAGCGTTGATGCCAAAGAGTTTAGCGTTCCGAGAAATGAGGTTTTCAAATTCTCTTTGACGATTCGCTATTATCTCAGGCTGATTCTAAAGGACTTATCCTGTCAGAAAAATTAGCCCTGCTTTCACTTCAGACTTGTGTAGTGACTAATGACTGCCGCCTCCTAACAACGTCGTCGGGTCGTTACTGTCCGGCGCGTTCATCTGGTTGTCATAAACCAGCCCGCCGCCTGCGTTATTCCAGATGCGGATGCGGAATTTGTCCTGGCCGCCGCCGGGTTGTTGACCGTCAATCGCCGTCAGCATGAAGCGGTAATCGCCCGCCTTGACGCCTAAGTTCAGCAACGAAGTCGCCAGCTTGTCGGCCTGCTGTTTGATTTCAGCGAAGGTCAGATGTCCGCCCAAAAAAGCCGTTGCCAGATGATGGACGTAATGCACATTCGCCGTCGCCAACGTTTGATAAATGGATTGCTCAGGAATGTTGATCTCAGCCGGAACCCAATAATCGTAATGCCGCAACCACGGACGTTGCGCGTAAGGAGAAGCCTGCTCGTTGTTCATCGTTTTTACTCGTTTTGTATTGATGGAATTTGCGCTCAGTGCGGTGAGCGGCGCGGAGCATAGCAAAGGCCGAAGCGAAGTAAAAAGCGTCTGTCTGCATGCGCCGTTAAGTTACAAGCTGTTCGTTTCATTCCTTTTCCTTTCGCGCACAAAAACCGCCCGGATAGCTTTGTCTGTAAAAGCCACGCCATCCGGGCGCAAGCAGATGTCAATCCTACGGGAGATAACTTTTGCGCCAGATCATCACCCGCTTCTATTGCACTTTGAGTGTGACGGTGTTGGCGGCCTTGCCGTCTACGGTAAGCCCGACGTTGACGAGACCGCGTCCGATGAAGCTGCGCGGGATGCGGATGTTCGCTTGATCAAGTCCGACCAACTCGCCTTGCGCACCGACGTAAAGCAATTCGACATTCGCGCCGCCTAGCGTTGCGGTGGCATTCGTCAGCGCCGAGCGATTGCGGAAGCCTGTGCCATATGCGACCAAAAACACCTGTTCGCCTTCCGGCCCCAAGTCAATCGGCACGGGTTCCCACGCCGTACCCGCTTGATTCAACCGTGCGATGGATTCGTAACTGAGCGCGCCATTGGCTTTCACGCGCAAGACGGAGGCGGCAGCTACGCCTTGCGCGTTAGCGTTGGCGGCAAAGAGTCCGGGCGCAACGGCTTCGATCATGACGTTGCCTTGTCCGACCGCAATGCCGTCGCGCAACACCGTCAGCGTTGCCGCGCCATTGCTCGTGGCTTCGGGTACGAGAAAGTTGATCTGCCCCGCCGACACGAAAAACAGCGGCGCGTCACGTTCCATCCCCAGCGCATCTTTGACGCGCACTTTCACGCCGCCTAAATCAGTCGGCAGCGGCGAAGTGCTTGCGACCTGCGTGCTGCCGGCCATTCCGCCGCCGAACAACGCTGCGATGGATTGCGCAGGCAACCCGCCAGTCGTCGCGTAACTCGCGGCGGAAACCACGGCTATCGTGGCATTGTTGACGGTCACCGTAAGCTGCGTTTCGCGTGCTTGCCCAGCAGTGTCGTAAGCACGAGCGACCAGTACGTGATTGCCATTGGACGTGCTGGTGGTCTGCCAGACAAATTGATATGGGAACTCTGCGTCTGAGGTGACAAGTTGACTGTCAAGATAGAATTCCACCTTTTGAATCCCCCGATCATCAGCCGCCGAAGCTGACACGGTGATCGTTCCGCGCACCGATTGCTGGTTCGATAAAGACGAAAGTGCCACCGTCGGCGGCTGGTCTGAGGCAACGCTGAAAAGACTTGACGCTGCGGATGAACGTCCGTCCGGGTTATTAACAGTCACTTCACGCGGGCCGGAGGCGGCGTTTGCGGCAACGTTGACTTGTGCCACAAGTAGTTCGGAATTAAGCCAAGTGACGCTAGAAACAGTTACCCCGCCACCAAAGGAAACCCGTACACCGTTCGCCAATCCATTGCCGCTAATGACGACTTGGCTGGCATTACCCGGAAAGAGTGTCGCAGGCTGTACGGTGCGTAAACGCGGTGTAAGAAAATTGTTGCTACAGTTGAATGTCACACCATCATAACGTTGAGTGTTAAGCTTCTCGCTCCAAACATCGAGTGCCATGAAATCAGCGCCGCTTGTCAGTGTCAGGTTTTGTATAGAAAAAGCCCCAGCAAACTGCTGACAAAAAGCTCCTGCTAGGTTGAAATCCAATTTGGCAGCGAAACTTCCGGCAGCATTGGCTTCCACTTGGCCCACCGCGTGCGCCACACGAAATCCTTGCGCATCCAGCAAATCCCCGGAAACCAGATAACTCCCTGCGGAGAGCGCGGAGAACACTGCGGTGAAACGCAACGTCTCAAGCCTGTTGTCGTTGTCGGCATCGAAAGCCATGTCGCTAAACTGCCCTGTGAGCAGGCGTCCCGCAGGCAGCACGTCAACGAAGGCTTCCGTTTGGCGTGAACAAGTGAGACCGTTAAAAAAAGCCTGTGCGGTAAAGGCTACGTAGTAGCGTCCGCTGGTTCGCAGCGGCTGGGTGACTGTCCCAAAAACGCCGTCATTCTGGCTGCCATCCTGATGCTGCCCATCGTCAAAGAGCGTGAGCGTCTCGACCGTCTCCCCCACTTCATTCACCAAGCGCCCCGATACACTGGCAGCCTGTACCGCACCTTCCAACCGCGCCAATAGCGTGGCTGGCTTGCCTAATGCGACCTGACTTTCTTTGACTGCTCCGACGAAACCAACCGGCGAGTTTTCCTGTACCAGAAAGATGAAGGCCGCAGCCGCCGTGCCTGCTGTGGCGTTGAGTTGCCATTGCCCCGGCGTAGGATTGCGAACGAGCAGCGTTTCGCCGAATTCATCACTCGTTTTTTCCGCACTATCCAGCGGTGGAGCATTGAAAGAAATGACTCGCCCGGCGGGAGCGGTCAAGGTGAAGGTCGCCGTACCATTCAGCACCAGCGGACTAAAAGTGAAGACATCTGTTGCACCAATGGTAAATGAGTGTGCGGCACGTTGGGCCGCAGTAAGCGCTTGCCCTTCAACCAGCACCTTTTTCAATTCAGCACCAAACCCACTGGCAGTTAGAGTGACGGCAGAGTGCGCTGAATTCAAGTCCGCTTGCACCTGTGCTGCCCCTTCAGTTTCCTGCCATTCTTGATTTACGACGGCGCTACGCGGCGGCGAGAGACGCATTATCTCAGGCAGAATTTCATCAACCAGAATTGGTTTCAGCGTAGCTAACGAACCCAATTCATCGTGTTCACGCGGAAATGTTTTTCCCTGAAAAGTGATCGGGCTGAGATTATCAAAGCTAATCACGTTATTTTTGAGTTCAATGTGATAGACCGAGTGTTCTCTCACAACCCCATCGCTGGGCTGGCTGTTGATGGAGTCTGCATTGCCTGCAAAGACCGTCACGCGCTTGTCTTTGAATGAGCGATACTCCTGATTGAAGCGAGTAGTGATGGCTTCTTCCGACAAATAGCCAAACAACGGATAAGAGAGTCGCCAATTATTCAATTCACTCCCAAAAGGAAAATAGTAGGCGTACCATCTGCCATATGCGCCGCTGTTCGGCGTGCCAAGCAGGTATAACTTCTGTAACGCTGCGGTTAATGCCACGGCCTCATTCTGATAGACAAGCGCGCGCGCTGTCAGCCCACCCATGCTATGCGCAACCAAAAACCAAGCGGGATAGCGATGCCGGGTTTCAATATCCCGGCTTAATCTGCCGAAGTTATACTCGATTTGGTTTTGCAGTTGTTTGGCCCGTTGCGGCCAACTGGTGGGAAGGTAAGAAACATAGTTTGGCGTAAAGGTGATGCCGCCCCTGGCCCGCACAAAGTTATCCCAGTATTTCGTTTGCGCGTCCACTTCTGTCGAATACCATTTTTCGTAACAGGACTTCACACCATGCACCATCACAATTGGGGGCGGGAAATCAAGATTGACGGTTTTATTGCCTTGCACTTCAACCGTATTGACCATCACTTGGGTATCTTTAACTAATGATTTTCTCTGACAGCCGCCGTTCTTTAGCGGGGGAGGCAAAATGATAACGTTGCTGACGTTAACTTCGTCTATGTACTCTAACTTTGCGCTGAGCTTGTAACTACCGGCAGGTAGATTACTGAACAAATAGGCACCATCTGTTACCGTTTCAGTTCGTCTTGTTTGGCTGTTTTCCGCAGTCACCTGCACTATTACGCCGTTGCCGTTTAACTTCCACAATTCTGCGCCATCCCAAATGCCAACTGTCCCGGATAATGAATTGGTAATGATCAACTGTGGCAAGGTGACTGTTCGAGCAACGGTCTTCGTCGGCGCGTTCGCAGCCGTGAGCATAACTGAGTACGTGTATGCCCCTGCTCCCGTGCGCGCGCCGGTTGCGACGCGCCACGAGACTTGCCGCTCTTGCCCTACCGCCACTTGACCCAGCGAGACGGTAGCCGCGCCGCTCGCCAAGCCCAACCCATTGGGCAGATTGAGTGTGAGTTGCACGTTGTTGGCGACTCCGCTGCCATTGTTATAAACCGTCGCCACTACATCGAAAGGATCGGGAGAATATGCGTTATTCACCACGCTCAATGCGGCTGGCCCAGACACTCCCAACGCCAGCGGCGGTTCCAGATTCACCTGCACCGCCGACAAGCCGTAAAACGTCGTGTAGCCGCGCGACTCGCCTGGCGCAAGCGGGCGCGGCAACCAATAGACCGCATAGGCGCTGTCATTCGTGAAATCAAGGTTCGAGTCAATGGCGTAATCGTAAAGCGTGTCAAACATCTTCGGCCAACTGCCCAACACCAGCCGGTCAGGTGCAGTCGCGCCGCCGCTTTTCAAAGTGCTGACGGTGACACGCCGCGTATCGGTCACGTCAAAAAATGCCTGAAACGAATCGGGTACGTCGGTCCCGGCGAATTCTCGCTCTTGCTTGACGATACCTACACCCGACACGCGGAATGGGACGCCGTCATTCTGGTTGATGTCGGTATCAATGAGTACGCGACCACCGACCTGACGAGTCACAGTACCGGTGTTGCGCATGGTGTAAGCGATTTTGATGATGTCTTCGCGCCCGGTCTGGTTGTTGAAGGCGAGTTGTAAAACTTGCGTAAATTCGATGTCGCCGATTCGCCACCGGCTGCGGTTGGTTTTGGCATCAAGGTTGACGGGCGTTTCGAGCGGTGTGCCGTCTGTGCCATATATCGAATCGTGGCCGTCAATGCGAAAAGAGGTGAACGAGGTACCGGGTGCGCTCGGCCAACGGAACATTAGTCCGTAGCTATTGGTACCTGCAAAACCAGTTTGCGGATCGGGCGCAGCGCCTGCGTTGAATCGTCCGTCACCGCTGACCTGAAACGCCAAAAGTTGATTGTGGCGCTCAGCCACTAAGTTGAAGCCCCGACTAAAAAGAGGCGTGTCGTTATGGCTGATTCCGACCGACCAGTTGCCTAACCGGTTGGCAGCCTCGGCCCCACCAATCGACAACCAGCCAGAATAACAAGCCGTGCCGGAAAAGGTCAGCGGACTCCATGTGAAGGAAGAGTAGAGTTGCTGCGTCGGATCGTACCATTCGGCTTTCATCCGGTCGCCAATCGCAACACCGGAAACGTTGAACCAGACGTACACCCGTGCCTCGGTGTTGGCAAAGATGTCGGCAACAGCCGGCTTCGGACATTGATTGTTGGGGTCTACAAACCGCGTGAGCGTATGGTCGAGCGACAGCAGGGTAAAAGTCAGGGTGAAGAGTAAGCCGTCGTTGTAATAGAGCCTTATACTCCATTGCCCTGTTCGGTTGGCAAGATCGGCAATGAGCAGGCTGTCGTAGAAGCATCGCCTGCCACCGCTGTCCAGCGGATTATAGGAAGCGGCGCGATTAATCGAGCCGCCGGGCGCAATCCATTCCACCCTGAGTCGGTCGCCGGTCTGTGTGCCATTGAGCAGGAACCACAGATAGATTCGCCCATCGGAGTTGGCAAAAAGGGAACTGGCCTCCGGTGTGTTGCAATTGCTCGTGTCCACGTAGCGGGTCGTCAACTTCTGCTCGACCGTAACGGCGGCTACAGGGAATGCAAGCGTAAGCCAAACCAACAAAATACAGATTAACCTTAGAGCGTTTTTCACTTCTAACCTCCCTTACTTGCCGCGCGCGGCCTTAGCACAAAGACCGCGCGTCGCAATTGCGCCTATATCTTTTACTGCTACTCTTTTACCCGCGCTTCCGTATAAATGCCGAAGTCCCAAATCGGCGGCGCAAAGCCGGGCTGTGTGCTGGCCGCTGCCAGTGGCGGCACATGCGCTACGCCGTATTCGCCATCGGGCAGTGCCTTGTCCGGTTTGAAAGCGTAGACACCCACGGCCAGCTTTTCCATCCGACATTCGATCTCGTTATCCACCATGCTCACGCTGCCGAAAAATCCGCCGACATCGTAAGTGCCGACGATGCGGCGGTCTTTGCGCATGCCGCCGGTCTTGACGTAAAGCAGCCGGAACGAAGGCACGCCCGGCACGATGTCGCCCATGCCCGAAACGACGATAACGGGTTCGTTATTGTCGAACTGAAGTTTGGCGTGCGCGTCGAACATTTGTAGTTCGATCTTCTTTTTGACAAACGGCGTCACGCTGCGCCAGACGCTCGTGCCCATAGACGGCACGCGACTTTGATGGAGCAAGTGCATGGTCTTGCCGTCCCACAAATAAACGCCTTTGTCCGGCGGCAAAGGCGTTGCGACTTTTTGCCCAGCGGGATTGTAAGTCGCAGCAGGCGTATTGCCTGACGCTGCGGGCTTTGCCGTCGCTGTTGGTGCCACGACCGCCATGCTCGGCGCTACCGGAGCCGCTTGTGGGTTGAGAATAAAGGCAATGAGAGCATCGCTGAGTTGCGCGGCTTTCAATTGCTTCAAGCCTTCGACGCTCGTGTCAAAGCGGTGTTCAGATTGACGAATCTTTTCGATGATGAGCGCCTCGCTCAAGCCGAGCTTGGCCAATTCGATCACGCTGGCGTTGGTCAGCGTTTCCTTTTTGGTTCGCACTGTTTGGGTGAAAACTGCGCTGACCGACAGCGCCAGCAACCAACAGAGACATACCACTCTCACAGAACTTTTCTGCATACAGACCTCCTTTTCGTAACTATTGCGCTCACGACGCCGGAGCAGCGAGATGCCTGCTCCGGCTGCGCGATTAAGTTTTCCCCTTGCCGTTGCATACGGTGCAGTTGCCTGAACCTTTGCATTTTTCGCAATCATACGGCGGCAGGAATGCTCCATTGGAGCCACTGCCGTTGCATTTCGAGCACTTGCCCGTGCCATTACAGCCTTTGCATTCAGCCATCTTGCTTCACCTCCTTTCGGCTCGGATAAAGTTATAGTAAATCGGACACTCCAGCTTCATTGAAACAAATAGGCCGCCGGAACCGGGTCGCACGTTCCTAAGGGCACCGATGTTTGACAAGCCTTGATGCGTCGCATCGTCAGCCACAATCCTTGTCGGAGGCCATGCCGTTGCACCGCTTCAATCGAATACGCTGAACAAGTCGGTTCGTAGCGGCATTGAACCCGCCCTTGCAACAATGGACGCCCCAGTCGTTGATAGAGCCTCACACCATTGACATAAATCGCTCCGGTCACTTGTCGGGACGGCGCGCGGAACGTATCCAGCGCCGCCAGACATAGACCGATGCACAAGATCAGCAAATAGGTTTCAGGGCGTTTTAGAGATTGCCGCAGTGAGGGCATTTAGCGCTCGCTTGTAAGCGGTGGTTGCCACAGTGGACGCAGGGCATCAGTTCGCCTTGGGGCCGCGAGAAAAGATAGATAACCAAACCGATCACGCTGGTGAACATCACCAACGCCATCCATAGCACGGAACTGTCCATGCCCCGCGCTTTGGCGTCGCGCGCCACCCAGATCAACAACGCGATATTCAGGAAAAAGATAATGATTGGAATGAGCACTATTGTACCCAAGCCCGCGCCGCACGCACCGCACGCGCCACAGGCTTGAGCGTCGCTCGGTTCGCCGGAGCGTTGCGCCAGCGTTTCGCCACCGAACAGCACCAACGTCACGGCCAACCACAGAGTCAGCCTCGGTAAGGATTTCAATTGCAGCATGTTTTGATTCTCCTTGATTCAGGCAATTGACCGTGCCGAAGCCTTCCGCTAGAGTGCCCGCGTCTTACCGTTAGCAACCCGGCGGCGTGGTTACTGCCTACAGAATTGGTTCTTCTGCCGACTGCCACGTTGCTTTTATTTACTTCACACACGGTCATTGCCTTCATCTCTATTAGCGTGGGTTGAAGCTGTTTTTTTCGGCTTCAGCAAAAAAAAATCACCCTGCCAAAGGACTCGTTTAACTTCGTAGTAGGAGGTTCGGATGTCTGTCGAGTTATTGCCATCAACCCAAATGCCGCACGTTCAACCCGCTTCGCCCTATCAGGACGACCTCAACTTGGCGGAGCGCATTCGAGCCGGAGAGGCGGAAGCCAAAGATGAATTTGCCGCGCGCTGCTCTTCACTGTTCCGCCAGTGCGCCAGCCGCAGCGGCTTGAAGCCCGAAGATGCGGAAGACGTCGCCCAACAGTCTTTGCTTTACGCTTACGGCCGGCTCACGCGCGGGCTGTTTCGCGGCGACAGCGCCTTGGAAACCTGGAGCTATCCCATCATTCGCGGCCAGATTATCGAACACTGGCAGAAACAGCGGCGTCGGGAACGTGGCGAGGTCTGCCTTGATGACGTCACGATTTCCAACTTAGCAGGAGAACATAGGAATTCAGCGGCAGCCTTGCAGTACTCAACTTGGGAAACCTTTGAGGAATGGCTGGACGTAATTCAGGCGTTGCGCACACTAAGCGATCAGGAGTTGACCATTCTATTGTTTAACCGTACCGAACGTTGCTCGGTGCGTGAACTCAGTGAAATGCTGGATTTGCGCGAGACTGAGGTGCGCAGGATTCTTTACGCTGCGCAGGAGCATTTGCGCCATCGTTTACGCGGGTATGAGTTTTCCTTCAAACGCCACTCAAACCGCTTGCCCGCCGCCCGAGTCAGCGACTCGTCAGGAGAAAAAAATGGAAGATCAATCCAAGCTCGTGCGTCGCAACGCTGCCGACACTGGGTCGCTCGCTGCGGCGTCTGGTTGCAACGCACCCGCACTCAATGCCTTGCTTACGGCTTACTGCTTTGGCCGTGCCGAATTGGCTGAGGCGCAGCGCATTCAGGAACACCTCAGGGATTGCGAGGCTTGCCGCCAGGAAGTGAATCGGCTAACTGCCGTAGTCGGCGTGCTTGATACCGACCGCGACCTCTTGCAAACCCTGACACCGGCGGGAGTGGCAGGCGCATTCGGCATTTCAGGCAACTTGCCGCTGGCTGGTGGCGGACATCAGCAGCATGTGCAGTTTGCCAGTGGGACATACGCCTTACTCGGTGGCCTGTGCCTGGTGATGGAATTCGCCTATGAATTCACGCAATTCGCCTGGCCCGGTTTGTTATGGGGCTTGCTGGCGGGTCTTTGGCTTTACGGCACGACGCGCGTGGCGTTGTGGTGCGATTGGAAACTAACCTTACAAGGAAATGCTTACGGTTTAGCCGTCACCATGGCAGTGATCGTGATGGCGGCGACCCTGACTGTCTTGTCGGCCTATTTGTTTTTGCCAGCGTATGCCATCACAAAATTAAAGGATGCCGCGCTACCCGCGCAGCTCGCTTATCAAAAAGACCTGATCTATCACGTAGTTTTTCTGTTCATCTTCTGTTTGCCTACCTTGCATTGCGTGTGGCGGTTGCAATGGGAGTTGGCAGAGGGAAATCATCCAAACATCTTAGGCCTCTTGAGTGATGATCGGCGGAGTGTATCGCCACGGGGCTTGCTCTTTCCGCGTACGTGGGTGCTGGTCACAGTCGCTCTGTTTATCTTCGTTTATTCGATCTACGCGCACTTCAATCTGATGGCGAAACTTCAGCCAGTCTCCAACTACGTCTTATTTGCCACGCTCGTACATCTTCGCCTGTTATGCATCTATATTCTCATCGCGCGCTGCCTTTACTGGTACGCAACGCAATTGAATGAACTCAAACGGGAATGCCTAATCGCCGACCGTCTGAAGCACGCCGACATCGGTAAACGTGAGCCATGAAGAAAGCGCCGAGAGAGCAGCTTCTCCCCGCGCTTTTGCGCGATATGCGGTTTAGGCCAGCGCGATTTCGAACTGTCCCTGATGACCGTCGGATCGCTCTTGGGCGAAATCACGCCGCCTGCGATGAGCGCGAGCGGGAAAACCTCAGCCAACCTTGATGCCCAGGCGCTCTAAAAATCCGGTTGGCTTATCGCCTCCGATGAGCGCAAAGACGTAATCGTTTTTGATGCGCATCTTTTCCTGCGCCGTCAGCGGGTCGCGTTCGCGTGCGTCCATGAGCGTGACTTCGGTTGCGCTGATCTCTTTCACCGTGACGCCGAAGCAAGCGTTGATGCGGCCGCCTACGCGCTTTATGAAAAGGCTTGCGCCACCAGCGCTCTCAAAAAAAACTGGAGAGGCTGAAGTCCGCCCGGAAGTTATTGCCCAAAGAGTTCCGCACGGGAATAACGGATTAGCCTTTCGCGCGCTACCCTCCTTCGCCATGACCTGACCCAAGTGGGCCGATAGCGCGTTTGTCTCATGCCATAAATCTCATGGCTGCGAAGGTTTGTCCGCCGCCGTTCCGTTGGCCGCCGGATTACGCGCCGCTTGCATCTTCTTGCCACTCATTTAGCCGCTTGATCTCTTTCAGCAAAAACTCGAAAT
>JAYSVR010000386.1:0-1612 GCA_043718445.1 Acidobacteriota bacterium | reverse complement strand
TAAGCGTTGACGCGCGTCATAATTTCAGGGTCGCCGGTCTGTGCGAGTCGCGCTTTATTTAACGCGGCTACGGTGTCGTAAAAATCGCGCTCCTGTTCACGGCCTAAGCCTGCCGGGCTCTGCAAATTCAGAATCGCATCGCCCTGTCCGCGAAACGGCACGCCTTGAAATGAAGTCGGCAGAAAGCCGCTGCTCCACAGCACTGCGCCACCGCGCGGCCCGCGCCTGCCGCTTTGCAACACGACGAAGCCGGGCAGGTCTTTCGATTCGCTGCCGAGTCCGTAAGTCACCCACGCGCCAAACGCCGGACGACCGGGAATCTGAAAGCCCGTATTCATAAACAGCTTCGCCGGGCCGTGATTGAAAACATCGGTTGACATCCCGCGCAGCCAGGTCACTTCGTCTACGATCTTGCGATGATGCGGAATCAATTCGCTCAACGTCATTCCACTCTGACCGTATTGCGCGAACTTGCGTTTCGTACCCAACAGCGTTTCGTTGCCTTTGAGAAAGGCGAAGCGTTTGCCTTTGAGCAAGCTGGGCGGCGGCGGTTGTCCCGTCAGTTCGCGCAGCTTCGGCTTGTCAGAAAACAGTTCCAATTGCGAAGGCGCTCCGGCCATATACAGATAGATCACGCGCTTGGCTTTGGCGGGCAGTGGTGGCTTGCGCGCCGCCATCGGATTGGCTGGATCAAGCTGCGGTTTCTGCGCAGACGTTTCATCAGCCAGCAAACCGTTGAGCGCAATCGAACCGAGGCCGACGGCGCATTGTCCGAAAAAGTGTCGGCGCGTCACGTCGCGCAATTCGTGGGGAAGCTCAGGCGGCTTGTTCATCTGGTTTTTTCTCTACCGGGTAATCAGGGTAAACCTTCTCGATGATTTCGCCGGGCGCGGGCGCGGCGGTGAATTGCAGTAGCGCGTCTTTCAAAACCTGTTTTTGCAGCGCGCGCATTCCGGGTTTGCCGAGCGAATTGCCGATTTGAAAATCTTTGGGATAAAGCGCCCGCGGCGGACGCATTTGCTTTGAGACTTCCGGGCTGACCGTAATCAGAATCGTAGGCAATCCGAGTTGTTCGATTTCACGTTGTACCGCGACGACCGTGCGGTGGCATACCTGCGGTCAGCCGCCGGTGAGTACGATCACGTCGGCGCGCGATTTTTTATTGATATGTTCAGCAATGGCAGGAGCCGTCTCTTCATACATCTGCTTGAGCCGCATCGTGTAGCCCATATAGCCGACGTGTTCGCGCGCTACGTCGCCGATGAAGCCTTCGGCTTTCAGTTCGTGCAAAAGTTCGAGCGGGAAGACTACGTTGATGTCTTGGTCGGCGTCGCTGTGGTCATAGTGATGATGCGTCACCATCAGTTCGTCGTTGCGGTCGTCGCCGCCGATGACGCGAAAGGTGAGGTCGCCGAGTTCATCGGCAATGTTGAACGGCTCTTGATCTTTGCGATGGACGCCAGCCGCCGTGACGAGGGCGACGGTAGCTTTCGATAAATCACGATCAAGCGGCGTGAAGGGAATACATTTGCGGTTGAGTTGCACGAATAAATCCTCTTAAAGAAAAGCCACGGGGAACACGGGGTTTAGGGGGAAAGACTGGGGCGATGAA
>JAYSVR010000385.1:0-4608 GCA_043718445.1 Acidobacteriota bacterium | reverse complement strand
TATGGCGCGTAACGCGAGCCGTTGGCTTGTGCGTTTCGACGTGCCTTCACCGCGCGAGGCGTGAGGTGCCCAGCGTCCCGTCGGTCGGTGTAAGGTGTATCGGATAGCCGTTGGTAGCGCGCTATTAGGTGAAGTATTACCGATTGGGACGCTGGGCTCCTCACGCCTCGCGCATAACAACTTGAGTTAGCCCCCAAGCACAAAAGGCAAAAGGTTGTAGCCAGTGTAGCTATCCTTTTGCCTTTTGTTTTTCACATTACACAACCTGTTTCAATCACGCGGCGTTGGCGCGCTTGACGCTCTCGATAAAAATTTCGTTGAGCGAAGGTGCCACCAACTCGAACCGCGTGAGCCTTACGTCGGCAGCGACTAAATCCTTGAGCAAGGCTTGCGGATCAGCGCCATTTTGTAAGGTCACTTCTACGTAATCGCGCATTGGGGCAATAGATTGCACCAGCGGATGTTCTTTGAGTTGGCCGTTGAGGTTCTCACCGTCAATGGCTATCGCACGCCAACCGAAGCTGCGTTTGACTTCGCGTAACGGGCCGCTCAGCACTTTGCGTCCGCGATTGATGAGTGCGATTTCGTCGCATAGTTCTTCGGCTTGTTCCATCAAGTGCGTAGAAAAAATGATCGTCTTCTGTTTGCGCTTAAGTTCGTGAACGATCTCTTTCAGCAAGTTGGCATTGATCGGATCAAGGCCGGAAAATGGTTCGTCGAGAATCACGAGGTCAGGGTCGTGCAGAATGGTCGAGACGAACTGAATCTTTTGTTGCATGCCTTTAGAAAGTTCTTCCCAACGTTTGTTCTTCCATTCGGTCATGCTGACGCGCTCAAGCCATGCGTCAATGCGTTTGGCGGCTTCGGTGCGCGCGAGGCCTTTGAGTTCGGCGAAGAAAAGCAGTTGTTCGCCGATCTTCATTTTTTTATACAAGCCGCGATCTTCGGGTAAGTAACCTACACGCTCTTGAATTTTCGCGGCGTTTTGTGGCGTCACTCTTTCACCGAACAGGCGAATCTCGCCGCTGTCGGGCATCGTGATGTTGACGATCATGCGAATCGTCGAAGACTTGCCCGCGCCATTCGGACCAAGCAGTCCGAAGATAGTGCCCGGTTGGACTTCGAGCGAAAGGTCGTGGACGGCGGTGAAATCGCCGTAACTCTTGCGGGCGTGGCTGACAGAAACTGTGTTCGTCATAAAATTAGAAGTTGTAACGAATGGTGAAGCAGCGCACTTCAGGTTGCTGAATTGCGCAATGATGAAGGGTTAGGGTAACGGGCGGGCGAGCAAGGCGACGTTATTGCGCACGATTCAAACTCCCCCCAAATTCCTGATGATTTTGTCCTGATGATTTTGTCCTGATGATTTGAATGATAGGACGCGAGTTGCAGGATGCGGCTGGCAGAGGGGCAAACTGGATAGCTAGTGCTTTCATACTGCAATACCTTCTGCGAGCGGGCGTCATCCTACTATCGGCGTGGGCTTCGCTCAAGAACCAATTTGGGCGCGTCGCAACAAACTTGAGAGCCAAACGGCGGTCAATCGCTGGTTTGCTTCTCTAAGTTCGTTGGCTATAATCGCGCGCGCCTAAAAAGTTTCCACGGACTGTCAGGCAGAAATTCCCAAAACCGGGTTGGTATTCAAGCTCACTCCCCCACAATTCGGGCATTCTTGTTTATACAAAGCAGTCGCCTTTATTCACACACTTCTTCAGTTAAGTGTGCAAACGTTCATCAGGCGTACTGTTTGGGGATTGGAGCGCAATCCGGTGCGGGCTTCTTCTGCCAGATTTTATTCAGGCGTTACCCCCTTTATTCCGCTCACGGATTATTTTTGCCTTTGAGAGTCAGCGAACGACTCTCAATAGTTGGCGACTTTTGGAGCATACCCTTATGGCTAGTTTTAGACTTCGCACTCCTATCGAATACTTGGAATTACTGTGGCGCAAGCGCTATTACCTGCTCGTGCCTTTCGTCATTCTGGGAGCGGCGCTCAGCTACGCGGTATACAAACTGCCGAACATGTATGAGTCGCAATCCATGATTATCGTAGACCCGCCAAAGGTCTCGTCGAGTTACGTGCAACCCGTCAATTCCGTAGACGTCAATTCGCGGTTGACCACGATTCGCAAACTGGTCACCAGTCGCACTGAACTTCAACGCATCGTTGAGCGATTTGAGCTTTATCCGCAAATGCGCGAGCGCAATGTGCCGATGGAAGAAACCGTCAACGAGATGCTCAAGCACATCATCGTCAAACAAAACGCGGCTTCACAGACCATCAATGACTTTACCGTACACTTTCGCCACCACGACCCGGTAAAGGCCCGCGACGTGGCGCAGGAACTCACCACTCGCATCATAAATGCCAACTCAGATGCCGAGATGGGACGTGTGTTCGAAACGCTCGACCAACTTGAAACCCGCGTAAAAGGCGTACGCACTGAATTGGAAGCCATCGAAACTAAACGCGCCGAATATTTTCTGGCGCACCCTGAAGTTGTAATAGGACAAGATCAAAGTCTGGCAAACCAACTCAATAGTTTGAGTATGACTCGTCAATCGCAACAAACCTCCATTGACTCGTTGCGCAATCAAATCACGACGGCTGAGCAACTCGTCGGTACGATGAAAGCGCAAACTGAAATTACGCAACAAGACCCTGAAATGTCGCCCGCGACAGCATCCATCTTGGGGCAATTACGTACGGAACGCGCCAAACTGGATGGAGAGTTGCAAAAGCTACTAACGGAGTACACATCCAAGGCTCCCGAAGTGAAGGCTTTGAAGGCGCACCTCGAAAGCATTAACCGCGAAATAGAAGACGTTCTGAAAAAAGAAGAAGCCTTCAAACAAAGCAAACTGGACAAACTGGCGCAACGTCCTACCGGCTCACTGCAAGTCCAACAAATGGAATTAAGAATTGCCGCAGACAAGCGCGATCTCGAACAAAAAGAAAAAGACTTAGTGGGAACAATTGGGCAAGTCAATGAGTTGCGCAGCAAGCTGGGCAGCTTGCCCATCAAAGCTATCGAAGGCTTAAAGATTGATCGCGATTACAACACCTTGCGCATTCGTTACGACGAATTGCTGAAGCAACAGGACGCGGCGAAATTCAGCGCCAAGCTGCTTAATGATTTCAGCGGTGAAACCTTCCGCCTGATTGATCCGGCCAGCTTGCCTGAACGTCCGGTTTCGCCTAAACGCGGCGCTCTGTATCCGCTGTCGTTGTTGTTATCACTGCTGGTGGGATTGCTGGCGGCGGCGGCTTCGGCGGGACGCGAACTGCTCACGATTCGTGACGCGCGGGACATTGCGCATTACGCGCACTTGCCGCTGCTCGTCACCGTACCGCGTTTGGTGACGCAAAAAGAACGGCAGTTGTTGCCGTTCGTCAATGCCGCCAAATTCATCGGCGCGATCTTTCTGATTGGGTTGGCGACGCCGTTGCTTTATCAACTCATCAAGATTTCGGGCTTGCTGAACGTATTCACCCAGGCCGCTTTCTAAAAAAAGTTGCCGCTTGCCTCACACGCAATATGTATTTGCAGTATTACGGACTTCAAGATATCCCCTTTAGCCTGACGCCAGACCCGCGGTTCCTCTATTTCACTGCCAGTCACAAAGAAGTGATGGCGAACCTGCATTACGGCATACAGCACGGCAAAGGGCTGATCGTCGTGACCGGTGAAGTCGGAACAGGCAAGACGACGATGTTGCGCGCGATGCTCTCGCGGCTGGATCGCAGCGTTTTGACCGCGAACATCTTCAATCCGGGCTTGTCGGTGCCGGAATTTTATGAACACATCGCGGCTGATTTCGACTTAGGAACGTATACCTCGAAATCCGATTTGCTGATGAAGCTGGGGCGTACTTTGATGATGCGCCATTCGCGCGGTTTACGTACCGTGCTGATTCTCGACGAAGCACACGGCCTGAGCCGCGAGTTGATGGAAGAAGTAAGGCTGCTGCTGAACTTTGAAACGTATACCGAAAAGCAACTGCAAATCCTTTTGGTCGGTCAGCCGGAATTGCGCGTCTCATTGAATCGTCCCGAAATGCGCCAGTTGAAACAACGCATCAGCTTGCGTTGCGAGATCAAGCCGCTGAAGGCCGATGAAGTTTCGGCTTACATTCGCACGCGGCTGAAAGTGGCTGGTGCGGCGCGGCTGGATTTATTCACCGCTAACGCTATTGCCCTGATTTACCGCGCGTCCGAAGGCATTCCGCGCCTTATCAATAATCTATGCGACAATGCTTTATTGACGGGTTACGCGGTGAACGTGCGGCTGATCAGTTCGCAAGTGATTGCCGAAGTCGCTGAATCGCTCGACCTGTTGCAACCGATGATTGAAGACGATCCGCGCGATGTGATGGCGGGCCATTTGGCTGCCGCTCCGATCCTGCGCGAAGAAATCGAAGATGGCTGGATGGAAGAGACGCAACAACCCACGGCAAAACCGCGCCGCCGTCGCCGCGAACGCACGGTCGAAAATGAAACCCTTACGGCCGCGAACCTTGAGATCAATGGAAACGGCAACGGGCATCATGATCCTGCGGTTGCCGCTGATTTATTTGCGTCCGCAGAAGCTGCGGCGTAATGGCGTA
>JAYSVR010000384.1:0-15127 GCA_043718445.1 Acidobacteriota bacterium | reverse complement strand
CAAGATTTTGGTGGTTGGGCAACTCTTAGCACTATCAACAGTCGGCAACAGCCGACTGATTTCAAAGGACTTACACCTTAACCTGGCGCTCATGGGTTCGAAACCTGCCCTACTGATGTTGTGCCTAGTGGCTGCGTACCGGAGCGCCCGCGAAGGCCGCCGAAGCCGTTTCTGTGCGACCCATTACTGAACCGCCGAGGTCGGCATCCAGGTTGTAGCCTTCTTCGCCGTGTTGCGAGAGGTCGAGACCGAGCGTTTCGTCTTCGCCTTCGACGCGCACGCCGATCACCACGTCAATGAGCTTGAGCAGAATGAAGGTCGCCACCATCCCCAACACAATGGCGATAAGCGAAGCGATTAACTGATTCAAGAGCTGTTTCGGATTGCCTTCGATCAAACCGCTCGGCAGGGCCTTGCCATCGCCGTCTTTGAAAACCGTATTGATCGCGCTGTTCGCAAACACGCCCGTCAGCAAAGCGCCCGTCAGCCCGCCGACGCCGTGTATGCCAAACGCATCAAGCGAATCGTCATAGCCGAGCGCCTTTTTGACTTCAGTCACGGCCACGAAACAAATCACGCCCGCGAGAAAACCGATGATGAGCGCCGACATCGGCGTCACGAAACCCGCCGCCGGCGTAATGCCGACCAAGCCCGCAACTGCGCCCGAAATGCCGCCGAGTACGGTGGGCTTGCCCTGCTTGATCCATTCGATCAACAGCCAACCCAGCGCCGCTGTCGCAGCGGCAAAATGCGTCGTGACAAATGCCGTCGAAGCCAACCCGCCCGCCGCGACTGCGCTGCCCGCGTTGAAACCAAACCAGCCGACCCACAGCAGGCAAGCGCCGATTACGCTCAACACCAGATTGTGCGGAGCGAAAGGCGTTTTTGGATAACCGATGCGTTTGCCCAGAAAGAGCGCGCACACCAGCGCCGAGAAACCTGATGAAATGTGTACGACCGTGCCGCCCGCGAAATCGAGCGCCGGAATCTTGCCGCCAAGAAATGCATTCAGCATTCCGCCGTCGCCCCAAACCATGTGCGCCAGCGGGAAGTAAACGATGACCGACCACAGCGTGCAGAAAATCAGCATCGCCGAAAATTTCATGCGTTCGGCAAACGCGCCCGTGATCAACGCGGGCGTGATGATGGCGAACATCAACTGATAAACCATAAACGTCAGGTGCGGAATCGTTCCGGCATACACCGACGGGTCTGTGCCTACGCCTCGCAGAAAGATGTAATCGAGTCCGCCAATGAACGATGTGCCTTTGGCGAATGCCAGGCTGTAGCCAAACAACGCCCACACAACCGTGATGACGGCCATCATGATGAAACTCTGCATCATCGTGGCGAGTACGTTCTTGCGACGAACCAGGCCGCCGTAAAACAGCGCCAACCCTGGGCCGGTCATCAACAACACAAGCGCCGAACAAACCAGCATCCAGGCGTTATCGCCCGCCATCTGTGCCGTTTTTACCGCCGCTTCAGCCGCAGCCAAACGCTCTTCCACCGTTGGTTCTGCCGCTAAAGCAGCCAACGGCAAAGCCATAGAACCGATAAGCCCATAAGCTGCGGTTCGCAAATTGTTTCTCATAACTGGTGTCTCCATTTAGGGATGATTTACTGCTGATAAAACACAGGCCGTAGACACACTACGACCGCCGAAGGCAGCCTGAACTTTGCAAGCAGCCTCCTGAAAAAATTTATTGTAGGGTTACTTAACTCACTGAGCCGTCGCGGGCTTGTCACTCAGTGCTGCGTAAAGAGCCGCTTCAATTTGCGGCAAAGCGTCATCCGCCAGTTTCTGACCGGCGGCATTCGTGACGTAAAAAATATCGAGCGCCAAATGCTTTTCCGTAGCGACTTTGGCAAATGCAATATCAAGATCAAGCGTCGCCAGTGCGTTCGCAATGCGATAGGCCAAGCCCAGCCGGTCACTCGCGCGTACTTCGACAATCGTGCGTTTCTCTGACGATTGGTTGTCCCAAAAGATTTTCGTGGGCGTTGCTGTCGCTTTCTTCTTGCTGTAACGCGTCGAACTAGCCTGTGCCCGCAGGCGTTTCGCTACGGCCTCGGTCACGTTCAACTCGCCGGTCAGTGCGCGCTTGAGATGATCGTCAATCTGTTCCCAGCGTTGCGGATCGCTCAACGGCTCGCCTACGGAATCGGCGACCTTGAACGTATCCACGATGATGCCGTCGGCCCGCGTGTTGAGACTGACGCTCAGGATGTTTACGCCTTGCGCCGTCAACGTACCCGCTACGTTGGCAAAAAAGCCGCGCCGGTCACGTGCGCATATATGCAAGTCGGTGCAATGCGATTGAGCGTTCACGCGCCAGATCGTTTTGACGGTGCGTGAGTTCAGCGAATGCGCCAGGCGTATGTGTTCAATGATCGCTTGCGGTGGCGTCAGTCGCGCGTATTCATCCGGCAATTCCGCGAAATGCTTTTGCACTTCGGCTTCATCCATCTCGCTCGCCAACATCTTGACGAGGCGTACTGACAAGGCTCCGAGCGAATGATCTATTTCTTTTTCGGGCGCGAGAATCGCACGGGCTTTGATGTAAAGCTCCCAAATCAGCGCGTCTTTCCATTCGTTCCAAACTTGCGGGCCTACGCCGTTGATGTCGCCGTATGTCAGCAACGTCAGCATGTTCAGCCGTTCGAGCGTACCGACCTTGCTCGTGAAATCGCGTATGACTTTTTCGTCGGTCAGATCGCGGCGTTGCGCGATGTGCGACATCAGCAAGTGCTGTTTGACCAAAAACAAAATCAGTTTGGTTTGTTCGGGTTCGAGTTGCAGCCGTGCGCAAACGCGCTCGGCAATTTGCAGTCCCTTTTCCGTATGTCCGCCGCCCAGGCCTTTGCCGATGTCGTGCATCAGCAAACCCATGTGCAACAAGGCCGGATCACTGATTTCGGTATACAAGTTGCGATAGCGTTCAAGCAGTTTGTTGCGCGAATTGACCAACTCATCCAGCACTTCAATCGTGCGAATCGTGTGTTCGTCCACGGTGAAGCGATGATAAAGATCGTGCTGCACCAGGCAGGTGATGCGTCCGAACTCAGGCAGGAACTTACCCAGAAATCCGAGTTCGTGCATTGCGCGCAACGCCACGGCGGTCTTGCCTTTGACGCGCAACATTTTCAAAAACGATTGCGCCGCGTCGGCATCGCCGCGAAACGGTTTGTTGATGAAGGGCAGATTGGCCTGCACCGCGTCTTGCAAGTTCGGACTGAACGGAGCGCCCGTCGCTTGCGCATAGCCAAAGGCCAACATCATTCGCTGGCCGTCGAGTTCAGGCGCAGCTTTGTCTAAATCGAGTACGCCGTTATTCAACACGAATCCGCCAATCGCAGGCATAGCCTTCGCGCGGCTGAACCAGCTTTTCTTGGCGTGCTTGGCGAGCGCCTTTTTCAGGTGCGCGTCGCACAAACGATGCAAGCGTTGCGCGTGCAGGTAATAGTCGCGCATGAAACTTTCTGACGCCTGCATCTCAGTCGAGTCTTTATAACCGAAGCTGCGCGCGACCTGTTGTTGCAAGTCGAGCGTGAGCGCATCGGTGCGGCGCGCGGTCACAAAGTGCATTTCGTTGCGCACGCGCAGCAAAAAGTCATACGCCGCCGTCATCGCTTTGGCGTCGCTTTCCGAAACGATTTCGTCAACCGCGAGATCAAGCAGATGCGCCTTGCCATAAGCCGCGCGCGTCGCCCACAACAACGTATGCAATTCACGTAAGCCGCCAGCAGTCTCTTTAACGTTCGGCTCTTGCAAACAGGCTACGTTGCCGAATTTCTCGTAACGTGCCGTGCGGTCGGCCAGAACTTCATCCAGCAAAGCTCGCTGCTGGCGGCTATAAATTTCTTCGTCGAGACGTTCGACGAGGGATTCGAATAAGGTTTCGCTGCCCCACAGCAGCCGCGCATCAATCAACGAATTGCGCGTGACAGAATCATCTTTCGCTTCAGCCAGGCATTCAGCCAATGAACGATTGCTGTGGCCCACGCTAAAGCCCATGTCCCACAGCAGGTAAAGCATCTTTTCGCTCAACACGCCTGCGCTCGCCGCGTCACGCTTGGCGTTGTGCAAAAACATCACGTCAATGTCTGAATGCGGCGCGAGTTCGCTGCGTCCGTAACCGCCCAAGGCCACGACAGCGAATTGCGCGTTGGCTACGTCGGGCTTGGTCGCGGCAATTTCCTGCAACGCGGTTTGCGCGATACGCTGAATCAGCAAGTCTACGATCAGGCTGCGCGCGGCGACGATCTGCGAACCGCTGATGCCGAACCGATGCCGCAAGTGCAAGCGTTGGGTTTCGATCTTCAAAAACTTTTTGAGGGCGGTCAGCCGCTCGACGCCCGCAGGCTGCGTCTCGATCTTGCGCAGCTTCTCGGTCGCGTGTTGTTTGATAATCTCGAAATTGACTTGCATACGTTTGGTTCACTTCTCGTGCTTGCTTTCCGCCAGACGTAAGGCAAGCTCAATGCCAGAGGCCGAAGAGCAAAAGAAAACGCAAGAAACAGCCTTTGTTTATCGGCAGATTGTACTGTTTCGATGATTTGGCTGAAGGCATTTGGGCTACGGCCTAGTCAAACAAAAATGTGTTTACCGAATCAATTCTCGACAATTATGTCTTTTCAAATTTGCAGTCCACAGGTTGGCATCAAGCGATGAGCAAAGCGGCCGTAGCCTGACCGTAAGCGAAGGCACCTTGAGCGCGCGCCTTCGGCAGCGAAGCACGCCACTTTTAGGTAACTCTCTCTTACGATCAGGCTGTGGACACGCTGCGCGCCCGACTTTCTGCGCCAGTAAAGCTAAACAACATTTCTGTCGTAACGCTTCACTGAAACAACATTTTCGTTTAACCACGTATGGCGTATCTTTCGACGAATTGCCAAAATAGAACCGCTTGAGAGAACTGACTGACTGACGGCTAACTCATTCATTTGTTTTCCCTTGGCCTTCTTTGCCGCTTCTGCACCGCTGAGGATAATTCCCTTGCCAGTGCCACGGGTGCAGGCTACAATCGCCGCGCTTTTGCGCCACATGTTAGAGGTCGTGGTGAATGGATTGAAAAGTTCGGTGCTAAAAGCACACCCCGAAATTCATCACTTGCGACGAAGCCTCCAGACAGCCCGTGCAAGTTTCCGATACGGCACATTTCCCCTGACCAAACGCTTCGCTGCCCTGCGACGCAAATCAAATCAGGATTAAGGCATAATCCGTAACGGCAAAACAGTGGCGAACCAAAAGGCTGAGAAACAAGAACATTGCCCCACGATTGATTTTCCCACGAATACAACTCAGAGCGAGCCGTTGGGCTGGCTCGTGAAAGACCCTCGAAAAACTACGGAAGAACAAAGAGAAACCATGAGAGTCATTTGCTCGAAGTGCCAATTTGAAAATCAGGCTGACCCGAACGCCAGCCGTGTTGTATGCGCGCGCTGCGCCACCATCATTGACGTAGCGATGGGCGATAATTTTAGCGCGGGTTACGGCGGCAGCAATAACTTGCCCAGCGGAGGAGCCACCGGAAATTTCGGCAATCCCGGCAGCGGAAATTTCGGCGCGAATTACAGCAGCGGCTACGAACAGACGATTCGCCCGGGCGCTTATCCGCCCGCGCCCACCAATCGTCCGCAACTGCCAGAAGGCGACGTTTACGCCACGCGCATTGACGACGATTTCGACGACGTACTCGACATCCCGCGTCCCAACAATCAGTTGCAAAGCTATCAATACCAAGACACCAATCCGGCTTTCGACGATGTGTTTTCTTCGCCCGCTGGCGGATATGAAACGATGATTGACTCGCGTCCGGCTGACCCTTATCAACAACCCAACACCTTTCAACAGCCGAATGCTTATCAACAGCCCAATAACTTTCAACCACCCAACGCCTACCAACAACCAAATGCGCATCAGGCGAACGCTTACCAACAGGGCAACGCTTACGACGCTGGCCCGACTTTCGATCAACCGAATTACGGTGCGCAACAACAACAAGACGCTGAATTCATGGGCTGGCCCGTGCTGCCCGAAGACACGACTGACCCAGGCATTCCACCCAGTTCGGCGTTCAGCAAAAAGAGCGGCTTGCTCAAAGGCGCACTGATGCTCGCCGCCGCCGCAGCGTTGTTGTTCGTCGGCTATTCATGGATTTTTGGCGGCAAAAAACCTGTGCCCAAACCGCTTCCGGTGGCAATAGAAGAAAACGGCGGAACCGACAACGTTGCCGTGAACAATGGCGGAACGACCACACCTGCTACGGGCGCGGCTCCGGTTGGCCCGTCTGGGCCGAGCGCTCCCAACGGCGTTAAACCCGTATTGATTCCGCCGAGTGTCGGAGTTGATCCGAAAGCGACCGCCAAAGCAGGCGCAACGATATTGCCGCCGAAGCCGGTCAATGTGGTGCCGCCCGCACCGCCCGTAACGAAACCTCCGGCGGTGGCAACGGCTCCGGCCTCAACCACGCCGAACAAGGGCAACATTACGATTCAAGCGGGTTCATACAGCGATCAGGGACAGGCCACTGGGCGCGTAAGTGCGCTCAAAGCAGCGAGCGTAGACGCCCGCGTCGTGACCGCGAACATCCCAGGCAAGGGCACCTGGTATCGCGTGCAGATCGGGCGCTTCCCTTCGCGCGAAGCAGCGGCGAGTTACGCCAACGGCTTGCGTGGCAAAGGCGCATTGCCAGACTTTCTAGTAACGCCGATAAACTAAATCCGTAGGCAAGCAACACATGTGTATGGACGGAAATTCTGTAAAGCGGGCGTGGTCAATCGCCCGCTTCACGGTTAGGGAAAATAGGGAGAGGGAGACGTGGCAGTACAGCAAACGCAAGTGACGCCCCTGCCTGATCGGCGCAAAGCGACCGACTCTTCGCAGGTGTATTCGCAAGTCGTAGAGCGTTATGCACGTCTGTTCGACAACCCCGGCGCGCGTCTGCGCTTTCTCAACAACACTCTCGCCAAACAAAGCCTGCGCCAACAGGAATTGCGCCAATCGCTGCAACGCTACAAATTTCTCGAAAGCACCCCGATTTACGAATGGATCATGGAAGCGCGCCTTTACAGTTCTATTCTCGAAGAATTGCGCGCGCAATCCATTCACGTACCGCCGCAACAGCGCGCGCGGCTCGAAGACGTAGACATTCCGCTCAAAGCGCGTGTGGTATTTTTTTGCCAACGCTTTCGCCATGTCTTTCTGACGGCAGGACTCGCGGCGGCTGGCGTATTGCTGTTTGCCACTTATTCGCTGGTGATGTGGTCGGGACAAAAGGTGAGCGCCTATTTCCAAAAACAAAACTCAATCACGTCGCAAACCACCCCCAAAACGAACGAGCCAACCAATGGCAATTCCGGCGTATCGAGTTTCTTAAAAGACCGCTATGGCGAGCAAAAAATCTGGGTGGTTTCTGACACGGCAGAAAGCGAAGAATACAGCAATGGTGGACGCATCCAGAAAAGTTACGAAACGAGCAATCGTCCGCGTTCTTATTATTTGATTCAGCGCAATTCTGAATCGGGCGGCAATCAGATTCGCCACGAACCCATCGGCATCATTTATCACACGTCAGAAAATGAGTTGGGCGATTTCACGGCGGATAACAACGCTTCGATTCAGCAACAGTCGGTCAACGTGATTAGCTACATTCGCCGCAACCGCAGCTATCATTACGTGATTGACCGCTTCGGGCGCACCCATCGCGTAGTGCGAGACGATCACGCCGCCAATCACGCAGGCAATTCGATTTGGGCGGATGAGAAAAACGTTTATGTAGGCTTGAACGACAGTTTCATCGGCGTCTGTTTCGAGGCCACAGTGACCGCAGGTGCGGTCGAAAAAATGATCACCGAAGCGCAGGTTTACGCCGGCAAACAACTGACGGATATTTTGCGCGCAAAATACAAACTCAGTGATGCCAATTGCACGACGCACGGATTGGTTTCGATCAACCCCGACACCGGATTGATTGGCTTTCACAACGACTGGGCGACCAACTTCCCCTTCGAAGCGATGGGCTTGTCGGATAAATATCAGGTCTTGCCCGCCACCATCACGGATTACGGATTCACTTGGGATGATGAAGTATTGCAAAAGCCGGGGATGGCGCTCTGGCCCGGCGCTTCAGCCGCAGCGGATATATTCAAGCAACGCGCTGAACGTGCCCGAATTAGCATAGACGCGCTGCGACTCAAATTGCGCGAACGCTATAAAGAGCAGTACGCGCGGCAAAAAGCGATGCAGGGTCAGCCTGTGACGTTGCATTAGGCAATTGCAAATTTCAGACGATACGGCAATTTTCTATTTGTGATTTTTGATTTGCCATTTGTTATTGCTCCGAAGGTTTCGGAAATCAATGACAAATCAAAAATGGAAAATCCTAAATGGAAAATGTTTGGTTTTCTACTCCTCCTCACCTTCCTCATACGCTCTGATCGCTGGGCGACTGGCGTAGTTTTCGCAAATTCACAAGCTGTTTTTCAGGTTCGGCAATGCTGTGGCAAAGCGCGGTGCAACGAGTGTTTTATCGCTCGCAGCACGGTTGCAATTTCACGGCAAAGCCATTACAAGGCTGGTTCTCGTATGCCCAAATCATCATCAGACTCTCACGGAGGAACAATGTCAGAAGAGAAGAATCCCACGACACCCGCAGCGACGGACGGGTCAGGCGAAGGCGCGCTCGGTTTGGACATCGGCACCAGCCGCATCGTGCTGGCCGGTGGCCCGAACGGACACAAAGCGCAAACCCAACTCAACGCATTCGTCAGCGTGCCTTATTCAAAAATGACTGAGGCCATCCTGCAACAAAACAAGATGGTTTATCAGCGCAATGGCAAAGAGATGTTTGTGTTCGGCAACGACTCAGAACGCTTTGCCAGCTTTTTCAACGCCGTGCCACGCCGCCCGATGCAATACGGCGTGCTGAACGCGCAGGAAGCGATGGGGCAGCAGATCATTCAAGCGATCATCGAATCCATGGTGCCGCGCGCCAAGAAAAACGAATTGCTTTGTTTCAGCGTTCCCGGACGCGGCGAAGGCGCTGACAGCAATCTCGTCTATCACGAATCCATCTTGAAAAACTTCCTGCAATCGCTCGGCTATGAAGCCAAGGCGATCAACGAAGGCCTCGCCGTAGTCTTCGCCGAATTGCAGTCGGAGAATTTCACCGGCATCGGCATCAGTTGCGGCGGCGGCATGTGCAACGTCAGCGTCTCGTTCCTGTCGGTTCCGATGCTTTCGTTCAGCATTCCGAAAGGCGGCGATTACATTGATTACAGCGTGTCGCAGGTGACAGATGAATCCATCACGCGCGTGCGCCTAGCCAAAGAAGAATCGCTCGACCTGTCGCGTCAACCGAAAGACAAAATCTCCAGCGCCTTGCACATCTATTACGACGAAGTCATTAACATGCTCGTCGAAAAGCTGCGCGAAGAATTTGAGGCGACCAAACAACTGCCGAAGCTCGAACGCCCAATGCCTATTGTGCTTTCGGGCGGTACGGCAAAACCACGCGGCTTCCTGCAAAAATTCGAAGCCGCCATCAAACGCGACGGCTTCCCCGTTCCCGTTTCAGAAGTCCGCCTCGCGGGCGATCCGCTCACGGCGACGGCACGCGGCTGTTACATCGCGGCGATTTCAGAAATCCGCTAACGCGCAAAAGGGGCTGCCAATCGCAGCCCCTTTGCTTTACTTCCCTTGCTTACTTTTGCCGCCATTTTAGAAATTCTGGCTATCGTCCTCTGGGCGGGTGGCCTGACCGTGTTGGGCTTGCTCGTCGCACCTTCCCTTTTCAAACTCGCGTCATCGCGCACCGAAGCCGGACGCATCTTCGGTGCTTTGCTCAAACGCTTTCAGCCGGTGGCTTATGCCTGCGGCGCAGCGATTCTGCTTGCTGGCGCAATGCGCTGGTTGGGCGGTTATCGCGCGCTATCGGCAGAACTCGTTCGTTATGTAGTCGCCGTGCTGATGTTAGGCATGTCGGCTTATGCGGGATTCGTGCTGACGCCAAAGATCGAAAAGCTGCGCGCTGAAATGGCTAACGCACCGAAAACTGATGCGCGGCGTGATCGGTTCGCCAGCGCGCATAAGCTGGCGACGACCTTAATGATTTTTCAAATCCTGCTGGGGCTGACGCTGGCCGTACTCGTCGCCATGCAACAAGCCTAAGCCTTCACCCCATCACCGCCCGCCACATCAATTCGACCGGAACGACTTCGCCCATCCACAACCGAAACTGCTCGCAGGCTTGCGTCGTTAGCATCGTCAAGCCGCCCAACGTAACGCATCCGGCCTGTTGCGCATCGCTCAACAACTGAGTCATTTCAGGGTTGTAAACCAAATCGTAAACCAGCTTCACGCCGCGCAAGCTCACAGCCGTCACAGGGCTTTCGCCTTCGCCAAACCCTTTCATTCCCATCGGAGTGCAGTTAATCACGATGTCGCATGCGCCGGTGAAATCAGAGAGCGCCGCGCTGGTTGCGTTGAACTCATCTGCCAGCGTTTGCGCCTTGCTCGCGTCGCGCGCGTAAACGGTCGTCACCGCGCCGCGTTCGCTGAGGCCGTAACAAACCGCACGCGCCGCGCCACCTGCGCCGAGAACGGCGATACGCGCACCGCGTAATTCAATTTGTGCTTCGAGCGGTTGCATCGCACCGGCTACGTCGGTGTTGTAACCAACGAGCCGTTCGCCTTCGACAACGATTGTGTTCACCGCGCCTACGCGCTGGGCTGTCGCGTCGAGCGCATCAAGCAGCGGCATCACCGCCAGCTTGTGCGGAATCGTCACACTCAAGCCGCGCAGGTTCCAATCCAGTTTTTTCGTCAGCGGATGCACAAAGTCACGCACGAAACTGACGGCTTCGTCTACTTCAAGCGGCAAGTAAACGCCGTCGCGGTTGACTGCCTGCAAAGCCGCATTGTGCATCAACGGCGAACGCGAGTGTCCGACGGGATAGCCTATGACGCCGTAAATCTCGCTCGCGGCCTTGAGTTCGCGCGCACGATAACGCCCAGCCAACTCTTTCACCGTAGGTTGTCCGTTCGCACTTTCGGCTCCGGCGCGCAAGGCCGCGAAGGTCAGCAGCGCGCCGCGCGACAAGCACAGCACGCGCGTCGCCAAGCCCGCCAAGCCCATGCCTAACACGATGCAAGGCTTTTCGCTGCTACGCATCAACTCAAACAGCGGCAAGCAATCCGCGATGCGATTGCATTTCGTAGCAACCTTTATCACCGCCGCAGGTGTCGCCGTCATTCGCGCAAATTGGTCAGCTAAATGATCAGGCGTTTCATCGAAGTTGTGCCACGAACAAATCACTTGCTCCCAACGCAGTGGCGCATCTGTTTGCGCGAAGTGTTCAACGAGATCGAATTCAATGTCGGCATAAGCGATGGCGTCCCACGCGCTGAAATCGCGCCAGAAAGCCATGCGTTCGCTGAATGAAAGGTCGCGCTGTCCGCCCTGCTCTTGCGGGCGATACGTAAGAATGAGTGGCTTGACGGAACGTTTATCGCTGAGGGCTTTGATTACGAAAGCGACATCGGATTCAGGCAAATAGTCCAAGCGCAATTCGATAGCATCAGCTTGCGCATCGGCTTCGTGAAGCGCAGCCAGAAAACGCGCGCGGTCAGTCTCGGTGATAGGTACGCAGATGAGACGGTTGTGCATAAGTTCGCGGAGTATAACGGCGGCGGAGTATGGCGGCGAATGATGCGCGGCGACTAGCTGCGGGGCGAAAGTTTGCCTTCGTTTTGGCTTGCTGCTATTTTTACGGTCAGAGCTAGAATAAAACACTGTCCAAACACAATTAACTAAAACGACAACGCAACTACCGCCGAATGAACCGCCTTTCATTCTGACGCGGCGGTGCATTACTGCGAGGAGACACCCTAATGGAACAACACGAAACCCACGAACCACCCCAGCGCCGCTCCTTTCTCGGCGTGCTGTCAGGCTTGATTGCCGGAGGCATTGGCGCAGTGCTGACCGCGACGATTGGCCGATTCGCTTTGGAACCGGCACTTACTGCCGCCGCCAACGATGACAAATGGACGGACATCGGCGCGCTCACCGACCTCGAAGAAGGCAAGCTGGTCAAGAAAAACATCATCGTCGCGCAAGACGCGGGCTGGGGACGTTTCGAGTCGCAACGCTCTGTGTGGGTCGTGCGCAAGGGCGAGAGCGTTCAACTGTTTACGGCGGTGTGTCCGCACCTGGGTTGTTCGGTGAATGCGCAAGCCGAGAAATTCGTATGCGCTTGCCACGGCAGCTATTGGGACGCGAGCGGCAAACGCACGGCCGGCCCGTCGCCGCGCGATCTTGATGCGCTCGAACATCGCGTCGAAGGCGGCAAGCTGCAAGTGCGTTATCAGAACTTTAGGCAAGGCATAGAGAAAAAGGAGGTGATGGCGTAATGGCTGACAACTCTTCGATTTTTAGCAAAGTCTATGACTGGCTTGATGACCGCACCGGCATCAAAGAAATCACTCACGAATTGCTCGACGAACCGATTCGCGGCGGTGCGCGTTGGGCTTATGTGTTGGGCAGCGCGTTGCTGTTTATCTTTTCGATTCAGGTCGTGACTGGCATCTTCCTCACGATGTATTACGTCCCCAGCGCCGACCACGCGCACGCGAGCGTCGCTTACATTCAAAAGGTCGTGCCCGGCGGATGGCTCTTGCGCGGGCTGCATCATTACGGTTCGAGCGCGATGGTGATTATGGTCGTAGCTCATCTGGCGCAAACTTTTTTGTATGGCGCGTATAAAGGCAAGCGTGAAATCCTCTGGCTTGCGGGCGTCGGAATGATGCTGATCGTGCTGGGGTTTGGCTTCACGGGTTATTTGCTGACGTGGGATCAAGCGGCCTATTTCGGCACCAAAGTCGGAACCTCCATCGCGGGCGAAGCGCCCATCGTTGGGCCGATTCAACAGCGCATCATGCAAGGCGGCACCGACCTGACGACCGTTACGCTGTCGCGCTTTTTCATGACGCACGTATTCCTGTTTCCGTTAGGGCTGGTCGGACTCGCAGCCTTACATTTATTTTTGTTCCGCAAGGCGACGCCCGCCGGACCTTATCACGAAAAGGACAATCACAAGACCGAACGGTTTTATCCGGGGCAGCTTTTCAAGGATTCCGTCGCGATGGCGATTGTGTTCGGCATATTGGTTTTGTTGAGTTGGAAGTTGCCCGCCGAATTAGGGCCGATGGCTGACCCTTCGTCAGATTATCTGGCGCGTCCGCCGTGGTATTTCATGCCGCTGTTTCAGTTGCTGAAATACTTCCCCGGACAACTGGCGATCATTCCGGCGTTCGTGTTGCCGGGCTTGTTGTTCGGCGGGCTATTCCTTTTGCCGTTTTTAGATAAACGCGCCGAACGCAATCCGTTCAAGCGTCCGATTGCTACGGGCTTGCTGGTGTTGGTCATTGGCGGCGCGATTGGCTTGATGGCGTTGGCGAAATACGAAGACAACCACAACCCCGATTTCAAAGCCAAACTCGAAGCGCAGGAAAAAGAGAACGAGGAATTTTTCAAAAAGCCCTTTGAACCGCAAATCATCGGCGGCACTGGCGCAGTCACAGCAGGCGCGTTAGCCAAAGTCGCTGAACCGCCTGCGGCTTATGTTGAAAATTGCGCTTCGTGTCACGGCGATCACGGCGAAGGCGCTGCGGTCTTCCCCGCGTTAATCGGCTTATCCGCCAAACCGCAACGCACACAAGAAGACCTTTATAAGATTCTCGTGGACGCTGCGCCTTATGGATTGAAAGCCCCGATGCCTGCGTCTTTCCCCGACATCAAAGACGAAGACAAGAAGAAGATCGCGGAATGGCTCGCCAGCTTGAAGAAATAAGAACAACGCACAGCAAGCAAGTGTTCGCGGTTGAGTTACACAACCTCAACATCTTATGAATCCGACAGAGGTTTCAGACGCTCGCGTTATCACGCGGCAAGGTCAAGATTCCGAACTCAAAGTATTCATTTCGTCGCGCGACTCGGTTTGCGACGAGTGCGGCGACAAGCTCGGCCATCAGGCGTGGATCACGTTGGTGCAAGACAAGCGCGCGCTGTGTTTGGCGTGTTCCGACTTGGATCATCTCGCCTTTCTCTCGTCAGGTGACGCGGCGCTCACCCGGCGCGCGCGCAAATACTCAGGCCTGTCGGCGGTCGTGTTGAAATGGAGCCGCTCCCGAAAAAGATACGAACGGCAAGGGCTGCTCATCGAAGAAGAAGCCCTCACCAAAGCCGAAGAAGAATGCCTGGCGGACTTCGATCTCAGAGCGCGCCGCCAAGCACGCGAAGCCGAACGCCGCGAAACGGAAGACCTCGCCTATCAAACGCAGTTCGCCCAACACTTGCGCGAACTCTTTCCCGGCTGTCCGGCGGGTAGAGAACAGAAAATCGCAGAACACGCCTGTTTGAAATACAGCGGCAGGGTCGGGCGTTCGGCAGCGGCCAAACAACTGGACGAAGCCGCCATTCGTCTGGCCGTCGTCGCGCATATCAGGCATCGGGAAACCAGTTACGACAAGTTGTTAATGCGTGGCTACGACCGGTCGGAAGCGCGCGCGGAAATCAAGCGCGAAGTCACTCGTATTTTGGATCAATGGAGTAACAAGGATTTTTAACCTATGAAAGCAAAGAAAGCTCTGAGCCACGACCCGCAACAGTTGGAAGCACTTCGTTACGCAGTGCATGGCATCAGCGCGCCTTTCGCCTGCGGCGGAAGCTTCGTGCCTGAACAACCCATCGCCATCGGCTTTCGAGACAAGGCCGAAATTCCGGTGCTGCGCGCGACAGACACTTACGAGCAAGTGAAGTCGTTAAGCCCGCTGATGAAGCGCTGCCAGCCTGCGCCCTTCGGCAAGGGACGCAAGACGCGCTATGACCCATTCGTACGCGAAGCGCTGCAACTCAAGGCTGAGGGCGGAGCTTTTTCCGTGCTGCATTTCGATCCGGCGGCGACGGGCATCCTCGAACAAATCCGCAGCACCCTGACACCGCAAGCCGCGCAAGCGCCCACGGCGGAACTTTACAACCTCAACCTCTATGAATCCGGCGGACATTTCGCCACGCACAAAGACACGCCGCGCGGCGGCGACATGATCGGTACGCTGGTCGTT
>JAYSVR010000383.1:0-15131 GCA_043718445.1 Acidobacteriota bacterium | reverse complement strand
CAGAAGAGTTTTCAGGATGAGTATCTGGAGTTCCTGCAAAAATACGGCGTCGAATATGACGAGCGGTATTTGTGGTGAACGCTTCGGTCTAGCGCCCCGCCGGGGTGCGGAGAAATGGCGCGCACGGTTCCGGTGGTTCCACCACCGGCTACCTCCCCAGCGCCTCCGGCGCAGAAGGCAATGCGTCGAGTTGAATGAAAGGTAAGCAGTATGAGCTACAGTGACACCCTCATCTTTGAGGCTGCGGACACACGTAACTTTACCCGCGAAGAACTGGCGGAATACGAAAACAGTTTGAAGCATTACCGCGATATGAAAAATGTGATTGATACGGCGGTTGATGAAGCAAAGGTCATTGAAAGGCGCGCAAGCATGCACGATGTCGCGTGGCGTGGTTTGGCTGACGGTTTCCCGGTAAGCGCTATTGCACGGTTGACTGGTTTAAGCGAAGAAGAAATCGAAGCCTTGCGGCAAGCATAACAACTCACTCACTAACAACATTCACAAGGACAAATTCACCTGGTCACACTCGCAGATGCCCGTCGCGTAATCGCGGCGGCAGGAAAAAAGGCGGCGGAAATCGGACAGCCGATGAGCATTGCCTTAGCCGATGGCGGCGGGAGATTGAGGTTTCTGGCTTAACGTCTAATCAGCCGCGCTGCGGAAAAGTACCAAAAGGAGAAGCCTGTTTGCTATCAGCGATTGAGAAAACAAGGTTAAGGGTGTCGAAGAACATCAGTGCGAAAAGGAAAGCGCAGTTCGGTCAATTCTTTACCCCTGCCAGCACCGCCCAGTTTATGGCTGGGTTGTTTACTGCGCGTGCCAATTCTGCCAACGTTGAGTGTCGTCTGCTTGACGCTGGCGCAGGGATTGGCTCGCTTACCAGCGCCTTTTTGGAACGATGCGTTGATGCTGGGTTGAAATTCGATCAGGTATCGGTCACGGCCTTCGAGTTAGATCGCCAGCTTCATCAGGAATTGAATAACGTACTTGATTGTTACCAGGGCCGCTTACCGGTGACTTACGAAATACTGGGCGGCGACTTTATTGAACGGGCGGTTGAGAGCATAAAACGTGAGAGTGGTGTGAGGTTCAACTATGCCATCTTGAATCCTCCGTATCGGAAAATTAGCAGCGATTCTCTGCATCGCCGCTTGTTGCGCGACGCAGGCATTGAAACGGTGAATCTCTATTCCGCTTTTGTGGCGCTGGCGCTGGCGCTGATGGCACCAGGCGGTCAACTCGTAGCGGTCATTCCGCGCAGCTTTTGCAACGGCCCATATTACCGGCCTTTTCGCGAGTTTGTGTTAGAGCGCGCAGCACTTCGCCACTTGCATCTGTTCGCTTCGCGCAAGCAGGCGTTTAAGGATGATGAAGTGTTGCAAGAAAATCTCATCCTCTTGCTGGAGCGTGATGGACGGCAAGGCGCTGTGACCGTGACGACCTCGACCGATGACAGTTTTGTTGATCTCGTGACGCATACGCATCCGTTCAATCGCATTGTTTTTCCTGATGATGCCGAACGTTTTATCCATGTGCCGACCTCGCTCGCGCGCAATGCGGTCGAACTTTCCAGCGCGATTCGGTTTTCGTTAGCAGAGGTGGGCGTTCAGGTGGCGACTGGGCCGGTCGTTGATTTCAGGTTGAAAGAGCATCTGCGCGCGATGCCGGAACTGAACACGGTTCCGTTGCTTTATCCCATACACTTCCAGGGGCAAAGCCTCGCCTGGCCGAAACCCAGCGGCAAGAAACCCAACGCCATCCAGCGCAATGCTCAGACTGAAAAATGGCTTTATCCCAATGGCTTTTATTGCGTAGTGCGGCGCTTTTCCTCGAAGGAAGAAAAGCGCCGGATCATTGCCAGCGTGGTGCGCCCCAATGTTTTTGCCGATGCCGAAATGTTGGGGCTGGAAAATCACCTGAACGTATTTCACGAAAATAAACAGGGCTTGCCCGAAGCCCTGGCGCACGGTTTAGCCGCCTATCTCAACACGACCGGAGTGGATGAAAACTTCCGTCGTTGGAGCGGGCATACGCAAGTCAACGCTGCCGACCTCAAGCAGTTGAAGTATCCCAGTCGGCAGGCGCTGCTTGGGTTAGGTGAGTGGGCAATGCGTTGCGGTGAGCCAACCCAGCAACTGACCCAACAACTGACCCAACAACTAATTGACGAGCAATTGAATCACTTAACCCTATGACGACGAGCCATCACAACCACATCGCCGAGGCGAATCAAATTCTGATGGCGCTGGGCTTGCCTCCTGCGCAATGCAATGAACGATCAGCGCTATGCCTGTTGGCGTTGCTAAACCTGACCGCTGACAAGCTGTGGGCGCAGGCCGAAAACCCGTTGGTAGGCATCACGCCGATGATGGCTTGGGTGCGAGAACATTACGGCAAAGAGTATGCGCCGAACACGCGTGAGACGTTCCGCCGCCAGACGATGCACCAGTTCGTCGCCGCCGGGATTGCTCTTTATAATCCGGATGCACCTGCTCGTCCCGTCAATAGCCCGAAGGCGGTATATCAAATCGCCCCCGCCGTGCTGGCCTTGTTGCGCAGCTTCGACACGTCAGCGTGGGGTGACAATCTGACGGCTTACCTGGCTCAGAGCCAGACGCTGGCGGCTCGGTATGCGATGGAACGTGAGCAACACCGCATCCCGGTGCTGCTCGCGGCAGGTCACGAAATCACGCTTAGTCCGGGCGCTCATAGCGATTTGATTCGCGCTATTGTGGAAGAGTTCGGCCCGCGCTTCGCGCCCGGCAGCCGGTTGATTTATGTCGGCGACACAGGCGACAAGTGGGGATATTTCGATGGCGAATTGCTGGCTCAGTTGGGCGTTACCATAAACTCGCACGGCAAAATGCCTGATGTTGCGCTCTATTTCGTTGAGCGTAATTGGCTGATACTGATTGAGTCGGTCACGAGTCACGGCCCGATTGATGGCAAACGCCACGCTGAACTGGCTCAGTTGTTTGCCGAATCAACCGCCGGGTTGGTTTTTGTGACGGCTTTTCCCAACCGTTCTGTCATGAGCCGTTACCTGGGCGAAATTGCGTGGGAAACTGAAGTATGGTCGGCTGATGCCCCATCGCACCTCATTCACTTTAACGGTATTCGTTTTCTTGGGCCGTATCATGTGCCTTAGTTTTGCACTTCGTTACCGACCCACGAAATCAACGGCAAACAAATTCCAATAACAACATTCACAAGGAGAAATTCACATGGTTACACTCGCAGACGCACGTCGCGTCATCGCGGCGGCAGAAAAAAAAGCAGCAGAAATCGGGCAGCCGATGAACATCGCAGTCGCCGATGGCGGCGGCAATCTGGTTTCGCACGCGCGCATGGACGGCGCGTGGATTGGCAGCATTGATATTTCGATCAAGAAGGCTTTCACGTCGCGGGCTTTCGATATTGCTACGAAAGACCTGGCCGATCATTCGCAATCGGGCGGACAGTTTTTCGGCATTCACGCGTCGAATGATGGCCGCATCATGATTTTTGCGGGTGGCATTCCGCTGAAAAAAGACGGTGTCGTAGTCGGTTCAATCGGCGTCAGCGGCGGTTCGGGCGAACAGGATCACGCGGTGGCCGAAGCAGGGGCGGCGGCTTTCTAAATTCGTTAAAGCCAAAACCAAAGGGGAAGCGCGAACGCTTCCCCTTTGGTTTTGTGCTTAATGAGCCGTGGCGGGATCGAACCGCCGACCCGCAGATTAAGAGTCTCAGCAAGGCCACTTTCTAACACCTTCCCAAGCTCACGCTATTCTGGTAAAATACTGTAAATAAAGGCTTTATCGCTCTCTGGCAATGCCCTATTCATTCTAATGCTCTCAATTCTATGTGGCATTCAATGTGGCATTTTTCAAAGAAGGGGATTTTAGCAATGGGAAAAGATCGAACCGGCAGCGTTAAACCTGACGCGACTCAGAAAAAGTTCATCGTGCGCGTCACCTACCACGACGCGCAAGGGAAGCGCCGCGACCTCCGCCGACGTGTCGAAACCAAGACACAAGGCAACCACGAACTGAAACGATTACTCCGCAGCCTTGACGATCACGGCGGGCGTGTCGTGGATGCAGCACGGCTGACTTTTAACGACCTGGCTAACAGCTACGCTGAAAAGAAACTGATTGCGCCCGTATACAAAGGCGAAACCCGAATCGCCGGGCTGCGTTCGTGGAAAAGCCAGCTTGGTTATTTGAAAACCTTGCGTTTGCACTTCGGTAAACAGCGGCTGCAATCCATCACGCATTCCGACCTTGAGAAGTACCGCGCCGACCGCTTGCAAGCGCCTACCGCACGCGGCGCAGAGCGCACCGTGACTGGCGTCAACCGTGAAATGGCCTTGTTGCGCGGCATGCTCAATTTTGCCCAGCGCAACGGCTGGCTTACGCGCAATCCTTTCAGCATGGGCGAATCGCTCATCAGCCACGCCGATGAAAACCGCCGCGACCGCATCCTGTCCAACGAAGAAGAAGCCCCCCCCTACTGACTGCCTGCGAAGGCCGACGCGCGCACCTGCGCCCGCTCATCATCGCGGCGATTGATACGGCGATGCGGCACGGGGAACTGTTGCAACTGAAATGGAGCGACATTGATTTTGACGCAAACCTGATTCGCGTGCGCAAGACAACCACCAAAACGTGGAAAGGCCGAACCATCGGAATGACGACTCGCTTGCACGATGAATTGCAAAAGCTCTGGCAGCGTAGCCCAGCCGATAAAAGCCTGCTTGTGTTCGGACTTGTGAGTAACGTCAAGCACGGCTTCACGACGGCGTGTCGTCTGGCTCAGATTGAAGACCTGCATTTTCACGATCTGCGCCATTCAGGAACAACGCGGATGATTCCGGCGGGAATGCCGCCAATGGAAGTGATGAAGATCACCGGCCACAAACAGATGACAACGTTTTTGAGATACATGAACGCCGACAATCAGACTGCTCGACGCGCAGCAGAGGCGCTCGATAACCTGTATGCGCCGTGTCTCGAAGACGTTCCGGCGGTCAGTGCGTTTGTGAATTGAAACGAGTTCGGCTTGCCCACTGCACGGGAGTAGCTACCCGTGCAGGCTGCGATTTCTCTGACCGCAGCGGGGCAAGCCGGAAACCAAGTCAGAGAGCCTTACAGAGAGGGCAGAATGAATTTCCCGATACTACCTGTTGATGCTCTTGAAGGAGATCGTGTCAAAAGTTGTTGAAATTCCTTTCAGCGTAAGCTCATTGAAAACCTTTGTGTTACTCCGGCAATGCCACTTGAGCGCATTTGTCTGCGCCGCAGAATTTGAGCCAGCGTTTCTCCTGTTTGAGCAGGATTTGCCAAACCAGATGTACGCCGGAGCGGACGGTACGAAAGCGTTTGGCGGCGTCCGTACGCAATCTCACGGCGGCGAACGGACTCTCAATGATGTTCGTCGTACGCAAGTGACGCCAGTGTTCTGCCGGGTAATCGTAGAAATTCAGCAGTTCATTCAAATGTCGTTCAAGATTTTCCGCTGCCGCTGGATACGGTTTGCGCCAGTCCGCGATCAATTGACGCGCAAGCCTTTCCGCGTCGCGTCGTGAGTCCGCTCGTTGCAGTGCCCGCAAGCGTTGTGTCGCTTCGGTATGTTCGGATTTCGGCAATTGATCAAGCAGGTTGCGCGTTTTGTGCAGCCAGCACAGTTGCTTTTTCGTCAACGGAAAGGCTTCCGGCAGCGCGGCCCAGAAGCCCCACGCACCATCGCCAATCGCTAACGCAGGCGCATTCAAGCCGCGCTTTTTCAGGTCTTGCAACAACCCCAACCAACTCTCTTTCGATTCGCGGTAGCCTGCTTGCAAGGCCAAAAATTGCTTGCATCCAGACTGGTCTACGCCGATCACAATCAGCAGGTTCTCCGGCACTTTTGATGAAAGTGTGAGCTACTACACCGGAAGTTAGGCTATAACGCCGCGATGGAAAAGCTGGTGTTTGGTTGGGAGACGGTGCGGATAGAAACGATTCAGCGACAGGCCGATGCACTGGAGATTTTGGTCAGTCCGACGGCTGTTAGTGCGGCTTGCCCGCTTTGTGAACAAAACTCGGTACGGGTTCACAGCGGTTATCAGCGTTCATTGCAGGATTTACCCTGCTGCGGTCAGGTGTTGCGAATACGCCTGACTGTGCGGCGCTTTTTTTGTGAAAACGCGGATTGTCGGCGCAAGATTTTTACGGAGCGCGTCCCTGAAGTTATGAAACCGTATGCGCGGCGCACCATCCGTCATAATGAGGCGCTGACGACGTTTGGTTTGGCATTGGGCGGCGAAGCAGGGCAACGGACAGCCGCCAAACTGGGCTTGCAAGTGAGTGCCGCCACGTTGCTCTGGCGGGTGCGAGCGGTTCCTGACACGGCCGTGACAACGGTACGGGTGCTGGGTGTAGATGATTTCGCGTTTCGGCGCGGGCAACATTACGGCACAATTTTGATTGATGCTGAAAAGCGCCAGCCCATTGATTTGTTGCCTGACCGCGCAGGGGCGACGCTGACTCAGTGGTGGAAAAAACATCCTGAAATCGAAGTCCTCACTCGTGATCGCGCAGGAGCCTACGCGGATGGTGCGCGCCAGGGCGCACCGCAAGCGCAGCAAGTCGCCGACCGCTGGCACTTGTTGAAAAATGCGAACAAAGCCTTTGAGTGTTTACTGCAACGAGAACAGCGTTCAGTTGTGGCGCAAGCTACCGGCGCAGACCCTGCCACCGGCGACCACGAAACACGCCGTGCCTGCGCCGCGCGCTTGCGTTTGGCTCCTGCTCAAAGAAGAAACCAAACTAACGGAAACGGAACAACAAATCCGGCCTGCGGTCTTACAGGCGAGCCCGCGCATTCAACAGGGGCTGACCTTGGTGGAAGGCTTTCGTACGGCACTCAGCAGTGGCAGCGAAACGAAGTTGGATACGTGGCTGGCAGAAGCTGCTGCCAGCCAACTGAGCGACTTTGAAAACTTCGTCAAAGGGTTACGTCGTGATGAAGCAGCCGTGCGCGCCGCCGCCAGTTCGGAATGGAGCAACGGTCAAACGGAAGGGCAGGTCAATCGGCTGAAAATGCTCAAACGGCAAATGTATGGACGCGCCAATTTCGATCTGTTACGGCTCCGCGTGCTGTATGCGCCCTAACCCGTTTCATCAAAAGTGCGGGAGAACCGTTCGATCAGAATCGGTGTTCACGTTGCGTCAGAATTTGCAGTTGCGTCGTTTGCAGCAACACCTGCCGCAGGAAGGCTTCGTAACTCGCGCTGTTGAGTTTGCCGGTCGTCGCGCAATGAAAGAAGCGTCCGCTGAAATAATCAATCAGGCCAAAGACTTTGTAGCCTTTGCGCTTGCCGGAAGTTTTCACCATCGGCTGCTTGCCTTTCCGGGCCCAGGTATAGGCAACGTGCCCCATTGCGGAAAACTCGCTTCGTCGCCAAACAACAGCAGCGCGTTTTTAGCGCGGGCCTGCCGCAACGCTTCCGGCCAGACGGCCTGTTTCCACGCGCGCCGCACCTCCGGGTTGAGATGATCCGAAACGAAGGCCGCTTTTTGATAACTGAAGCCCAGATTCTTCAACAGTTCGGCCAGGTAAAAGACGTTGTAGATCACGCCGAACTTATCCAGAATCAATTGCTGCACCATCGGCGAACGCCAACAGTTACCATTAAAACCGCACTTGGCGGGGCCGTCTTCAATGAACTGGGCTAACTGACGCTTCTGCGTTTCGGTCAATTTCGGCGGACGTCCGGGCGCTTTCTTGAAGGCGGCTCCGGCGACCCCGTAGCACAAAAACTGGTGCGCGTAGTTTTCAACTTGCGCGACCAAAAGCTGCAACACGACAGCGGCTTGCTCGTTGGAGGCGTAATGCGCCACGGCGAGTACTGCCAGCACGAACTTGATGGTGCGTAAATCACCCAGTTGTTGGACGGTCTTGAGTTTACGGTCTAGTGCTTGGCGTTGTGGTCTCGTTATACTGAGTCGAAAGCGGTGCATCTGGAGGTCTCCTTGTGAGCGTGTTTTTTGGTCAAAACAACGTCTCCAGATGCCGCTTTCGTGTCAACTCAAAAACTCATTGATCCGCCTTTTACACATATTCTTTTTCTTAAAACCTATAGTTCTAGTTTCATTTCAATTACCTCATTTGATTGTTGTTGTCCCAATAAAGTTAGGGGTTTGTTTCACTCCATGTGTTTCACCCTAATTTCAAGGAATTTATTTGGTTTCGGTCGTTTCAAGGGGAACGAAAGTAAGCTGAACGCTGAAGCCTAAGGCTAGCGCAACGTCAGTCACGCAATTCAGGTTGGCGCATGTGCCATTGAACACGTCGTTGACGGTGACGTGGCTACGCCCTGCTGTGTCAGCAATGCCAGCCTTTGAGCTTAATGCCGACAACGGATTGCTTTGGGCAATTCCGAAAGCCGCCCACAACTTTGTGGTTTCATAAAGCGGTTTTTTGCGGTCTGGGGTTGTCTGGATTTTGGTTTCAGTAGTTTCAGTCTCGTTCATTCTTTCCTCTCAGCTTGTTGTAAGTCGGCGAGTCGTGATTGATCGAAGCCGCCCAACCGGCTCGCCAAAACGTTGGGCGGCTTCGCTGCGTTTTGCAGGCTAAAAATCGCGCTTGCCTTTGGAGTAGCCAGTGAGCTTCCTTGCTGACTAATAAGGTTATCCTAACGCTGCGTAAGGATAACGCCAAGGGAAAGTCTTTCCTTGCGTAAGAATTATTTATGAGTTATAAAATTAGGTATGGCGAATGATTTAATGCTCACAACCCCCCAGGCTGCCGAACGGCTCAATGTGACAACTGCGCGAGTGAGGCAGTTCATATTGGAAGGCAGGTTGCCGTCGCAACAATTCGGCAGAGACCACTTGATTAACGAGTCTGACCTTGCCCTTCTCGCCAAACGGAAAGTGGGCAGACCACCGAAGCCGAAAGACGAATCGGCAACCGCGACCGGCGGAGCGGAAGCTGTGACGACGGCAGAGACGCCCGCGACCGCAGCCGCACCATTAACCCCAAAGGTGAAGGCCGCACCAAAGGCGAAGCGGGCAAAGAAAGCGGCGGTGGCTGCGCCGAAGGAAGCGATCATAACGGCAGAGAAACGCACTACAAAGGCAAAAGGTAAAAAATAATTATGAGTGACCAACATCTAGCAATAATTCTAAGAGGCATCCAGGCGCGCCTTGAAAACGCACTCAGGCAGGCGTCAGAGAGCTTACCTGAGGAAGAGCGTTTAATGCATATGGTACACGTAGCGGACGACTGTGAGCCGTTCTTGATGCATTTGCCCTGTGATGATGATGCCCACTGGTTTGAGCGACTGGCGGTTCATCCGATTGCTCTCAACCCGTTTGCTAATCTGATTGATGAATTTTCCCACGAGATTAGTCGGCTAACGAATGTACCGAAGAAACCAAACTCACCCGTTAGGGCGCAAGTGAAGTCAAAGGTGAAGGCGAAGCGAGCGAAGAAATTAACTGAGCCGAAAAGAGAGAAGCCGAAACGGGCAGGGAAGAAAGCAAAGGCAGAATGACACGACCGGCGAGCCTGTCTGCGGATGAGGCGAAAGAAAAAATCAGGCTCATACTGGCAAAGGGGAAAGTGGAGCTTTCCTATCACTGCAAACGTGATTCGATGCCGAGGCGCAGCGTCACCTTGCCCGACATCGTGAATACTTTGCAGACGGGCGAGATTCGGCGTGTTTCTGAATGGGACGATGAGCATGACAACTGGAAATACCGCGTTGAAGGCGTGGACACGGACGGCGATGACCTGGCGGCAATTACGATCATCATCGAGGCCGACTTCACATTATTCATCGTCACGGTTTTCTGAGAGAGGCAAGTTATGAAGTGTGAACTATGCGAAGGCGAAACGATCATCAAGAGTGGGCAGACTTACCATTATGTCGAGTCCGGCCTTGATAACGTTTACCTCGAAAACATTGAAGTGCGCGTTTGCGAGTCGTGCGGAGCGGACGCGCCGCGCATTCCGCGCATTCTAGACTTGCACGCTACTATCGGGCAGGCGTTGACGGCGCAGACCTATCCGTTGTCTGGCGCAGAGGCGCGCTTCCTGCGCAAAGAGCTAGGGATGAAGCCAAAGGATTGGGCCGCGTATTTGCACGTTGACGTGGCGACGCTCGCGCTTTGGGAAAACGGCGAACAAAGCATGGGGTTGCAAACTGATCTGTTGATGCGGTTGCTTTACCTCAACTTGTCGGCGCAACGCAGCGGGCGAGCCTTGCCGGAAGGAAGCGTTGAACAATTAGCTTCCGTCCTTACGCAACGGACGGAAGGCCGGTCATTGTTCATCAACCCGTGGCAGCCGCCGCAGTATTCATATCGCGCAGCGGCAGAGTTCGCTTTTGCGTAGTTTTGGGTGATGACGGCACTTACCAATCAAGAAAACTTATCAGAAAAATCAGAAGGTCAGTTATGCAGGTGGCAAAAACACAAACAGGCAATGTGGCATTTTATGTGGCATCACTGCCTCACGTTGCACCATTGCCTGCTTGTAAGTTACTGCAATCAAAGATGAGCCGTGGCGGGCTCGAACCGCCGACCCGCAGATTAAGAGTCTGCTGCTCTACCAACTGAGCTAACGGCCCTCAACGACAGGGCGGATTCTCCCGATAGCGTGAGGGCTTGTCAAGCGGCCTATTCATCGGCCTTTTACGCCTTTACCTTTGCGGCACGAGATGTCATCTTGTGCCAAATTCACCTTGAGGAGTCACGCACTGAATGCAAAAAACCCGACTGGTCTGGGCGTTGTGCAGCCTGTTTTTGCTCGCCGCCTGTGAAAGCACTACGCCGCCTGTTAAGCCTGACGCCGCGACGCCTGCCGCGTCGGTGAGCAGCGCGCCTTTACCCGACATCAATTCCGTCATCAAAAAACTTACGACGCTCGATGGCGCGCAAGACGTATCCGCCGAAATGCGTATGCAAGTTGATAGCGCGGACGGCAAACGCGCGCAGCTTGAATTCACCTTGCAGCGCAAGTTCACGGCTGGGCAAGCGGTCACGTTTATTCGTGTGACCGCGCCGCGCGAAGAGTCTGACAAAGCGATTCTCGCCATCGAAAAAAACGATCAGGCGACTGAGGCTACGTCGTATCTCGCGGGCTTGAAAAAACTCGCCAAACTCAAATCGGATAATTACGTCACGTTCCGCGAAGCCAAAGTTACGATTCAAGAATTGTTGGGGATGGAACTCGCGCAATACGATTTTGCGGCAGCCGAGCGAATGACTGACGGCGGCGCGACGCTTATCAAAGCCGAAGGCAAAGCCAAAGCCAATCGCAATCTGGCTTATCCGCGCTTGATCGTATTTTTCAGCGATGACAAACAGGAACCGGTGCGCATTGAGGTGTTTGATGAAAAGAACGAACTCGTCAGGCGCGTCGCGTTTGATCCGATGCAAACCGTACAAAACAAACGGATGGTTTCGCGCGTGACGTTTGACGACCTCGCGGCCAAGCGTAAGTCAGTCATCGAAACGCGCGGCGTGAAATTCGATCAGAACCTTTCGCCCAAACTTTTCACCGAAGACAACCTGAAAGGCATTATCTCTAACGCCAGCGCGAAACTGACAAAATGAGTGCGGACGGTATGCAAAACAGCAAGAGCGGATATGCCGCCTGGGTCGTAACTCATCCGCGCCTGATTCTCGTAGGCGTAATCGCGCTCACCGTATTTTTCGGACTGGGCTTGGCGATGCGCGGCTTGCGGTTGAACGTGTCGCCGATGGGGTTTGTCGAAAACGAGAGCTTGGCGCGCACTGATTACGAAAACACGCGCGCGGCTTTCGGCAATGATCTGGTTATGATTATTGCCGTCGTCTGTGACGATGTTTTCAGTCCGCCTAACCTCACGAAGCTGCGCGCCTTGCACCAGCAAATCGCGGCCTTGCCCGGTGTCGGCGAAATTTTCAGCCTTGCCAATACGCCTTTTGCCCGCAGCACGGCGGACGGCGCTTCGCTCGAAAAGCTATTGCCCGAAAATTTCAACGATGCGGCGCGCGTGACCGAAGCGCGGCAAATCGCCACGACTGATCGTTTGTTCGTTGGCAATCTGGTTTCGGCTGACAGCAAGACGGCTGCGCTGAACATATTGTTTAAAGCCGAACTCACGTCGGATGAACGCTACGCCATAACTGAGCAAATCTATCGGATGACCAAACAAGCGGGCTTTGCCGAAAGCTATCTGGCGGGCGATCCGTTTTCGCAATGGCGCGGCGTCTTGGCGATCAAGCGCGACCTGCGCATCTTTTTGCCGCTGACGTTGTTATTGATTACGGCGGTGCTGTGGCTGTTGAGCGGACGCTCGCTGGTGGCGACGTTGTTGCCGCTTTTCACCGTCGGACTCGGCCTGTTGTGGTTGCTTGGCGTAATGGCCTGGTTGCAAGTGACGTTTCGTTTGTTGGGATTGATGCTGCCTACGTTGATGTTGGCGATAGGTTGTTCTTACCTGATTCACGTCATCAATCAAATCGGCATCGAAGATGAAAAGACCTCAGACCTTAACAAGTCGGAACTCCGCACTCCGCACTCCGCACTCCGCATTCTGAATGCGTTGAGTTTCATCACGCTGCCCGTCGTCGTCTCGGCGCTGACGATCATCGCGGGATTTTTGTCGCTGGCGTTTACGAAAATCCCCGCCGTACGCGAGACCGCCATCTTCGCCGCTATCGGCGCAGCCTTCACGATGGTGCTGTCGTTGAGCTTTGTGCCTGCGGTACTCGCCTTGTTGGGCCATCGCCTCAAGCCTTTGCACGTAGGTCTTTCAGGCCGCACCGCGCAATGGTTAGAAGGCATGGGGCGCTGGGCGACCGATCATCAAAAGTTTTTGTACGTGCTGACGGTGTTGATCGCACTGTGGAGCATCGTGGGCATTAGCCGCATTGAGATCAACATTGATTACTTTCACTTTTTCAAAGCGAACTCTGAGACCAGCATCGGCGTGGCTGAAGTGCAAAAGCGATTAGCGGGCGTAGTCACTTTTGATGTCGTGATTGAAGGCAAAAGTGCAGGCGCGCTCGAAGACCCGGCAAACTTGAATTGCATTGTGGCTTTGCAGGAATACCTTGAACGCCCCGTCGCGCAAGGCGGACTCGCCATTGACCGTACGCTTTCAGTCGCCGATTTCGTGCGCCACTCGCATCGCGCGTTTAACAACAACCGTGCGGAGTTTTATTCGATTCCTACAGACGCAAACGTCCTCTCAGATTTGTTGTCAGAGCGCGATCAGCTCAAGGCTTTTTTCACGCGTGACGGCAAGACTGCGAGGATTTTGGTGCGCAGCAATCTCGCCAAATCCAGCCAAATGGCTCCGGCCTTGCGCGCCATCGAAGCCAAAGGGAAAGAATTGTTTCCCGACGCGCGCGTCTTCGCCACCGGTACGTTTGTCTTGCTCAATCGTACCTCTGACCAAATCGCTGGTGAACAGGTCTTTAGCATTTCACTCGCGCTGGTGACGATCTTTGTGATGTTGTCGTTGCTGTTTCGTTCGGCGCGGGTGGGGTTCACCGCGCTGGTGCCGAACCTGATTCCGGTGATGTTTTTCTTCGGCTATATGGGTTGGTTTCACATTCCGCTGAACCTGACGACCAGCCTCGTCGCCAGCGTCGTGCTGGGCTTGGCGGTAGACAACGCTGTGCAATTCATCGTGCGCTTTCGCCGCGTACAAACAGCGGACGGTGATTTGCGCGATGCGATCATCGAAAGCATGCGGCTCTCAGGCCGTCCGATTATTTATGCCAACGTCGCTCTGGCTGCCACGTTTGCCGTATTCGCCTTGTCAGAGTTTGAACCGATTGGTTCGTTCGGGTTGCTGTCAGCCGTCACGATCATTGGCTGCCTGATCGAAGACTTGATCTTGCTGCCTTCGCGCCTGACCTCACCCATCTTCCGCGCGAAGTGATTAGACATAATTAGCCACGGGGGAAGAGGGGAAAGAAGGGGAAACCAAATCACTGAATAGCAATCTTTCTACAAATTTTCTTCTTCCCCGTGTTCCCTTCTTCCCCCGTGGCTGGCTCATTGCTTAAAACCGATAATGTCTCTTGCACCGCCGCTTGCGCATTGCGCCGCAAGCCCGCGAGCTTCGTGCGCTTGATTGAATTCTTGCGAAAGCGCGTTGAGAATTCTTCCTGCGTTAGTTCAGCCAACTCATTCAACGATGGATTAGTTATTCCTGCGCGCGGTTCAAAGCGCGTTTCATCCGTTGCTTTAGAAAAGCGCGACCACGGACACACGTCCTGACAAATATCGCAGCCGAATACCCAGTTGTTCAGGTTGGATTGAATCGGTTCGGGCAAGGTCTCATCGCGCAACTCAATCGTGCCGTAGGAAATGCAGCGCGTGCCGTCTACCTGATAAGGCGCAATGATTGCACCCGTCGGGCAAGCGTCGAGACACGCCGTACATTTGCCGCAATGATCTGGCTCAATAAAGTTGTCGTATTCGAGTTCGAGCGATAACACCAACTCGCCGAGAAAAACCCACGAGCCGAACTCTTTGGTAATCACGTTGCTGTGCTTGCCCAGCCAGCCCAGCCCCGCACGCACGGCCCACGCTTTGTCCATCATCGGCGTTGAATCCACACAGATTTTTGCTTCGATGTCAGGTGATGCTTCGCGTATCCATGCGAGCAAGGCTTTGAGCTTGTCGCGCAACACGTCGTGATAATCGTCGCCCCAGGCATAGCGCGAAATTTTTCCGACAGCGGGATCGTCTGAATGTTTTTCAGGTTGGAAATAGTTGAGAGCTACGCAAACGACCGACTTGGCTGAGGGCAGCAACAAACGCGGATCGGCGCGCTGTTGCGGGTCGCGCGCCATATAACCCATCGCACCGTGAAAGCCGCGCGCCAGCCATTCGTGCAAGCGCGCGCCTTCTTCGGTCAGTGCATCAGCCGACACGATGCCTACTTTATCGAAACCCAAGGCACGCGCTTGCTGCTTGATGGCCTGTGCATTCATTTCAAAAGGGCTGCCATTTTTTGCGCGGCGACGAAGCGGCGATTCACTTCTTCCCACTGCAAATTGGTCATAAACGCATCAATGTATTTCGCCGCCGCCGAGCCGTAATCCATGTGATAAGCGTGTTCGTACATATCGAGCGCCAACAGCGGACGCGAGAAC
>JAYSVR010000382.1:0-1614 GCA_043718445.1 Acidobacteriota bacterium | reverse complement strand
GCGAATAGCGCGCGAAGAAGCGTTGCTTGTCAGTCAGCGTGTGATCGAAGCGATATGACTCGGAATGGAAGTTGTCGGTGCGCGGGTTGCCGCTGATGAAATTATTGCGCCCCGATGAATCGCCCGGCTGATTGGGCAGCGGATAGAATTTCAAGTAGTTTAACGCAATCGGGCTCAGCCGATTGGTCGGAATGATGTTGCCGGGAAAAGCATCGCGCCGCACGCGCGCGCCATCAGCACGAGCCGTGCGCGGGTCATAAATCACGATGCTCGGCAACAGCGCCGAAAAGTCTCCGCCGCGTTGCGCCTGCGTCGGAACCGTGAAAAGTCCCGGTTCGGGGAATACGTCTTTCAGCCCTTCAAAGGCGAAGAAGAAAAAGCTTTTGTCTTTGCCGTTATAAACTTTGGGAATCCAAATCGGGCCGCCCACCGTGAAGCCGTAGCGGTTATAACGCAGCGGGTCACGATCAGCCTTGCCGTCGCGGTCGGCATCGCGCGCGGGATTAGCCGTCAGGTTCGTGCGATTCAAAAAGAAAGTATTCGCCGAGAGCTTGTCGTTGCGCAGGAATTCATAAATCGTTCCGTGCAACTTGTTCGTGCCGTTTTTGAGCGTCACGTTCACCGTAGCGCCTGCGGTATGCGCGGTCTGTCCGTCATAAGCCGCCGTCTCGACTTTGAATTCCTGCACGGCATCGGCAGGCGGCACAAAGGCTACGCGCCCGCCGCCACCGCCACTCGCCATATTCGGCGTACCGTCGAGCGTGAATTCGTTTCGTCCCGGTGCGCCATCCGCCACGATGGCGGAAGTGCCCGCGTTGTCGAAGGGCCGCGAAAACCGCAAGTCGCCCGTATAAGCAATGCCCGGCGCGAGCCGCGACAACACAAACGGATTGCCGTCTGAGAGCGGCAATTCAGAAATGCGCCGCTGGTCAATCACCTGTCCCGCCGAAGCCGAAGTCGTTTCAAGCAGCGGCGCAGCGGAAGTGATGTTCACCGTTTCGTTGACGCCGCCGACTTCGAGCGCCACGTCGAGTTGCAAGCGGTCGCCGACGCGGACTTCGATGTTGTCGCGCACCGATTTTTTGAATCCGGTTGATTCGACCGTCACGCGATACTTGCCCGGAATCAGATAAGACGCATTGAAATCGCCCGAATCATTCGTCGTCGTGGCTTGATTCACATTAGTCGCCGTGTTGGTGATCATCACATTGGCGTTGGTAACGGCTGCGCCCGAAGCCTCAGTGATGCGTCCGCTAATCGCGCCGCGAAAGTCTTGTGCGAGCGCGGCGAGACTCAATGCCAAAACCAAAATGCAGACAGAAAAAATTCTTCGAATAAACATCAAGGTGTACCTCTAAGTCGGTGTTGTGGATGATTGTCGGTGTTGCCCAGCGAGCTTGTGGCGGCCTCGTCTGAAATCTTTCGTCGTGCGAGGCCATCGGTATGAAGTTGTGATTACGAAAGCGCCGTCATTATACGTGGCGTAAAGCCAAAGCAAAGTCGCTCCCAACTAATCCAGGGTCTATTCATTCTCGGCGGTTAAAGACCGAGAGCGGTGAATGCCAACGCAGGTCGCGCCGCATAGCGTCGTAGTGCCGCAGCAATATTCTTGAC
>JAYSVR010000381.1:0-4613 GCA_043718445.1 Acidobacteriota bacterium | reverse complement strand
AATTATGCTATGCGCCACTACGCCCGCGATATCCGTCAATCGGAAGTCGCGGCCGGAGTGATTGTAGGTGAGCTTCTCGTGGTCGAAGCCCAGCAGATGCATGACGGTGGCGTGGAAATCGTGGATGTGCATGCGGTCTTCGACGGCGTGGTAACCAATCTCGTCCGTAGCCCCATAAACAAAGCCCGGTTTCACGCCGCCGCCCGCCATCCAGATCGTATAACCATAAGGATTGTGATCGCGTCCGTCGCCGCTTTCGCTGACCGGTGTGCGACCAAACTCGCCTGCCCAAATCACCAGCGTATCTTTCAGCATATCGCGCGATTTCAAATCACGAATCAATCCGGCAATCGGCAAATCAACTTCGCGGGCGTTTTTGTTGTGCAGGTTGTAAAGGTCTTCGTGCTGATCCCACTTGTAACTGTGCGTGCATTGAATGTAACGCACGCCGCGTTCAGCCAGTCGCCGCGCTAGTAAACATTGCCAGCCGAAATCAGCCGTGAGGGGATTGTCCAAGCCGTAAAGCTTCTTGGTCGCGTCGGATTCTTTGTCTACCTGAAACGCTTCGGGCGCTTCCGCTTGCATGCGAAAGGCGAGTTCGAAGGCTTGAATGCGGGCTTCGAGTTGCGTGTCCTGCTTGCGCAATTCCTGATGGCGGCGATTGATGTTTTGCAACATCTCTAACTCGAAGCGCTGCGCGTCGCCAGTCAGATGTTTGCCTACGAGATAATCAATCGGCGCGTCTTTGATATCGTCTACTTTCAGGCCGGAATTGCCGATGGCCGTACCTTGATAAGCGCCGGGCAAAAACGCCGAAGCCCAATTTTTCGCGCCGCCGTGCGACAGCGATGGCTTGATCGTAATGAAGCCCGGCAGGTTTTGATTTTCAGTCCCCAATCCATAAAGCGACCACGAACCCATGCTCGGACGCACAAAGGTCGAAGAGCCGGTGAACGATTGCAACAGGGCTGCGCCGTGGTCTACGCCCTCACCAACCATTGAGCGGATGATGCAAAGATCATCCACAACATTGCGCACATTCGGCCACAAGTCACTCACCGGAATGCCGCTCTTGCCGCCCGGTTTGAAATCCCACAGCGGACGCATCAACGGCCCCATCTTGCCATCGGCAAACGCCAGCGGTCGCTTGATCGGCAACGGCTTGCCGTGATCGCGGATGAGCCGTTCTTTTGGATCGAACGAATCAATGCTCGAAGGCCCGCCGTGCATGAACAAAAAAATCACGCGCTTGGCCTTCGGCGCGAAATGCGGCGCTTTTGGCGCAAGGGGATTATCCGAGTGCGGAGTGCCGAGTGCGGAGTGCGGAATTCCGTAAGCTAGATTTTCTTCGCCGCATAATCCAGCCAACGCGAGCGAACCGAACCCGAGCCCAGCGGCGCGCAACCAGGCGCGGCGCGATTGCGGTTTTTCTACGCGGCGATAAAGCGATGAGATGAGCGAGCTTTCAGATTGATGCATGTCTTTAGTTTTACCCTACTCCCATCCCTCTTCGGAAGGATGATATTTACCAACGGGATTTTGCTTGAACCAAGCCAGCAAGTCTTTCTTGTCTTGAAATTCGAGCAGGTCAAGCGCGAGTTGATCTACGTCTTCCGGGTAAAGCCGCCAGAGTTTCTTTTTCCAACTCGGCTTGAATTCCCCCAGCAAGTGCGTGAGTTGCCGTTCCACTACTTGCAGCGGGAGTTGGGCAAAAATCGTATGCCTCGCCTGTGGGACTTCAAAGCTCTCCCACTCCCCGGTTTTTTCGTTGAAGCGTTTGTTGACGGGTTCGTCAGTTCGCATAGCCATTTCGGTATCCTTCGAGCCAATGAGATGGCGTCACACGCTCATCGCTTTTGTGCGCTTTACGCGAGCCGATCCCGGCGCACCATTCGTGTACCGCTTGAGCCAGGCGGTCAATTCTGTTTTGGATTCAAACTTGACTGCGACAACGAATAAAGACTGTAACTGCTCAGAAGATAGCTTCTGCAATTTCACCTGTAATGCTTCGCTCAACTCGCCAAACTTATGCGACAACAAAGCTGTCAACGAAAACAACATTGCTTCCTTCTTCGCTTTTCTTTCCCATGAAGTGACATAAGGCATTTTCTTTCCCTCCTCGATCTGATGAATGGTTTCCCGAACTTCGTCTTCCAATGCTTCAGGCAAGCGCATCGCCTCATCCATAAACCTGAACAAGGCTTCGATCTTGGCGCGCGCATAACCGCGTTCGAGCAAGCGCCTGACAAACTGTTTCTTGAAGTCCAGACGGCGGGCATTATCGCCGCGCGTTTCCAATGCTTTCAACTGCACCGCCACCGCGAGCGCAAACGGATTGGGATGCGCTTCCAGTTCCGCCACGCGATCAGCCCACATCGCCAACTGTGCCAACGGAAACTCGAACACCAGCGAACAGCCCAACGCCGAACGTTCATAACGTCCTTCCACCGAGCGCTTGGTTTCAGTGACGATGACGAGGCTGACCACATCTGCTTCAGGATGTTTGACGCTGATGCGGTAGTTGTAATGAAAGACCCGTCGTGCGAAGCCCCGCCGCGCGTGGCCTTGCACTTCGGCGTGAATCAGCAGCCATTTGGACTGCCCATCCTTGAGCCAAACTTGATAAAGCTTATCGGCGTATAGCTTGCCGCCCGGCAACGGCGGTTTGAGCCGTGCCAACTCTTTATCCCTCGACACCCAGGGCCGCGACCAATCTATCGCGCCGAAGATTTTAGGAAATAGAAACTCCAAACAGTCAGGCAAGCATTCATCCAGCAATTCTTTCCACGCGCTGTCCTGATCGTCGTTCGTGGTTGAGTTGGGTTGTGCCTTTTTCATCTTCACACGCCGAACTGCCGCAGGTGATGATCGCAATGCAAATAGGCCCAGCGCATCCATTCGTCGTAACTCATCGCGCCGAACATCGGATGCCGCACAAACGATTGGCTTGAAACAAATCGTTGCATCAAGGCTTCGCAATCGGCTTTGTCGCGCGCGAATTCAACCGGTTTCGTGCCGCCGATTTCCTGATCGGCTTCGGGGCTGGTCTTGACGCCGGGCGGCCATTTCATTGGCGCTTGCAACGCCAGCCATTTCAGCACGTGCTTGGTAAACCAGTTGCCGCGCCAGTTCGTCGGTCGTTCACCCGCGACGTTGCGAAAGGCGTCGCACAAATGACAGAGCATCTGATGCGCGTTCATCTTGCCCCATTGACGCGATGAATCGGCACGCACTTGTTGCAGGCGCGTTTGAATCTCAACCAAGTCTTGCGGATTGCTCAGTGTTTTCATCAGGCTACCATCACTTCTGACATCGGGCAGCAACAGTAGCGCAATCTGCCGAGATTGCGAAGCTTCACTTACCGAAGCCGTGGGATTATGGGTGCAATCAATGTCGTAGGTCATCACGCCGCACAATCTCGGCAGATTGCGCTACCGTTTCCTGTCAGCAATTTCGTTTTCAACATAACGAAACCCAGCGGTTTCGTGAAGTAGTCATCGCAGCCGTAATCCACCCTTGCGCGGCAAACGCACGATGAATTCGGTGTATTCGCCCGGCTCGGTTTCCACTTCCAACTGCCCGCCGTGTTGCTGCACGACGATGTCGTGGCTGATGGACAAACCCAAGCCCGTGCCTTGTCCGGTCGGCTTCGTCGTGAAAAATGGATTGAAAATCTTCTCGCGTACTTCCGCCGGAATGCCCATGCCGTTGTCGCGGATGCGCACTTCCACTGCCTCGCCGAGATTCGCCGAACTCACGCGCAATTTCGGCACGAAGCCTGCGCCGTTCTTTTTCGCTTTTTCATTCACCGCGTAACAAGCGTTGTTCAGCAAATTCAAAAACACGCGGCTCAGGTCTTGCGGGATGGCTTCGACCGAACCGGCATCGCTCGCCAACGCGCGTTCGATGGTCACGTTGAAGGATGAATCCTGCGCGCGCATGCCGTGATAGGTCAGGTTCACGTATTCGTCCAGCATCGCGTTGATGTCGGTGGGTTGGCGCTCGCCCGCCTGTCCGCGCGAATGCAGCAGCATGCTCCGCACGATGCCATCGGCGCGTTTGCCGTGTTCGTTGATCTTGCGGGCATTGCCGGTCAGATCGTCGAGCAACGCTTTGATGTTTTCGTAATCGGGCGGCGTACCCGCTTCCATCTTTTCGATGTCTTCGCGCAATTCGTCCATCAGTTCCACCGACAGGTCGGCGAAGTTGTTGACGAAGTTCAGCGGATTCTTGATCTCGTGCGCGATACCTGCGGTCAAGGCTCCGAGCGAAGCCAGTTTTTCCTGCACCAGCAATTGTTCCTGCGTCGCCTTCAGGCGCTGATACGCCTCGTTTTCGGCTTGCAGCGATTTCGCTTGCGCGGCTGCGGCATCGGCGCGCAACTCAGCTTCGCGCAGCGCGGCTTTCGCTTGTTCGCGCGCTTCGACGCGGCGGCGCAACAGGCGAGAAGCCGCATAAATCAACGTCGCCAGCAGCAGCGCGTAAACACCGTAAGCCCACCACGTGCGATACCACGGCGGCAGGATCGTGAAGCTGAAGGCTCCTTCTTCGCCGAGGCGGCCATCGCTGGTGCGCGCCTGCACGCGCAGCCGGTACGCGCCGGGGCCGAGGTT
>JAYSVR010000039.1:0-8374 GCA_043718445.1 Acidobacteriota bacterium | reverse complement strand
CGATGCCGAGTAGCCTGTCCATTCGGTTCATAGGGGATGCTTTATGCGCTACATCTTATTGCCCGTCAAAGACCTGACGCGCGCCAAACAACGGCTGGCAGATCGGTTCACGCAAGCCGAACGAACCGAGCTTGCCTGGGCGATGCTCGAACATACTTTTGCTGTTGTGGCTGCGGTGAAGGGAGTTGATGGCGTGGCCGTCGTCACGCTTTATCAGCCTGCGATTGAGTTGGCAGAACGCTACGGCTTTGAAGTCGTTCTCGAACGGGAGCAAATCTCAGAGAGCCATTCCGTTGATTTCGGTTCGCGCGAACTTGCCGCGCGCGGCGTTGCAGCCGTCTTGCGCTTGCCGCTCGATTTGCCGTTGCTACAAACGAAAGACATCGAAACCATCCTGTCGTACGACACACATCCCGCGCCCGCGTGCGTCATCGTGCCTTCGCGCGAAGGCACAGGTACGAACGCGATCTTGCGGCGTCCGCCGACTTTGTTTCCTTCGCATTTCGGGCCGAACAGTTTGCCGAAGCATTTGGCAGAAGCGGAAAAGGCCGGAGCGCAATGCACTGTAATTGAACTGCCGCGCATTGCGCTTGATGTGGATGACCCAAATGATGTCGTTGAATTATTGAATCGCAAGGAAGCTCACGCGCTCAGTGAAATGACGACCTGGTTAAGCGACAAGCTACGGGATGCGGGCCATCTTGTCTGACTTATTGGCACGAGCTTATGATGCGACGCTGAACATTCCCCATTGATTGAGGAGAACACCAATGTCCGCTCAACCGAAGCTGCAACATAAATACACGATTGAAGAATACTGCGAGTTGTTGCTGAACTCAGACGAACGCTTTGAATATTTCGATGGCGAGATTGTTTCGATGGCGGGCGGCAAGATTGCGCACGGCAGAATTGCCATAGACATTGCCCGCTTGCTCGGCAATCTGCTTGAAGGCCGTTCGTGCGAAGTCTTCGGCGGCGAGACTGCCATTAGAACGCTGCTTGCACCGCCCTTTCGTTACCCCGATGCCAGCGTTGTTTGCGGCAACGCGCAAGTCGAAAATATCCACGGCATTGATACCTTGCTCAATCCGCTTTTTATTTGTGAGGTACTTTCGCCGAGTACGGAAAACTACGATCAGGGTGAGAAATTTTTGACCTATCAAGCCATCGAAAGTTTCCGAGAGTATTTGCTCATTTCACAGACGCGCCCGCACGTAACGCGCTATCAACGACAACCCGATGGACAGTGGTTGCGCGCCGACATTATCGGGTTGGAAAGCCCTGTCAGGCTTGATTCGCTGGGCGTAACGCTCACGCTCAGCCAAATCTATCGTCGCGTAATTTTCAGTCCAGTAAGCCTGGCAGAGCCGCCCACGCCTGTGCAATGACTTCACTTGAGGATTTCAGTTCGCACGGTCAACGCTTCAATCCGTTTCTCATTCACCTCATAACCCAACCCCACGCCGGTCGGACGCGCGATCTTGCCTTGCGGTGAGACAGTGACTTCGGGCGTGATGATGTCTTCCGTCCAATAGCGTTTAGAAGCCGACACGTCGCCGGGCAACGTGAAACCGGGCAACGTAGACATGTGAATGTTATGCGCGCGTCCGATGCCTGCTTCGAGCATGCCGCCGCACCAGACCGGGATGTTCTGAGCGTGGCATAGAGCTTGCACTTTGCGGGCTTCGGTGTGGCCTGAGACGCGACCGAGTTTGACATTGATGATGCGGCAAGCCTTGAGCGCCAACGCCTTGCGCGCATCGGCTTCGCTCAAGATTGATTCGTCTAAACAAATCGAAGTTTGCAACTGCGGCTGCAATTCGGCGTGGTCAACAATGTCGTCATAAGCGAGCGGCTGTTCGATCATCAGCAACTTGAATTCATCCATGCGCTTGAGCAATGCGACATCGGCCAGCGAATAGGCCGAGTTGGCATCCACCGACATCGTGATCGTCGGATACTCTTTGCGCAGCGCCTTAATCATTTCGTAATCGCGTCCGGGTTTGATTTTGATCTTGATGCGCTGATAACCGGCGGTGACTTCTTTCTCTACTTTTTTGAGCATTGCGGCGTCGGTGTCTTCGAGGCCGAGCGAAACGCCGCAGTTGATTTCTGACTGCGTGCCGCCGAGCAATTGCCACAGCGGCTTGCCTTGTTGCCGCGCAGCTAAATCCCACACGGCGCACTCGACCGCCGCGCGCGCCATCTTGTTGCCGCGAATCTTTTGCGTCAGCGTGGGCACGTCTTCCGGCTTGTCAAAACTTTTGCCCAAGACCATCGGCGCTACGAAATCGCGGATGAGCGACCACGCGCCATTGACCCATTCGTGGTTATAAAACGGATTCTCGCCGACCGTGCATTCGCCCCAGCCGTGTTCGCCTTCGCCATAAACCTTGACCAACACGATCTCGCGTTCGTAGGTGCGCCCGAAGCTCGTTTCAAAGGGCGCGACTAACGGCAGTTTTATTTCTCTGAGTTCAATTCTTTCTACTTTCATTGTGCAGAAAGGCAAAAGGCAAAAGGCAAAAGGCAAAAGGCAAAAGTGCAGCACTCGTTCTTTTTCAACTTATCGAAAAGAGAGAGTCCCACACTTTTGCCTTTTGCCTTTTGCCTTTTGCCTTTTGCCTTTTCATTCCTTTCTGATTTTGACTTTCCTATCTCATCTCGATTCCTTCATCGGGATAAAACAAATAGCGACTGTTGCTGCCATCGCGGCCCGGCTCAAAGCCCGCGCAATACAAACCGTCGGACAGACACTTGTGAAAGCCGGCGCGGGCTTTGAGTTGCCAGGCACGCGCCGTAGCCATGTTGCGGCGTTTCATCGCTTCGATGTCATAAGGGATTTCGACCGCCGCCACGGGATCATCCTGCCGCTGTTTGCCACTCATCGCATCGGCGACGTGGCGCGATTGCACCCACCATTCGATAAATAGCCGGTCGGTGTCGAGTCCGCGATGTAAGGCGCTGGTGCTTTGATTGCCGTAATAGTTCGGAAAGTATTGCCGCACGACGCCGCCGAGCTTGATGACGTTTAGATAAGCGTTGCGCGATTGCAGCGGATCGAACGTCCATTTGATTGGCGTCAAGCGGCGGCGCAGCGCGTGATCGCGTTGCGCGAGTTTGAGCTTCAGGCCGATGCCTGCGTTTTGCCATTCGGGCAGCACAGCCAGCATGTGTGAATAAACATAAGGCCGATTGCCGTCGTCATAAGCGGGCAGCGCGTGCGCGAAGCCCAACAGGCTTTGGTCTTCTTCGGTAGAGAACGCGCCATAAGTGAATCCGCCGCTGTGTTGCGTGATGACAAACGAACGCACGGGCGTGAGGTCTACTTCAGAAAATTGCCAGACGCTGCGTTGCAGGTCTACGCAGGCGGCGAAATCCGCAACCGATTCGCACAGGCGAATTTCATATTCCGGCAACTCGCCATCGGGCAGTTGCGGGCTATATCCCAGATTCGAATTCATATCTGATTTTATTGTGGGACAAGATGGCATCTTGTCCGTCAGCGATAGGAACAAGATACCATCTTGTTCCACACCGGATTTAGCGCAAGAAGTCTTCGAGTTGCACCGAAGCCTCAGTCTTTTCGTCGCGGTATTTCACGATCACCGGCGCATAAACCGACAAGCCCCAGTCTTTGGCCGCACCAACGGTCACGGCGCGTGCGCCCGGCACGACGACTGCACCAGCCGGGACTTCGAGCGGCTTGTCACCTTCGCGGCGATAGACTTCGCCTTTGACCGCGTCGAACAATGGCGTGCCGCCCGTGAGGATTACGCCTGAACCGAGAATCGCGCCAGCGCGAACAATCGTGCCTTCATAAACGCCGCAGTTGCCGCCGACCAGCACGTCGTCTTCGATGATAACGGGCAGCGCGCCGACGGGTTCGAGCACACCGCCGATTTGCGCGGCGGCGCTGATGTGACAACGCTTGCCCACTTGCGCGCACGAACCAATCAGCGCGTGCGAATCAACCATCGTGCCGTCGTCCACATAAGCGCCTACGTTGATATAAGCGGGCGGCATGATCGTCACGCTTTGCCCCAGATAAGCCCCGTCGCGTACTGACGAACCACCGGGCACAATGCGCACTCCACTGTTAATCGTCAGCCGCTTGGTCGGATAAGTATCTTTGTCGAAATAAAGAAACGTGTCGTCTATTGAATAATCAATTATTCCGCCCAACCGAAAGCCCAGCAGAATGCCGCGCTTCACCCATTGATGAACCTGCCAAGTACCGTTTTCGTTGCGGCTGGCGGCGCGCAATTGGCCTTTGTTCAAAGCCGCTTTGAATTCGGTGAAGACCGCGCGGGCTTCCTGCTTTTTGTCATCGGTTAGTTCGGCGGCGGGAATCGAAAAATAACTTTCAATTTGCGTTTCAAGAGTTGCTGCCATCGTAGGTCTATTCGTCTTTCAGATTATTTTGGCGTTTGTTTTTTGAGCCAGGCATCAATCACCGGATAAGCCGCGCGCGGCACTTCATGCGTCGCGTCAAAGAAGTGCAACGCCACTGATTTCGCGCGTGATTGCAAGGCTTCGGCATTCTGCCTGATGCGTTCGGTGGTGTAAAATTCATCGCGTTCGGCGGCGACATACAACACATCCACTGCGTTCGCAGCGTATTTTCCTTCGGTCGCCCAATCGCCGGGGATGCCGCCTGCGATGGCTACGACGCCACGAATGAGTTCGGGATGCGTAAAGGCGAAGCGGAAGTTGACGCCGACGGCTTGCGAAAAGCCGAGCAGGAAAACGCGCTGCGGGTCAATCGTGCCAGCAGCGGTTTGTTCGGCGATGACTTGTTTGATGAGGCGATGATGCAGCGCGACCGATTCTTCCGGCTTGAAATTGCTCAACCAGCCGAAGCCGTAACCCAACGTCGGATTCTCTTTGGTCGGCATCACCAGATGATGATGCGGGCCTTGCAAGGCGGCGATGGCGAAATCGGTTTCGTTGATGCGTCGCATGAGTTTCATCATCGAGCTTTTGTCTCCGCCGTAACCATGCAACGCGATAACCAGTGGTTTCGGCGCATCGCCCGGCGGCAGATAAAGGTCGTAATAACAGGCGAGTTCTTCGACGACGCGACACTCGCGGACTTGATCGTTCATGAAAATTCCCTTCGTACAAAACGTGTTGTCTATCCGTGATGATACGCAAGTGGCGCACATCAGAACAACGCCTTGACAGTTTTGCGACGCGCCACCTACATTGCCGATGCTTACCGTTCGGTAAGTTGTTCAACCTTTTTTCAACTCAGGCAATCACTGTGAATATCGTCGTCTGTCTCAAACAAATCCTCGACCCGCTGGCTCCTGCGCGTGAATTCCGCGTGGATAACGAAAAGAAAGAAGCCGTGCGCGGCGCGGCCACGCTGGTCACCAACATCTTTTGTGAGAACGCTATCGAAACCGCCATTCAATGCAAAGAAAAACTGGGCGTGGGCAAAGTCACGGCGCTTTCTTTCGGCCCCGACTCGGTCGAAGACAGTTTGCGCAAAGCCCTGGCGATGAAAGCCGATGCCGCAGCTTATGTCGTGAATGACGGACACGCGCACCCTGACCCATTGGCCGTAGCGCAAGTGCTCGCCGCCGCCATTCAAAAGCTCGGCACATTCGATCTCGTACTCACAGGCCGCGAGTCAGGCGACTGGGGCGTAGGCCAAACCGGCGCGTTGCTGGCTGAATTATTGAATGTGCCTTACATCGGCTTTGTAGACAGCATTGAAAGTGTTGACGGCAAGTTGCGTATCAAACGCCAAACCGACGATGGTTTTGAGATTGTCGAAGCTGCGCCGCCGCTCGTTATCTCAATCACCAACGACGAACACAACGTCCCGCGCATTCCTAAAGTGCGCGACATCATGATGTCTGGTCGTACGACGATTCAGAAATTTACGTTGGAAGAGTTGGGCCCCGAATTTGGGATAGACGCAGCAGCCATTCGCGCGGGCGGTGAGTATTACGCGGTGGCTGATCTGAGCATTCCTGTGAAAGACGTGCAGTGCGAATTCGTCACGGGCGATTCGCTCGAACAGAAAGTCGAACAACTGGCGCAACGCATCTTGGAAGTTACGCGGGCGTTGTGAACGGTACAGCAACCTTTCCAGGTTGCTGAGGCTCCCTCAACAGACGCATTGGCAAGTCCGCAGCAACCTGGAAAGGTTGCTGTACCTTCAGAGGCAAATCCATGAAACGATTCTTTGCATTCACACTCATCGTGGCGATGTTGCTCGTCAGCACGCCCAACACACAAGCGCAATCACAAACTGTCGCAGGGTTGCCCGCTGCCAAACCCGAAGACGTAGGCATGTCGAGCGAACGTCTCGCGCGCATCCACACCGCGATGCAGCGTTATGTGGACAAAGGTCTTGTCGCAGGCGTGACGACGTTAGTCGCGCGCCGTGGTCGCGTCGTTTATCAAGACAGCGTCGGCTTCCGTGACGTAGAAAACAAAACGCCGATGACGCCCGATACAATTTTTCGCATCGCCTCGATGACGAAGCCCATCGCGTCAGTCGCGTTGATGACGCTTTATGAAGAAGGCCACTTTCTGTTGGGCGACCCGATTGCGAAGTTCCTGCCCGAATTCGCCAACATGAAAGTCGCACAAGTCGCCTCGAACGAAGAGCGCACCGGCACGCCTTACAAACTCATACCCGCCGCGCGCGCGATCACGTTCAAGCACGTGCTGACGCATACGGCGGGCTTCGCCAACACCTATCGCGGCATCACGCAACCCGAACTGGCGAAGCTGCGCGATGCGCGGAAGCCGAACGACACCATCGGCGATATGGTCAAACGGCTGGCTGCCTTGCCGTTGAATTTTCATCCCGGCCATGCGTGGGAATACGGCCCCGCCACCGATGTCGTAGGCCGTCTGGTCGAAGTTATCTCAGGCCAAACGCTCGACGAGTTTCAGCAAAAGCGCATGTTCGAACCGCTGAAGATGAAGGACACGCATTTCTATTTGCCGACGAGCAAGCTCGCGCGTTTCGCCACGCTCTATCAACCCGACGAAAAGAACGGCAACAAGATCAAATTGATGGAAGCGGCCAACGCCGAAAGCCGCTTCGTCAAAGAGCCGCACGTATATTTCTCAGGCGCAGGCGGACTGGTTTCTACTGTCGCCGATTACGTGCGCTTTCATCAGATGATGCTCAACGGCGGCGAACTCGACGGCGCGCGAATCCTCGGTCGCAAGACAGTTGAACTCATGACCGTCAATCACATCGGCGACCTGCCCGTCTGGCTGAGTGGCCCCGGTTACGGATTCGGACTCGGTTACAGCGTCGTCAAAGACGTAGGCCAGGCGGGCATCACAACGTCAGTCGGCCAATACGGCTGGGGCGGCGCTTACTGCACCTACTTTTGGGTAGACCCGCAGGAAGAAACCATCGGCGTAATGATGACGCAGGTCATTCCTTATACGCACATCAACATCCGGCAGGATTTTCAGGTGCTGGTGAATCAGGCGATTGTGGATGGCGGCAACTCGAAACCTGCGCCGACGCATACGGCTATTCGATAACAATCATTTTTCGTCCACGAAGCCACACGAAGGGAGACACGAAGGAAACCCGCCCGTTCTGCTTCGTGTCTTTCTTCGTGTGACTTCGTGGACGGTCTTTTCAAAAAACATGAACGACGTAATCATCTGTCTTTTCGCTTCCGCCGGATTCGACCGCGCCGCACAAGGCGTCGCCGGAGCCGGACGCCGTCTCGCCGATGCGCTCGGCAGCCAGTTGCACGCGTTCTTGCTCGGTTCACCTGACGAAGCCGCGCTCGCCAGCATCAGCGCCATCGCCGATGCCGTCACGGTTTGTGCTGAACTGGCTGACTATCAACCCGAAACCTGTCTGGCCGCACTCACGCAACTGTGTCAGCCGCACGCGCCGCGCGTCGTGTTGTTGAGCAACGACACCTATAGTCAGGAACTCGCGCCGCGTCTGGCTTTTCGCTTGGGCGGCAGTGCCGTAGCCGATGGCGTCGAGTTGATTCCGGCGGGCGATACCTTGCAGGTCAAACGCGCAGTCTATGGTGGCAAGGCCGTAGCCACGATTGCGCTCAAACGTTCGCCCGCCGTTGTATGGTTGCGCGCGCGGGCTTTTGAACCGGCTGCGCCACGCGACACAAGCGCAAACGTGCAACAAGCTGCGTTGACGCTCGCGGCTGATGGACGCACGCGCATCGTCGAACGCAAGACTGAATCCGCCGGTGAAGCGCGTTTGGAAGACGCGCAAATCATCGTCTCAGGCGGACGCGGCTTGGGCGGGCCGGAACCGTTTGAAGACTTGAAAGCATTGGCGGCATCCATTCAGGCATTAGGTGGCAACGCGCAGGTAGCGGCTTCGCGTGCGGCGTGTGATGCGGGCTGG
>JAYSVR010000380.1:0-1618 GCA_043718445.1 Acidobacteriota bacterium | reverse complement strand
AGCTTGGGATAATCAATGCTTTGCACTTCGACCACACCGGGTTTGATGTAGGCCACACCTCGATTGCTTGCCATGAATGTTTTCCTCCGCAGTAAGGTTGATACAGCTAGTTGTTGGTGGTGGCGGACTGTGAGGTCCGTCGTTTGAGAACCGCGTGATAATTGCGAAACTTATTTCCAGCCGCGCCACAGCCAGCGCAACGAATCGGGCAGGATGGCGCGTCCATGCGAGGCGCTGTGAAAGCCGCGTCCATATTCAAACTTGTAATCATACCCGGCAAACGAAAGCGACTTCGCCATCTGTTGATTGGCGAGCGGCCAGTTGCCGTTGGCGTTGTCGAGATCGTTCGCGCCGTCCTGCAAAAAGACGCGAATGTTTTTCTTCGGCGTCTTGCGAATCAGCGCTTCGTAATTGTGTCCGCCCGCGCGCACCGTCGGCCCCGCCGCGATGTTCGTGAAGCTGCCGATCCACGACAGCACTTTGCTGAATTCGTTCGGACGTTCCCACGCGACAGTGAAAGCGCAAATGCCGCCGCTACTGCTGCCGGTGATGGCGCGCATCTGCGGGTCTTTGCTGAGGCGATAACTCTTTTCGACTTCGGGCAAAATCTCTTCGAGCAAAAACCGCGCGTATTGATCGCTCAACGTGTCGTATTCAAAACTGCGATTCGGCCTGCCATCCGGGTTCACGCCCGGCGGCACGAAGATAGCGATCATCACCGGAATGTCGCCTTGCGCGATCAGGTTGTCGAGAATGACCGGCATATAAGTTCGCGGGCCTTGTCCGTCTTGAAAGACCATCACAGCGGCGGGCTTGTCAGCCGTGTATTGCGTCGGAACATACACCCACCAATCGCGCGTAGCGCCGTCAAAAATTTTGCTCGTGTGTTTCGGCATTTGCGTGACTTTGCCTTTCGGCACGCCAAGCTCTTCTTTGGCTTCGGGCGGCGTAGTGTAAATCTCAAGCTGTCCGGTGCCGACCTGCATCCGTTTGCCGTCCACATCGTATTGCCAGCGCATCGCATCGCCCCAACCGAAATGCTTGACGCCCGCGAATACGTTGCTCGTGCCGATACGCGTGAGCAGCAAACCGCCTTGTGGTTGCAGGTGATCGAACATCACGCGCACCTCTTTGGCATCGGCTGCTTCGATAGCCCAAGCGGCTTCCAGCTCGTCAATTTTCGGCGCTTGCGGTTTGGTGAGATCACTGCCGAACGTTTGCCGAATACGCGCGACCAACGCATCCGCCGTCGCGCCCGTCGGCTTGGCATTGAGCGCCGCCTCCAACGCCGCCGGCGTCAACGCTTCCTGCGCGAAAGCGGCAAGAGAAAACAACACGACAAAACAGACGGATTTGGCCCACTGCATAACGAAAGCTCCTTGATTGGTTGGTTGGAAATGAAACTGCGATTGACGCGCACTCTAAAACAGTCACACCGTTTGGACAAAAGAATCGGCACCAAGGAATGATTTTCCGGTTACAAAACTTCGGACTCCATTCTAAACATATTCCTTTGCTCGCATTCTTTTGTCCGATTTTCCTAACGCAGCTTTTGGCAGCGCGCGCAAAAATACGTCGAGCGTTGGCCTTGCGTGATGCGTTCGATCAGTTTGCCGCA
>JAYSVR010000379.1:0-15176 GCA_043718445.1 Acidobacteriota bacterium | reverse complement strand
ACCCCGGAAGTCTGGCCGCACGCAACTGGCGAATCGGCCTCTTCGTGCTGATCGCGGCAACCGCGATTCATCTCATCACGGCCATCGCAAACGGCGGCCGCATCCGCAACTTCCTGAACCCGTTCAACGTGCTACTGCTCTTCCGTAACCTCCCGGATAGTTCCTACACCCGCTCGCGCGATGCCGTGTGGGAACTGCTCGTGTCGCTGCGTTTGCCCTACTATTTCGTGCTCGGATTGAAGGGCTTCCTCGCCGCGTTCCTCTGGCTGTTCGTGCCGATTAGCATCCTCGCGGCCAGCCGCGGCGAGTATCGCGCCGCGCCAGTTGTGGGCTTCCTCGGTGCATTTCTGCTCACGCTCGTCGTGATGTATCTGCCGTTCTTGCAAATGCGATTGGCCGAGACGGGACGGTTCCGCACGGCGTTTGAAGTGCGTGTGGTTCGCCGAAAATTTCAGCGCGCACCGTGGATGTTCGCGTTCGCGTTCTTGCTCACGCTGCTGTTCGCGGTGCCGTTGTATTTGCTGAAAATCGAGGTCATTCCGAGCGAAGCCGCCTGGCTGCCGAGCCTCGTGTTCGTGGCGTTCATCTATCCCGCTCGCTTCCTCACGGGTTGGGCACTCGCACGTGCGAACCGCCGAGCGGAGCCTCGCCACGGATTCTTCCGCTGGACGGGCCGCGTGCCATTCTTGCCCATCGCGGCCACGTATGTGCTGATCGTATTCTTCACGCAATTCACAAGTTGGAACGGCATCGCGAGCCTGTACGAACAGCACGCATTTCTGTTACCGGTGCCGTTTTTGAATCTGTGACTGCCACGTTATCGACAGTAATCACTATGACAAACGGCACCCTGCCCCACACACGGTAGCCGCATGAATTCCCCACGGACTCTCTCCACCGCGTGGCTCGTTGTCGTCCTGCTCGTGCCGGTGGCGATGTTGAACTACCTCGACCGGCAGATGCTCGCCGCGATGAAGTCGTCGATGATGGGCGACATTCCCGACATCCAATCGAAGGAAAATTGGGGCATCATCCTCGGCTCGTTCAAGTGGGTGTATGCGCTCCTCAGCCCGATTGGCGGTTACATCGCGGATCGATTCAGCCGACGGTACGCCATCGTTGCGAGCCTGTTCGTGTGGTCAGCCGTCACGTGCGGTACGGGCTTCGTGACGACGTTCAACGAACTCGTTCTCGCTCGCGCTCTCATGGGAATCAGCGAAGCGTTCTACATCCCGGCGGCGCTGGCACTCATCACCGATTTTCACCTCGGCCCGACTCGGTCGCGTGCCGTCGGCCTGCATCAAATGGGAATCTATCTCGGCCTCATCCTCGGCGGTTTCACCGGCTATGTGGCCGACGAACCGAGCCTCGGCTGGCGAACCGCGTTCCAAGTTTCCGGCATCGTCGGCATGGTGTACGCAATTCCACTTCTGCTGTTCCTCCGCAATCCGCCGCGAGTCGGTTTGTCCGGACCTTCCGCAACTTCGCCCGCCTCCGCGATGCGAGAATTGCTGGGAAATCCAGCGTTTCTGTTGCTCGTGGCCTATTTCACATTGCCCGCCCTCGCGGGTTGGGTGGTGAAAGATTGGATGCCGGACATTTTGAAAGAACGGTTCGACCTGAAGCAAGGCGATGCGGGGTTCTACGCGGTCCTACCGGTGCAACTGGCCTCGCTCGTCGGTGTGCTGGTGGGCGGCTACCTCGCAGATCGATGGATGCGAAAATCCGACCGCGGGCGCATCTACGTCAGTGCCATCGGGATGACCTTGTTCTTGCCCGCGCTCTTCGGCGTCGGCCTTTCCGGACAGTTGATGTTCGCAGTCGGCTTCCTGATTCTCTACGGCATCGGCTGGGGCTTTTTCGATTGCAACAACATGCCGATTCTCTGTCAGCTTGTGCGGCCTGAGTTGCGTGCGACGGGTTACGGCTTGATGAATCTGGTCAGCATCAGTTGCGGCGGATTGGCCGATTGGGGCTTTGGCGCGTTGCGTGACCGACACGTTCCGCTGAATGTAATCTTCGGCGTATTCGCGGCGGTCGCGCTGCTGTCAGTCTTCATCGTGTTGCTCATCAAGCCGCGCCAAGAGTTGGCCGCGACGGTTCCCTAACATAATTTTTGTGTCAGTAATCCCATTGCTCAGGTAAGGGCTGCGGGCCGGGACGGATGCCTATGAGGTCAGGATCTTCATCTCCACTCGTCGTCGTGGCGGTCGCTTTACGCTCTTTCGCTTCGATCCGTCGTTCCTCTTTTTCCTTTTGCTTCTGAACGCGGTCTTTCTCTTTCTCACGTTTTTGAAAAGTTGGCCGCGATTTCTTCACCATATTGTTTGTTTCCTCTTGTAGTTAATTTTAATTTCCAGGTTGAGATTCAGCACCCTTTAGGTGTGAGGCGTAATCCTCTTCGTCTGAATCATCAACCTCAACCTCAGCCTCATAGTCATCATAATCATCGTCGTAATCATCATCGTCGTCGTCTCCGCCGACGAATTGACTGCTGACCATTTCACGCATCGGCCCTTTTGCGCCGCGCTCCGATTTAGGCGCACCCTTTCCTTTATTGCGACGCGGCGGTGCTGCGTCTGGCCCGAAATTGCGGTTGGGTTTGTCGCCGGAAGGCGACGATGGCGCAGCTTCTGAGTCAGCATTTGAGTAAGGGCGAGAAAGCGGCGGGCGCGCAGGGGAGTTCATTGGTCGGTTTTCTTCGCGCGGGCGGGCTTCACTGACGGCCAACGGTCTGCCGTTGAATAGCTGGTTATTAAAACGGCGTACGGCCTCTTCCGCCTGCGCGCGCTCACCGTATTCGACAAAAGCAAAGTTGCGTGCGCGATTGGTTTCACGGTCTTTGGGGATCGTCAAAAAAGTAACCGGAGCTACGGCGGCGAAGTGGTCTTTCAAATCCGCTTCAGACGTATCGTAGGGAAGATTTCCAACAAACAAACGAATAGACATATTTCTTTTCAAATCTCTTGCGACAATAACTATGCGAGCGTTGGGCGTGCGGATGAAATCACCGCCGCTGCTTCACCCACAACCCTGGCGCTGCGTCCCATCCAGTGTCAGCACGCGCCGGAGCTCCTTTCCGCTTAGGCCGAAAAACACGGCCATCTGTTTCAGTTGTTCAAGTCCTGTGTAATCGGCAGGCGCAGCAAAAAAGCGTTCCATGCCGGGCGTGAAATCAGTGCATCGCATCTTCAGCGGTATCGGGCGACTCATCGCGCAAATGCCGATTGCCTGTTGATGTATACATAGTTCACATAACTTCATCGTTGCCTCTCACGGTTTTCGGCTTCGCTGCCCTGCAACACGTTTCACTGCCAAAGCAGCCACTCTACGCTATTGCCTGTGGATTGCATACCCGTACATTTCTGAGCGGTGTAAGAAGCAAGGCTTTTGCAAACTCGCTAACCTTTGGCAAGAGACTTCTTCGGGGAGTTCAAACAATTCGCAGACCGTAGCGCAACCTCGCCAAGGTTGCGCTACGGTCATCAGACGTACTGATTGCAACGCGAACTTGCCGGATTCGCAGTGCTACGCGTAAAACCGTTCCGCAAAAATTATCGCATCGTCAGCAGCACAACCTTGGCGAGGTTGCGCTACCGTTAAGCCGTCACGCTCTTTACCTCGACATCGGGCCGCGTGAAGACGGATTCATCCAATTCAATTCCCAACCCCGGCGCATCGGCAGCAGGAATCGGCAACCACCCATCACGCGCTACGCCAGAACTCAGATTCGTTATCAGCCCCAGGTACTCTTTTTGATAGTGCCGCCTGACACTTTCGAGAATAAAAAGATTGTGTGCGCTCGCGGCGAGATGCAATGAAGCGAAATGCAACACGGGGCCACCGCAGTTGTGAAAAGCTACGGGTAAATAATGAGTGTCGGCATAACTCGCCAGCTTATGCATTTCAGTAATGCCGCCGCCCCAGCAAGCATCGGGGTTGATGATTTGCGCGATGCCCTGTTCGATAACTTCGCGGAAGTGGAAGCGCGTCATCAGGCGCTCACTCAGAATTAGAGGGATGTTAGTTTCCTGTTTGAGTAACTTATAAGCAGCCGGGTTATCTTGCGGCAGCATTTCTTCTAGCCAAAGGATGTTATAAGGTTCAAGTGCTTTAGCTATCTTAATCGCCGAAGGTAAGTTCCAATAACCGTGAAATTCCATTGCAACTTCCATGCGGTCGCCCACCGTATCACAGATTTTTTTAACTGGTTCGATGCAACGCGCTAACTCAGCCGGTGTTATGTATTCGCCGCGATTGCGCAACGCCATCTCATCAAAAGGCCATATTTTCATGGCAGTGATGCCTTCGGATAACAGGCTTTGCGCGAGCCGGTCGGCGTCAGTGTTGAAGTCGAAATGATGGTCGTAACAAGTATTATAAGTTCGAATGCGGTCGCGTACCTTGCCGCCGAGTAACTGATAAATCGGCTGGCTCGTGGCCTTGCCTAATAAATCCCACAGGGCGATGTCTATCGCGCTGATCGCTCGCATTTCAGCGCCCGCCCAGCCGTGATAGCTGATTTGCAAAAACATCGCTTGCCACAATCTTTCGATCTCGTGCGGGTCTGCGCCAAGTAAGAGCGGCGCGAAGGATTCATAAATCACCGCTTCGGCGGCATCGGCGGCGGGATAAGTTTCGCCCAAACCAATCAAGCCTTCGTCGGTATGCAGCCTGACCCATAACCAACTGATTTTGCCCGCGTGAATCGTAATCGAACGAGTGAATCTAATAGTTTCGATCTTGGTGATTTTCATTTGGTTGGGGGTAATAAAAAGGGGCGAGAGTCAGCATCAACCTGATTGGTTCATTGCTAGCTCTTCGCCCCATTTAAGATGCGGTAATCGCTATAATTTCTAACGAGCTTCTGCTTTCAGAATAGCCGGACATTTCTGACGGCGTTCGAGATCGCGGCGCTTCAGTTCTTTTTTCGAAGGCCATTTCAGCTTGCCGAGTTCGGCTTCGCCAAAAAATGGCACTTTAAATACGCCACGGTCAGAACGTAAGGCTTCGCCATTTTGTTTGTCTACGACCACCCAGTCGAAATTGACTAACAGATTTTTACCGTCTTTCGTGCCATCGGCGTTTTGCGGATGTCCGATTTTCGTAATGATGAACGAAGGTAATTCAGATTCAGCCGCCGCAGTGATGTCACCTTTGGTGGCTCCGAGCCAACCGCTCGGCCCGGCATAAGGGTCTTTATCTTTTTTGGGGCCTAAGAACGGAAATATTTTCCCTACGAACCCAAAGTATTTTTGCGCAAAGGTATCGGTGAAAGCATGGTTATGAAACAAAGCCAACGAAGCTCCTGCGCGATTTAAGTTATGCGGACGATATTGCCGGTTGTCGCCCGGCTCGCTGGGAACCATGGTCACCATCGCCATATCTTTGTCGTACCCTAAATATCCGCCGCCTTCAGCGCGCGTGTTTTGTAAGTCAGAAGATACGTTCCAACCTACGGTGTCTAGGAAACCAGGCATGGCGATGGAGCGGTGGAAAATCAGCAAACGACTTAACTGGATGTTAGTCATCTTGCTGGGGTCAACCCGCTCGGTATAAGCCGATTTTTCCTTATCCATCATGCTGCGCAAGCGACGAACGGTACGATAAAGGCCGTTGCGATTGGCCTGGTCTATTTCACGTTCGAGTTCTTTGATTAAATCGTTATGGCTGCGTTCGACGATGCGATCAATCGGAATATCTTTAACTCCGGCGATTAACCGCTGACGATCCAGTAACAATTTACATTCGTCTTCGTTATCAGAAATGTCGGCGAGAAACATAACATCCGCCACCGATAACTCAGTCGCTAACTCACGCGCCAGATAAGTTACTCTATCGCGCTTTTTTTGCGTCAGGGTTTGGGTCAACGTCGTAATGCGTTGCATATTCCAAACATTCGTATTGATCGTGCCGACAGTTTTAATAAACGCTTTGGTTTCGTTGTATTTCGGCGAAAGCATATTTTCGAGGGCTTCGCCGTTGTCCTTGAATTCGCGGAACGAAGTTAAAAACAACCGCGCCGATTCCTGATTAATGTCCTGGCCGTATTCATCCAACAACTGCCGCAGGTAATGCGCAAAGGTCGGACATTTAATTTCTTCGGCCAGACGATAAGCGCCCAGGTTATATTCAATGGCGCTGAAGGCCGCGAAATCTTTGGGCTGTAACTTTAACTCATCCAAAAAAGCCATCAGGCGCGTGAACGGAAGTTTGTGTTCTTCGCCAATCACCAGCAATTGCAAAGCCGGTGCAAAGGCATTGCCTGAACCTTCGGTCGAAGGCGCAATTTTCTTTAAGGCTTCAGCGAATTCCTGCGGCGCGGTCTTGCGCCACATCACCTGACGCAACCAGAACGAATCGCCTACGCTGGCGAGCATCGGGCCTACGACGTGGTTGGGGACTTGAAACTTGGTATTCAGCATCGCCGCGTACTGCCTGAATTTCGGCGCGGTGAAAGGGCCGAACCAAACCGAGTTGCCGATGCGAATCAGGGCTTGCGTGCTGATGCGTTGGTCACGGAAGACACCCGCGAAATACTTTTTGATGATCAGGCGGTGTTCCATCAACACATAATACTTTTCCATCAACTCAGGGCCGTATTCATTAAGCGTGTCGAACGATTCATCTACGACCTTGTTGTTGCGGGTTTCAAAGCCGATGCCAAACTCTTTGACCAGCCGATGATATTGGCGCGCATTGCTGCCGCTCAAAAAGAAATAACGCGCCTCTTCGCCTTCCTCTGACAACAGCCATTCAAGGTGGCGCGGGCGAATGTCGGTGAACTTCCATTCTTCGACCAGGACTTTTTCCAGCCGTTTGCGCACCGGCGGCATGCGAAAGACGCGCTCCCAAAAAGTTTGCTTATCGCCCGTTTGAGCATCGGCGGTTGGCGCATTTGCGTCGGCAGGATTGGGCGTCGCAGTTGGCACGGGGTCTTGCACGGCATCGTCAGGAGGCGAGACAACGATGACGGGATATGTTCGTTCAGCATGAACGACGTGATGAGCTGAATAACGAGCAGGTTGCGAGTTAGTTATCTGTTGAACTCGCTCGACTGAAGGGTGAACCGGTAAAGCATCTGTACAATCAATCACGATCTCCTCCTAAGTGACTTCAGAGTTGGAAAGACAAGTGTCAGTTAAGATCGTATTTCAAAGCCAGGAACCGATGAGAAAACCCCATCGCTCACATTTGCACACCGTGCGAAGCCTGTTAGGCAAGGCCACCGAAACCGAATTCCCGAATTTGAAATCCAATCGAATCGTTTGGTTGGCGGTTGAAATCTCGACGCAACGGCGTAATGTTCAGGGCATTCAGGTTGATCCGTTGCGCTAAGGTGTGCGGATTATGCCCCACGGGTTGGCGTTTTGGAAAATCCCTTTGGGCAGTTCTTACAATTTTTTTGCGATGCACGGTTGGCGTCAGCGTGCCCGCATCTCAAGTTAAGGAGTTCAGCAGATGAATCGCAGCTTACTCATTGTGTTTTTGATACTTGGTTCATTGTCGTTGCGTGCGCAAACCGTCTCGACTGTTACTGATTGCGACCAATTTGCGGCGCATTCTTCCGACCCTGATAAAGTGGCGGACGGGTTAGATTCCAAAGAGATTGATAAGCCGAAAGCCATCGCCGTCTGTCGTGCCGCCGTGACCGACGCGCCCAACAACGCGCGCTTGCTCTATCAATTGGGGCGCGTGCTGTTTTATGACAAACAGTTTGAAGAAGGCTTTGCCATCCTGAAAAAATCGGCAGCCTTACAACATCGCCAAGCCCAATTCGTCGTCGGTTATTTGTATGTCGGTGGTCAGCCTGAGTATTTGAAAACGCCCGATTATTGCCAGGCTTTGCCGCTGTGGAAAGACGCGGCGGAACGCGGGCATTACGCTTCGCAAGTCAGCTTGGTAAGAGATTATTTGCGCGGCAAGTATGGCAAGTGCAGCGTGAAATTCGACCGCGCGAAATTGAAGGGCTATCTCACAGCTGCGAATCAAAAGGCGACGACTTATTACGAGCGCATCCTGATCGAATATCTGATGGAACAATTAGCGCGGCGATAAAACAGCTTGATAATTCAGAGGACGGCCCTTTTACTCTTTGCCGATTTACGCACAGGCTGTGGCGCGGCGGCTTCTTTATAAGCGCGAAGCACTGAGTTCATTCGAGTCTGCCATCCGGTCCCGGCTGCCCGAAACCAGGCAATCACATCGGCATCTACGCGCAACGAAATCGCCTCTTTGCGAGCGACCGGTGGTAAGCCCTGACGCACAATACCTTTGACGATATGTGCGGGGTCGGCTTCAGGATGTTCCGCCGAAAAATGAATTTCACTGTCTGACAACGCACGTAAGCGCGTCCAATCAGTTTTGGATGTTTTCGAAGTAGATTTTTTGTTCACGTTTGCTCGCCTTTCGCATAGAAATCACGCGGATTTCTGCCTCTGTTTCAGTATGCGCAATGGAAACAATCACACCGCGCAACCAACCTAACGTCACGAGGCGTTGTTCGCCATAATCAAAGCGGTCGTCCTCGTATGTGTAAATCACACCCTCAAAGACTTCCTCAGCATCAGCGAAATCAAGCCAATGGTCTTTTAGGTTGGTGCGGCGCTTTGTCTCATCCCAATTAAACACGGCGTTAGTGTATGTACTGATTGTATATGCAGCAAGTGCGATAACGGCACGACCAGATACATCCTGATCGAATACCTGCAAGAGCAATTTGCCAATCACAGGCGACGTTGAATTCCCTCACGCAAAAAAATGAAAGCGGGCCGTAAGCAATGAGCTTGCGACCCGCTTTTTTAAGACCTCAAACAGTTGAGGCTAAATTAAGTGACGGTCAGAGTAATCCAACCACTTTGCAGTCCAGTCAACCTGGACAACAGAGCGACTAGAAAACCACGCGCATTCCGATTTGAATACGGCGCGGCCCCGGCGTGTTCGTTCCGCTTTCGGATTGGGCCGGGGTGTATTGCAAGAAGTTCGGTGCCGTAAAGCCCGTGACAGGTGCGCCCCAGTTGACCTGATTTAAGATATTCGCCGCTTCGACGCGGAATTCAGGTTGGATGCGTTCTGACACACGGAATTGCTTGAAGAGTGACAGGTCGAGATTCCAGACGCCCGGGCGACGGAATTGATTGCGCTTCGATGTACCGAAACCATCTTTAGCAAGACCCGTCGGTTGTGAGAACAGGCTCTTGTCGTAGTAGGTTTCAGTCGTACTCGAACCCACCGTGCCGACAGGTTTCGGATCGCCGGTGAAGTTAATAAATGGGTTGCCACACGCTTGACAGTTCAGCGCATTGTTGACGCCGCCAATGGAATAAGGCGTGCCAGAGTATTTGGCAAAAATGCCATTGACTTGCCAACCACCCAATGCCTTACCAAGCAGATCGTTGTTCTTCTGCAGGAAGGGCAAGGCATAGACAAAACCCGTCTGAAAAATGTGCGTACGATCAAAACCCGCCAGCGCGAAGTTGTTTTCATAGACCAATGGGTGATTGAAAGCGAGTCCCACCCAACCATCTTCGTCAGCCATGTTTCTGGCCTTGCTCAAGGTGTAAGCACCTTTCAACATCAACCCTTTGCTGAAGGGACGGTTGATTGATGTCTGCCACGAGTGATAGCGGCTCCGGGTGCGAGCGCCCCAGTCGTTGATGCCGCTAGCACCTGCCTGAGCAAAATACTTACGTGCCGCGTTGCCGCCACCCGGTTCGCCATAATTGATGTTCAAATCGGCATAACCGCCATCTGTGCGCGTGCCGACATAGCCAGTCTCAACAATGATGTCCCACGGCAATTTGTGTTCAAGGGTGAAGTTCCATTGTTGGATAATGGCACGGTTAAGACCGCTGCCTGCGCCGGGGAAAAACTCGGTACCATTATTGGGTGAACGCATGAACACGCCCGCCGGCAATCTCACACGACCCGAACTCAGATCAGGGATCGGAGTGTTAGGAATGCCCACGTTGAGCGGGAACAGCGTGTTATAGATTTCAGCAGAATTGTTTAAGGTGATGTCGAAGGGGAACGACCCGCGCAACGGACGCGACCACGGCAACGGGTTGATCGTGCGACCATAACCGACGCGGAAGACAGAGCTATCACCAACGCGATAAGCCAGTCCGAGACGGGGTGCGACGTACCACTTCTTGAGTTTGAGATCAACGTCCTTGGGTACGTTGCCGATACCACCCAAGAGAGCGGTATAAGTGCTGTAATCAAGACGTTCGATGCCGCGTCCGACGCGTGACATCAACGGATAATTTTCAACCCGCAACCCGAGGTTGAGCGTCAGGTTTTGGTTAACGCGCCAACGGTCACGCAGGTAAACCGCCGATTGCCATTCACGGCCAGTCATCGTTTCAGTTTGGATGTCTTTGGAGAATGAGTCAGCCCGGCCCAACAGGAACGCGGCAAACGAGTTCCAAGTCTGAGCGGCATAACCAGAGGCTCCGGTGACGTTGCCACCAAAACCGATACCACCCTTGAGACCATAAGAACCGAACTCAGCTTGCCGGTGGTTCAGTTCGAGTTTGACCACGTCAACGCCCAGGCGGAATTCATGCTTTGACATCACTTTGGTCAATGCGCTGCTGAAGCTGTAATTGACCTCTTTGCGGAACAACGGCATCCAGTTCGGCGTGTTGCCGATGCTGTAACCATTGGCAAAGGTCGGTAAACCGCTGGCTCGAATGTCTTTGGGATCATTCGTTCCGGGAATACCCAGATCAATACCAAGATTCTTGCCAAAATCAGGACCAGTTACGGTTTGATTTTGACGGTTATATCCAAAGTTTCCGTCGAGCAACAAAGTCGGGCTTAACGTCCAAGTGTGACCAACGCTGACCACGTAGACACGCGTGTCACCCAAGCTGCCTTCATCAAAGCCAAGCACGTAGTTGTCAACGACGTTGGCATCTAACATTGAGAACTTGCCCCAAATTGAGTGCTCTTTGGTGCGTTGAAAGGTGAACTTGGAATCATAGTTACCGCGATCAACTTTTACCTGACGCGCAATCGCATAATCGTCGAGCAACAAATTGCCGTTGATGTCACGCGTCGAGTTCACTGCCGGGTAATAGTTCATGATCGCTTTGGCGATTGAGCTGATCTGGGCACCGGGAACGGTGAAATTAGCAAACTGTGAACGTCCCGTGCCGTTCGCTGCGCCAGTCGTGGGGTCGAACAATTGAAACCGGGTCGGATTGGTAGCAGTGTTGTAGGCCGCCGCCGCTTCGGAAAAATCACCGAGACGCATCTTGGCAGTCGGCACGGTTGAGGTGAAATTGAAGGTGCGGCGATCACGGAAGTTTTCGTAAGAACCGAAGAAGAAGAGTTTGTCTTTCTTGATCGGACCGCCAAAGGTTCCGCCATAAGTATTGCGGTTCTGCGGTTGACGAATTAAGCCATTCGCGTTGTTAAAGAAACTGTTGGAATTCAGTTTGTCGCCATTGAAAAACTCGAACGCGGAGCCATGGAATTGATTCGTGCCTGATTTGGTGATGACGGTTTGCGCCGCGCCGCCAGCCATGCCTTGGTCAGCATCAAAGTTATTGGTGGCGATGTTGACCGTTTCGATGGTTTCAGCCGGTTGAATGTAACCAGCGTGATGCGGCAACCAAACGTTCACCGACACCGCACCGTCAACGCGCGTCGTGTTGCTGTTCGGTTGCGTACCGTTGACCCAAGTGCGCAGCGAGCGACCCGGCGTGTCAATCTCAGCGTTCTGGAATTGCGTAGGCGTCGCGCCCGGCACCAAATTAAGCAGCGATTGATAGTTGCGGTATTGATTCAAAGGCAGCGATAAAACCTGCTTGGAATTGATCTCAGTGTTGAGGTCGGACTTTTCGGTTTTTAAGGTAGCCGCGTCGGCCTCAACCGTAACTGATTCGGTAGCGGTACCGATTTGCAGCGAAACGTCTATGCGTTTCAGAGTACCAGCCGATACGATGATGGTTGACTGCCGCGTTTCTTTAAAGCCTTTGACCGACAAGGCCATGTCAAAGTTGCCGGGCAACAGATTGCGGAAAATGTAGTTCCCGGTATCGTCTGATACCGTCTCAAGTTTTAAGCCGGTGCCGGTGTTGGTAATCGTGACTGTTACGCCCGGCAGGACAGCGCCTGAAGGGTCAGTCACACTTCCCACGATGCTGCCATAAAGTGCTTGTGCTGTTCCTGTCTGGGTGTTGATTCCGACAGTCAGCAACAAGGCAAGCATCGCAAAAGCGAGTTTGTTGAAAGTTTGTCGCATGATTTGGTGATCTCCTTTGTGAGTGATTCACTTCCTGTGGTGTCGGACTGCTCACTACGAGGTAGTAGCAAGCTTGCCGTACAAAAGTGTTTTGCCTCCGCAGTTTGCTCTAAGGGTTTTGCAAAGAGGCCAGCACTTGTTGTACTGCTTCCGGCAGTGATTAAGTTCAAAACGAAAACTTAGAAATCCAGCGGCAATGAATCTTGCCGCCGCGCAAAGCATCCTGAATGTGTTGAACACATTCACGGCAGGGGATGGTGCTTTTTCTTCAATCCCAACAGCTTAGTTTTTTTCTTGTCGTTGCCGCCTGTTGATTCAGGTGTGCGTTTCATGATTGGGTCAAGTTGCTTTCTATAACTTGACCTCAGCAAAGCTAGCCTTCAATGGCGGGCAGTCTACGCAGAGTGAAAAGGATGGTCAAATGAAAAACAGGTTGATTACTTTATTGTTATGGTCGGTTTTGTTCACGCTGACGGCGTCGGCGCAAACCGATGAAAAAGGTTTCACGCCACTGTTTGACGGCAAGTCGCTCAACGGCTGGCAACTCATCAAAGGTCAGGGGCCGGGTTACGTAGTCAAAGACGGCGTGATCGAATGCCCTGCGGACGGCGGCGGCAATCTGATGACCGCGAAAGAGTACGGCAATTTCGTCTTCCGCTTTGAATTCATGGTCGAACCCGGCGGCAACAATGGCGTAGGCATTCGCGCACCGCTCACAGGCGACGCCGCTTATCAAGGCATGGAGATTCAAATCCTCGACGACCAGCACGAACGATATAAAGGCAAGATCAAATCGGAGCAGCATCACGGTTCGATTTACGATGTGATTCCGGCGCGCACAGGCTTCCTCAAACCGGCGGGCGAATGGAACACCGAAGAGATCAGCGCGCAAGGTTCGCGCATTCGCGTGACGCTCAACGGTGTGATTATCGTGGATGCCGATTTGGCAAACGTGAAAGAAGCAGACGTGCTGAAAAAACATCCGGGGTTGCAGAACAAACGCGGACACATCGGCTTTCTCGGACACGGCACGCTCGTGGCGTTTCGCAACATTCGCATCAAGGAAAACCGGTAGCGCAAGCTGCCGAGCTTGCGTTGCTCACACTGCGCAAAATTGCTGCGGAACGGTTTGAACACTGAGACATAAGTTTCTCAAGGCTCGCCCTTTCAGAATCGAATTAAAGCTGTTTGAAGCGACGCAAGCTCGGCAGCTTGCGCTACGGTTTGCCACCAGTCGCCAGTCGCATCACGGCTTCTTCGTGGCATTGATCGCGGTTGAGAATGCCTGTGATGCGGCCTTCGTGCATGACGGCGATGCGGTCGCTGAGATTCAAGACTTCTTCCATCTCTGAACTGATGACGATCACCGCGACGCCTTGCGCCGAGAGTTGGCGAATCAAGCCGTAAATTTCGGCCTTCGCGCCTACGTCAATGCCGCGCGTGGGTTCGTCGAAGATCAGCACTTTCGGATTGAGCGCGAGCCAGCGCGCAAGTACTACTTTTTGCTGATTGCCTCCGCTCAAGTTTCCTACGCGCACAGCAGCGTGCGGAGCTTTGACGTTGATGGTCTGCATCATCTCATTCGCACGCGCCGTTTCACGTTGGGAATCAATTAGCCCTGCGTTGGCGTAACTTTTCAATGCAGGCAGCGTGATGTTGTCGCGGATGCTGAAATCAATCACGAGACCGGATTGGCGACGGTCTTCGGGCGCAAGATAGAGTCCGGCGGCGATGGCGTCTTTCGGCGAAGCGAGTTTGAGCGACTGTCCGTTGAGATGAACCGCGCCCGCAATCATCGAGTCAGCGCCAAACAGGGCACGCGCGATTTCTGAACGTCCAGCGCCGATCAATCCGGCAAAGCCTAAGACTTCGCCTTGCGCGACGCTGAACGAAATTTCTTGTTCGGGGTAACGTAAGGTACGCAAGCCTTTCACTTGCAACCAGTGTGCGTTGCCCGGCTGACCAGCTTTGCCCACGGGCGGCGCGTAATAGTCTTTGAGTTCGCGTCCGACCATCAGTTTCACCATGCGGTCGCGCGAGATTTCGGATTTGCTCAAGGCTCCGGCATTGCGTCCGTCGCGCAAGCCTACGACGCGGTCGGCAATCGCTTCGACTTCGTCGAGGCGGTGCGTGATGTAAATCACGCTGACGCCTTGCGCTTTGAGTTCTTTGACGATGTCGAGCAGGCGGCGCGTTTCGGTCAGCGTCAAACTTGACGTAGGCTCATCCATAATCAACAACCGTGCGCCGACGTTAAGGCAGCGCGCGATTTCGACGAGCTGGCGTTGCGCGATAGAGAGATCGCTAGTTGCGGTACGGCTTGAGATGTCCAGCCCTACGCGGCGTAATGCAGCATCGGCGCCGGCGTACATCTTCGGGCGATCAATCAGTTTCAAAAAACCGCCGTAAGTCGGTTCGCGCCGCAAGAAGATGTTGCCCGCTACGTCGAGGTTTTCGAGTACGCTGAGTTCCTGATGAATGAATTCGATGCCGTGCTGGCTGGCTGCGAGCGGCGAAGTGATTTCAACAGCGTTGCCGTTCAACTCAACGCTGCCTTGATCGCGTGCGACAACACCGCCGAGAATTTTCATTAACGTAGATTTGCCTGCGCCGTTCTCACCGATTAGCGCAACGATTTCGGCGGGCGCGATTTCGAGCGAGACATCGTCAAGCGCGACTACACCTGGATATTGTTTGCTGATGCCGCGCATCGCTAACAAAAGATTTTCCATAAGTTTCCTTCGCGGAGTTTTTCAGATGAAACCGATCACCCAAATGAAATGGCTAGGTTTCGTGCCGTTGGCGCTCTTTATCGTTCGACTGCTGGATTACGTCAAATGGGGCACGCCCGAACAGATGCTGTGGAGTTGCCACATCGCCAATCTGCTGTTGGCCGTCGGATTGTTCTTCGCCTTCCCGCTGG
>JAYSVR010000378.1:0-15215 GCA_043718445.1 Acidobacteriota bacterium | reverse complement strand
GGAGTTCAATGTATCGGGCGACGTTGTTCGCCCTCGTCATGGCCTTGTGCGTTGTTATGCTGCGGCCACAAGCGTTGTGGTTCGCGCTGCCGTTTTTGCTGGCGTGGGCGCTGTCGCCGTGGCTCGCATATTTCGTCAGCCGCAGCGGGGCAACGCTGAAAGAATCAAGCCGCGCCTTGAATGAGCAAGACCGGCAGACGCTGCGTTTGATTGCGCGGCGCACCTGGCGGTTCTTTGAAACCTTTGTCGGCAACGCTGACCATTGGTTGCCGCCCGATAATTTTCAAGAAGACCCGCGTCCGGTCATCGCCCATCGCACTTCGCCGACCAACATGGGATTGCTGTTGCTGGCGACCTGCGCCGCGCGCGATTTCGGTTACGTGGGCTTGCTCGAAATCGTCGAGCGCCTTGAACTCAGCTTTGCGACGTTGCGCAAGCTTGAAAAATTTCAAGGGCACTTTTTTAACTGGTACGACACGACGACGCTTGCGCCGCTGCACCCGCAATACGTTTCGACCGTGGACAGCGGCAACCTGGCCGGCCATCTGATCGCGGTGAAACAGGCCGCGCTCGATTTGTCTGAACAGAAATTATTCGATGCGCGCTGGCTGGAAGGGCTGGCCGATACGCTCGCGTTGTTGCTGGCAGAAGCCGAACGCATCGGAGGTGTAAAAGACCGCACGCAGGTCGTCAGCGTCAAGCAATTGAACCGCGAGATCGAAGCCTGTGGCGCGCTGGTCACGGCGATGCAGGGTGCGCCCACTGAGTTAAGCCGTTGGGCTGCATTCTTTGATGAACTCACCCAACACGCCGACGAAGTCGAAGACATCGCGCACGCACTCGAACGAGGACAGTCGCAAGGGCAAGCGCAAGGGCAAGCTGGGGCGCGACTTCAAGGCGACACGACCGCGAATTTCGCCGAGTTTCATTTCTGGATTGCTGCCTTGCTGAAACAGACGCGCACGGCGCGGCGCGATTTCAATACACTGATCGGCTGGAACGCCGCGCAGGTCGAGCATCTCACGCCGCTCGTCGAACACGTCGCGCCGTCCTTTGCCGCGCGCTGGCAGCAGCTCGCCGCATCATTCAATCGCGTGCCCACCGTCAGCGAGATTGAGGAAAGTTGCGCGCGCGGGTTAGACGAAATCAGCACGCTCTCAGCCGAACTGGCCTTGCTGACGCCGAACGAAAGCGCCGCGCTGTTGACGGGTTTGAGCGCACTCACCGCCTCCCTCGAAAAGACCGCGCAATCCGCCGCGAACTTCTTGCACCGCACTGGCGCGCTCGCGCAAACCTGCGACGCGCTGATTGAGGCGATGGATTTTCAGTTCCTCTTCGACGGAGAGCGCAAACTGTTCACCATTGGTTACAACGTGACAGATGGCCGCCGCGATAATTCTTTTTACGATTTGCTGGCTTCTGAATCGCGCCTTGCCAGTCTGGTAGCGATTGCGAAAGGCGACGCGCCACAAGAACACTGGTTCAGGCTCGGCAGGCAGTTGACGCAAATTGAAGGAGCCGGACGGGCGCTCGTTTCGTGGACAGCGACGATGTTTGAATACCTAATGCCGCTGCTGGTCACGCGCGATTACCCCGAGACGCTGCTCGATCAAACTTACCAAGCTATCGTCGCGCGCCAGATTGCTTACGGACGCGAACACAACGTGCCGTGGGGCGTTTCTGAATCGGCTTATAACGCGCGTGATTTGCAGTTCAATTTTCAGTACGGCCCGTTCGGCGTGCCGGGTCTGGGGTTGAAACGCGGCTTGAGCCAAGACCTGGTCATTGCACCTTATGCCACGGTGTTGGCCGCGCAGGTCGCGCCGCAAGCCGCGCTGCAAAACATGCAACGACTGGCGCAAGCAGACGCGCTGTCGCGTTACGGTTTTTACGAAGCGATTGATTACACGCCCGAGCGGCTGCCAAAAAACCAAACGCACGTCGTCATACATTCGTTCATGGCGCACCATCAGGGCATGAGCCTCGTCGCGCTCGACAACGTATTGCACGACGACGTGATGCAGCGGCGTTTTCATGCCGACCCGCTGATTCAAGCCACCGAGTTGTTATTGCAGGAACGCATTCCGCAAGGCGTGCCGCTCGCCCGCTTCCGCGCTGAAGAGATGTTGCCGGGGCGCATTGTCAATCCGCTGATCGCGCCGCTCGCCGTCAGTTTCGATTCGCCCCACCAGCCGACGCCGCGCACGCAGTTAATTTCGAACGGTGAGTATTCCGTGATGGTGACTTCGGCGGGCGCGGGCTATTCGATGTGTACCGCTCAGTCTGAATCGCGCTGGGCGGTGACGCGCTGGCGCGAAGACGGCACGCGCGATCACTGGGGCAGCTTTTGCTATGTGCGCGACGTGCGCACCGGCGCGCTTTGGTCAACCGGCTATCAACCCACCACACGCGTGCCGCAAAGTTATGAGGTGACCTTCACCGAAGAGCGCGCTGTCTTCAAACGGCTCGACTCAGGGATTCACACGCAAACCGACATCATCGTCTCGCCCGAAGACAACGCCGAAGTGCGTTGCGTGACGCTCACCAATCGTTCGCCGCGCGTGCGTGAAATCGAAGTGACGAGTTATGCCGAAATCGTGTTGGCGACGCCCGCCGCCGATGCCGCGCATCCGGCGTTCAGCAATCTTTTTATCGAGACTGAATTCGTGCGCGCCGACAATTCGCTGATTGCGCGCCGTCGTCCGCGTTCGCCTAATGACCCGACAGTTTTTGCGGTACACACCGTTGCCACCGAAGGCGACGCCATCGGCGCGGTGCAATATGAAACGAGCCGCAATCGCTTTTTGGGACGCGGCCACGACGCCCGCACGCCGCTCGCCGTGACCGAAGACCGCCCGCTCTCTAACACCGTCGGCACAGTACTCGATCCGATTTTCAGCCTGCGCCAGCGCGTGCGGCTGCAACCGAACGAGACGGCGCGCATCACGTTTTCGACCGCCGTGGCGCATTCGCGCGAACACATCTTGATGCTGGCCGACAAATATCACGACACCACGATCTTCGCGCGCGTCGAACGGCTGGCGTGGACGATGGCGCAAATTCAACTGCGCCACCTCAACATCGAAACCCGCGAGGCGCACCTGTTTCAGCGTCTGGCCGGACGCGTTTTATATTCTGACAACTCCTTGCGCCCGCGTTCAGACGTACTGATGCTGAATCAAAAGACGCAATCTGAATTGTGGAAGCACGGTATCAGTGGCGACCTGCCGATCGTGCTGGTGCGTATTGGTGCGACAGGCGAGCTGGACATGTTGCGACAGGTGTTGCGCGGGCATGAATACCTGCGGCTCAAGGGGCTGCCGATTGATCTGGTGATTCTCAACGATCATCCGCCCAGTTATCTGCAATCGTTGCAAGATGAGATTCAGTTGCTGTTGCGTTCGACCGGCTTGCAAACCTTGCAAGATAAAGCGGGCGGCGTTTATGTGCTGCGCGCTGACGTGATGACCGAAGCGGACAAGATTCTGTTGCACACCGTGGCGCGCGTCGTGTTCGTCACCGAACGCGGCACGCTCGAAGAGCAACTCGCGCGGCGTCCGGCAGAGGACAACAAACCGCCGCCGCCGTTTGCGCCGCGCTTTCCCGCTCGCACTTATCCAGAAGAACCGGCGGCCAGTGTGACCGACCTGCAATTTTTTAACGGACTCGGCGGCTTTGCGCGCGACGGGCGCGAATACGTCACGATGTTGCATGAAGGCCAATGGACGCCTGCCCCCTGGACGAACGTCATCGCCAACGAACACGATTTCGGCTTTCAGGTGACAGAGTCTGGCGGAGGTTTCACGTGGTCGGTCAACAGCCGCGAGAATCGCTTGACGCCCTGGTCGAATGACGCAGTGAGCGATGCGCCCGGCGAAATCATTTACCTGCGCGATGAAGATAGCGGAACGGTGTGGACGCCAACGCCGCTGCCGATGCGCGAAACCGAACCGTATGTCATTCGCCACGGGCAGGGCTACACGATCTTCGAGCATACGAGTCATGGCTTGGCTCAGAATCTGATGATGTTCGTGCCGCTTGATGCGCCAGTCAAAATTTCGGTCTTGCGGTTGCGCAATACGACCGAGCGTCGCCGCAAAATATCCATCACGGCCTATCACGAACTGGCGCTGGGCGTGACGCGCGCGCAATCCGCACCGTTCGTCATCACTGAACGCGATCAGGCGACGGGCGCTACGTTCGCACGCAACCATTACAACCACGAATTTGCGGGGCGCGTCGTTTTCGCCGCGATGAATCCTGCTCCGGCAAGCGCGACCGGCGACCGCAAAGCGTTCATCGGACGCAACGGCAACGCGGCGCAACCGGCTGCGCTCAAGCAGGCCAAACTTGATGATCGTTACGGCGCGGGACTTGATCCGTGCGCGGCCTTGCAAAGCGTCGTCGAACTCGCGCCGGGCGAAACGCGCGAAATCATCATCCTGTTGGGCGAAACCGCCAACGCCGACGACGCCCGCGAGATCATGGCGCGTTACCTCAAAACCCCGTCCGGCAACGAAGCCGTCAACGAAACCATCGAGCGCGTCGTCAGCCAGTGGGACGAAACCTTATCGCGCATCGAAGTGCGCACGCCCGATGAAGCCATGAACCTGATGCTCAATCGCTGGTTGCTCTATCAAACGCTGGCTTGCCGGGTTTGGGCGCGCTCGGCGTTTTATCAATCGGGCGGCGCTTATGGCTTCCGCGATCAATTGCAAGACGTGATGGCGCTGGTTTATGCCCAACCCGAATTGACGCGCGCACAGATTCTGCGCGCGGCTGCGCATCAATTTATCGAAGGCGACGTGCAACATTGGTGGCATCCACCGACGGGGCGCGGCGTACGCACGCATATTTCTGACGACCTATTGTGGCTGCCTTACGTGACGAGCTTTTACATTCGCGTGACGGGCGACCGCGCAATCCTTGATGAAGTCATTCCTTTTCTCGAAGCTCCGCCGTTGGCCGAGGGCGCAGACGATGCTTACTTGCAGCCGCAGGTTTCTGCCGAGCAAGCGACGCTTTACGAACATTGCCTGCGCGCGCTTGAGCGCAGTCTGGCAACCGGCGAACACGGACTGCCGCTAATGGGTGCAGGCGATTGGAACGACGGCATGAACCGCGTAGGCCACGAAGGCAAAGGCGAAAGCGTATGGCTCGGCTGGTTCCTGCACGCGACGCTTGAGGGCTTCGCGCCGTTGTGCGCAGACGCTGAGCGCGCCGCGCGTTATCGCGAACACATGGCGAAATTGAAAACCGCGCTTGAGCAAGCCTGGGATGGCGATTGGTATCTGCGGGCTTATTTCGACGACGGCACGCCGCTCGGTTCGGCGAGCAACGATGAATGCCGCATTGATTCCATCGCGCAATCGTGGGGCGTGATTTCAGGTGCCGCCGAGCCATCACGCGCGACGCACGCGATGGCCGCTGTCGAAACGCACCTGATTCGTCGCGGCGACGGCCTGGTGTTGCTGTTCACGCCGCCTTTCGATCAAGGCGCGCGCGAACCCGGTTACATCAAGGGCTATGTGCCGGGCGTACGCGAAAACGGCGGACAATATACGCACGCCGCGCTCTGGACGTTGATCGCTTACGCACGGCTCGGCGACGGCGACCGCGCGGGCGAACTTTTCGCGCTGCTCAATCCGATCAATCATTCTTCAACGCGCGCGGGCTTGCACAAATACTGCGTCGAACCTTACGTCGCGGCGGCAGATGTATACGCCGTGCCGCCGCACACCGGGCGCGGCGGCTGGACGTGGTACACCGGCTCAGCCGCCTGGATGTATCGCGCCGGACTCGAATCCATCCTCGGCTTTCAACTGCGCGGCGACCGCTTGCGTATTGACCCGTGCATTCCGCGCAACTGGCGTGAATTTGAAATCAGCTATACACACGGGACTACGCGCTATGCCATCAAGGTCGAAAACCCGCACGGCCTCTGTCGCGGCGTGAGTCTGGTAGAGCTTGACGGAGAAATTCAGCCGAGTCTCGAAATCGTGCTGGCAAGTGATGGAGAGCAACACAACGTACGTGTCGTGTTGGGCGAACTATAAGCGTTGAGGTGGCGTAGCCTGTGGAGTGCTGCGGCCTGGCGCAGCTTTTCGTTCGCGCGCGAAAACTCGCAGAACCACGAACGCCCTGGCAGCCTGGCGTTGGGTATCTAAAGCTCGCGGGGGCAACCAACGCTTGTGCGGCGAACGAAAAGCTGCGTCGAGCCGCAGCACTCCAAAGCGTTTCGATTGCAGCCTCACCAAGGCTGGGCTATAAGCTGACTGCCCTTTTGAAAGCCATAATTCACCGACGGTAAAACTCTCAGGCTTTCTTCAACCAAAAAAATCAAACTAACACTGCTGTCGCAAAGCGCCCGCCCAACAGTGTCGCCAACGATATGAAACCGAAAACCCACCACCCACGCCGCGCCGGGTTAGGCGCGCGACTCTCGCAATTGCCTTATGTGCTGGAAGGCCGCCGCCGTTCACAGACCGAATTGATGGAGTATTTCGGCGTAGACCGGAAAACCATTGTCAGCACAGTTGATACGTTGGGCTTTGTTCTGGAAGAACGCGAAGGCCGCCACATTTATTACCGGTTGAGCGACGAATATCACTCGCCGCGCCTGACCTTGAGCGAATCGGCTACGTTGCTGTTGGCGCAACAGGCGATTGGCTTGACGGCGCGTTCGCCGTTCGCGCGCCACGCGCATTCGCTGCTCAAGAAAGTGCGTAAGTCCCTGCCGGCGGCCTTACACGCGCGGCTCGATGCGTTGGCTCAGGTTTACGGCGCAGCCACCGCGCCCGCCAAAGATTTCGCAGCGTATGGCGACACGATTGACCAACTCGTGACGGCTGCCATCGAACGCCAGACCGTGCGGATGAGCTATTACACAATGGCGAGCGACAGCACCGGCGAGCGCGCGTTCGACCCTTACGCAGTTTATTTCGACCCCGACGGCGCGACGCTCAAAGTCATCGGCTGGGATCACAAACGCCAACGGTTCACGCCTTTCTCGATTGATCACATCAAGGCCTTGCAACCCACCGCAGAGCGTTTCGGGCGACGCGCCTTCGATTTGCAAGACCATCTTGAGACGTATTGTTTCAACGGCATCCACGGCGAGCCGCTGAACGTTCGCTTGCGCGCTTACGGCGTAACGGCGCGCGTTTTTGCCGAACGAAAATTCCACCGCTCCCAACGCAAAGTCGCCAGCACGCCAGCGACCCCAACGCAGCCCGAATCCATCACCATCGAATTACGCGTAGCGCGCGGACGCGGCCTCGTGCGCTTCATTTTAAGCTGGCTGCCCGACATCGAAGTCCTGGCGCCCGCCACCTTGCGCGCTGAAATTGCGGAGGTGTTACGGCAGAGCGCCGAACGCAATGCGACGGAATAAAACTTTCAGAAAAAAAGCATGAACAGCGGGAATTGTTTCCCGGTGTCGTCGGTAAGATGGGCTTCAAGGAGGAACTGATATGAGTGATAACCGTCAATTAGAAACGTTATGGGCGAAGCTGCCCAAGCCTGAAGAACAGTCCGCCGCTATTCATCCCTTGCTTTGCCACATGGTTGATGTCGCCGTGGTGACCCGTGAGATGTGGCGTACCGTCGTACCTGCCCGCGCGCGCCAGCGCGTCGAGGCGGCGTGGCAGCTTACGCCCGACGCCGCTCTCGCGTGGGTGACTTATCTGGCTGCGCTGCACGATCTGGGGAAGGCTTCGCCCGCTTTTCAGTTGCGCAAAGAGGCGCGTTACTTGTTGCCGCTTTACGCCGAACTGGGCGCGGCACCCAATGTCGAAGCGCACGAATGCCCCCACGGGCGCGTGACGGCGAGCGAATTGCCGCCAATGCTGGAAGCGAGTTTTGGCCTCAAGTCTCAACTCGCTAACCAACTTGCCGTCTTGATTGGCGGGCATCACGGCACGTTTCCGACCAGTCTGGAAATCGAGCAACAGCCCTCTGCCGGAGTTGGCGGGAAAAAGTGGCAAGCGTTGCGCTGCGCGTTGGTCGAAGCCCTGGCCGAATTGTTCAACGTACCGAAAGACCAGGCACCGCAAGCCTGCGATCACGCGACCGCGATGTATGTCGCGGGCCTCGTTTCAGTCGCCGATTGGATTGGTTCTAACAGTGAATTCTTCCCTTATTTCGTTAGCGACTGGCAGCAGCCATTCGGGCTCGACCTCGCAACCTATCGCCAACACGCCGCGCAACAAGCGCAATCAGCCTTGCAACGCCTCGGCTGGCTCGGCTGGCGGCAACCCGCGCAGGCTTTGCCCTTCGATAAACTCTTCCCGTTCGCGCCGCGCCCTTTGCAGCAAGCCGCGATTGACTTAACTGAACGACTCACCACGCCCAGCCTCGTCATCGTCGAGGCTCCGATGGGCGAAGGCAAAACCGAAGCCGCGTTGTATCTCGCCGAACAATGGGGCACCGAAAGCGGCGCGCGCGGCTGTTATCTCGCGCTGCCGACGCAAGCGACGAGCAATCAGATGTTCACGCGCGTACGCGACTTTCTCGGCGCACGATATGGAGCCGAACGCGCCCATCTGCAATTGCTGCACGGGCACGCGGCGCTCTCGGCGGAATTCATGCGCTTGCAAGCGGCCTTTGAACCGAGCGGCATTTATGGCGCGGACGAATGCGGCGCGCACGGCACCAGCGTCGTCGCGGCGGAATGGTTCACCTATCGCAAACGCGGACTGCTCGCGCCGTTTGGCGTAGGCACGATTGATCAGGCGTTGCTGGCCGTGCTGCAAACGCGGCATGTCTTCGTACGGCTCTTCGGCCTCGCGCACAAAGTCATCATCGTGGATGAAGTGCATGCTTACGACGCCTATATGTCGAAGCTGCTCGAACGTTTGCTCGAATGGCTCGCCGCGCTCGGCTCGCCCGTCGTGTTGCTCTCGGCCACGTTGCCCGATGCGCGTCGCCGTGCGTTGCTCGCGGCTTACCGGCGCGGCTTGCATGAGCCGCTGACTGCGGCGGATGAACAATCGTTGACGGCGGCGTACCCGCGTGTGACCTGGGCCGACCGTGCGCAATGCGGTGCGCAATCCATCGCCGTCTCGCCGCTCAACCAACGTACGCTGCACCTTGAATGGATAGACGGCGCGTTGCCTGAAGCGCCGGGCGAACCCTTTGCACTCGGCGCAGCGTTGCAAGCGGCACTAGCTGACGATGGCTGCGCGGCGGTGATATGCAACACCGTGCGTCGCGCGCAAGAGGTCTATCAGGCGTTGCAGCCGTATTTTTCCGCCGATGAACTCGGCCTCTTTCACGCACGCTTTCTTTTCAAAGACCGCGACGAACGCGAGCAACAGGCGCTGGCGCGTTTCGGCAAAGACGTGGCTTGTGATAACGGCGCAACGCGCCCGGTCGCGCGGCCCAAGCGATTTGTGCTGGTCGCCACGCAAGTCGTAGAGCAAAGCCTTGATCTCGATTTCGATTTGATGGTGAGCGATCACGCGCCGGTTGATTTGTTGTTGCAACGTTCCGGGCGCTTGCATCGCCACAAACGTCCGCGTCCGCCGCGATTGGCACAACCAACTTTGTGGCTGTGCCAGCCTGAACAGATCGTTGAAGGCGTACCGCAATTCGAACGCGGCACGACGGCGGTTTATGACGCACATATTTTGCTGCGTTCGTGGCTGGCGTTGCGCGCGCGCGCGACGGTGCGCATCCCGGAAGAAATCGAAACGTTGATCGAATCAGTTTATGGCGCGGCGGAAGGTCCGGCGGATGAGAGCGAAGCCGTGCAAAGCGCGTGGCAAGCGACGGCGCAAGAGTTACGCGACGCGCTCAGAAAGCAGGAAGCCCTCGCGCAACAAGCTGTCGTGCCTGAGCCGCATTATCCCGACGACATCCTCGATCTGCCGAACAAACGCTTGGCCGAAGACGAACCTGAGATTCATCAATCGTTGCAAGCTCTCACGCGCCTGACCGAACCGAATGTCTCGGTGATTTGTCTGTATCCGGCGGAATGCATCGCGCTCGATGTCACGCGAACGCCTACGCTTGATGAAGCCAAACGGCTTTTGCGTTATTCCGTCACGCTCAGTGACCGGCGCGTGATGCGAGCTTTGTTAGCGCAAGACCCGCCCGCGCATTGGCAAAGCTCGGCGTTGTTGCGCCGCTATCGTTTGCTCGAACTCGACGAAGCAGGCGGCTATGCCGTGGGGAAATATCAAATTCAGTTGCACGCGGATTTGGGCGTGGTGATTAGCGAGCTTAACGCTGCTGCGCCGCCGCAGAGCGACGGCTGAAATTTGGTGCGTGCGCCGTGTCCGTAGCCCGACCGTTAGCGAGGGCTACCTTTGCGTTGCGCCCGTTGGTGTTGATTAGCGCATTGCCGAGGTAGCCCTCGCTAACGGCTTGTCATTACCCAAATCTTTGCACAGTTTCAGCCCGCGAATGCGGGCGATAGCATAAAGCCTGGGGTGAAGGCGTGAGCCGCAACCCCAGGGCAATAGGCGAAAAGATTCGTTAGCCCGCGAAGCGGGCGGCAGCCGGTAAAGCCATCGGTATTTTCGGGTGACGAACTATCGCCCGCTTTCGCGGGCTAGCGCGTAAATTGCGCGCTTTTCCTGGGGTTTCGCGCAGTTGCGCTCCACCCCAGGCTTTATGCTACCGCCCGCGTTCGCGGGCTGAAAAGCAATCGCACGTTTCGTGAAAAGATTTGGGTAATGACAAGGCTAACGGTCGGGCTACGGACACGAGGTCGCATCCAATTGAAAATCGCTATAAGCTCATAGTACCGCCACAGAATTACCCATCGGAGTTCCCCGTATGAATGAAAACCCTTTACCGGGGCCGCGCATTACCGGATCAACAATACCGCCGCGTTCAGACCAGTCAGGTTTCCTGCCAGGATTTCTGATGGTGGGCATCGGCGCGTCAGCCGGTGGCATCGGCGCGTTGAAGCAATTTTTCACCGCCATGCCCGCGCAATCGGGGATGGCGTTCGTGGTCATCCTCCACCTTTCAGACGAGCACGAAAGCATCCTCGCTCAAATCATCCAGGCGCATACGGCGATGCCCGTGGCGCAGGTCACGAAAACCGTTCAAGTCGAGCCAAATCACGTTTACGTCATTCCGCCCGCGAAGCATCTCGAATTGCTGAACGGCATGATCAAACTCAAAGAACCTGACCACATCAAAGGCAATCGCGTTCCGATTGATTTGTTTTTTCGCTCGCTGGCCGACGCTTACGGCAAAGACGCCGTCAGCATCATCCTTTCCGGCACGGGTTCGGACGGGACGTTGGGAATGCAGCGCGTCAAGGAATTCGGCGGCTTCGTCTTTGCGCAAAGCCCGGAAGACGCCGAATACGACGGCATGCCGTGCAGCGCCATTAACACTGGTCTGGTAGACATGATTTTGCCAGTCGCTGAAATTCCGGGAAAACTGATGCGACTGGGCAAGCTGGCGGAACCCATCGAAATTCCCCCAGAAGAAATTCCCGAAGCAGAAATTCCCGAAGCAGAAATTCCCGGAGCAGAGAAAGACGAAGCAGAAATTCCCGGAGCAGAGAAAGCCGAAACAGAAAAGCCTGGGCGCAAGGTCGAACCGGATGCGCTGCGCGAAGTCCTGACATTGCTGCGCGTGCGCACGGGACACGATTTCATGAACTACAAACGCCCGACGCTGCTCCGGCGCATCTCTCGCCGTCTGCAAGTTCACGAACTCAAAGACATGTCGGCTTACCTTGAGTTGCTGCGCGAAAATGCCGATGAAGTGCAGCAACTGCTGCGTGATCTGCTCATTACCGTCACCAACTTTTTCCGCGATCAGGAAGCGTTTGCCGCGCTCGAAAGCGAAGTGATCCCACAATTATTCATGGGCAAAACGTCGGCAGACACGATTCGCGTCTGGGTGGCGGGTTGCGCGACAGGCGAGGAAGCCTATTCGCTGGCGATGCTGCTGTGCGAACACAGTGCCAGATTGACCGACGCGCCGAAGATTCAGATCTTTGCCAGCGACATCAACGAAGAAGCCATCCGCGCTGCCCGCGATTGCCGCTACGACGAAGTGATTGTCGCCGACGTTTCGCCCGAACGGCTGCGCCGCTTTTTCGACCAGGAGGGCAATACTTATTGCGTCAAAAAAGAATTGCGCGAGATGGTTTTGTTTGCGCCGCACAACCTGTTGCGCGACCCGCCGTTTTCGCGGCTCGATTTGATTACGTGCCGCAACCTGCTGATTTATTTCAACCGCGAAACGCAGGAAAGAGTGCTAGAGATTTTCAACTTCGCGCTGCGCAATAACGGTTTTTTGTTTCTCGGTTCGTCAGAAACCGCCGAAACCCAGACCGTGCTGTTCAGCGCCGTTGACAAAAAGCAGCGGATTTACCGCTGTCGTCCGGGGTTGGCGCACCACCCTTTGCCCACCATGCCGATTCAAGGCAAATGGGTGGTGAAAATTCCCGAAGCGCAAGCCGCCGAATACGAGCCGGAAGGGTCATTCGCCGCGACGCATCTGAAACTCGTCGAGCAATACGCGCCGCCTTCGGTGCTGGTCAACGAAGAGTACGACATCGTGCATTCGTCGGAACACGCCGGACGTTTTTTGCGCTTCGCGGGCGGCGAGCCTTCGCGCAATCTGTTGAAACTCGCGCATCCGGCTTTGCAACTCGATTTGCGCTCGACGGTGATGGCGGCGAAACAGACGGGCGCGCCGAGCGAGGCACGACGCATTCGCGTCGAACTCGAAGGCGCTGAGCGGTTAGTCAATCTGATCGTGCGCCCCTCGGATGCGGGATTTTTGCTGGTCATTTTCGAGGAAGAAAAAGACGCGCCCGCCAGCCGTGAAGCAGGCTCGCTCGCCGACGCCATGGCCGGAGACAAGGCGATGGAAACGGTCGTGCAAGGACTTGAAGAAGAATTGCAAACGACGAAAGACCGCCTGCGCAGCACGCTCGAACAAGGCGAGACTGCGACCGAAGAACTGAAAGCCTCGAACGAGGAATTACAGGCGATCAACGAAGAATTGCGCTCGGCCAGCGAGGAACTCGAAACCAGCAAGGAAGAATTGCAGTCGGTCAACGAAGAATTGACCACCGTCAATCACGAACTCAAAAACAAAGTTGACGAGGCCGGGCGCGCCAATTCAGATATGCAGAATCTGATGCAGTCCACCGACATCGCCACGATCTTTCTCGACCGCGCGTTAAAGATAAAACGCTTCACACCGCGCGCGACTGAGCTTTTCAACGTCATTCCGGCGGACCTCGGTCGTCCGCTCGAACACATCACGCACAAACTCGATTACGGCTTTCTGACCCAGGACGCGGCGGAAGTAATGACGACTTTGCGCCTGAAAGAGCGCGAAGTGCGGGGCGGCACAGCAGACAGCCGCTATCTGGTGCGGCTGGCGCCTTACCGCACGCCAGACGACCGGATTGACGGCGTAGTGCTGTCATTCCAGAACATCACCGAACTCAAACGCGCCTCTGACGCTTTGTCTGAATCGGAAGAGCGCTTTCGCACGCTGTTCGATTGGATGGACGAAGGTTATTTCGTGATTGAAATGATATTTGACGTTACCGGCAAACCGGTTGATTGGTTGTTCGTCGAGGTCAATCCGGCGTTTGAAAAACACACTGGAATCAAGCAGGCAAGCGGCAAAACCATTTTAGCGTTAGTCCCGAATATCGAAACGAAGTGGTTCGATATTTACGGCAAAGTGACGACGACCGGCGCAGCGATTCGTTTCACCGAAGCCTCCGAGGCGCTGGCGGGGCGCTGTTTCGAACTTTACGCTTTCCGGCTCGGCAGCGCTGACAGCCGCCGCGTGGCGGTGCTGTTCACCAATGTCACCGAACGCGAGCGGACGGAAGCAGCCTTGCACAAATCCGAAGAAGCATTGAGAGACGCCGACCGCCGCAAAGATATTTTTCTGGCGACGCTGGCGCACGAGCTGCGCAACCCGCTCGCCGCCATTCGCCCCGCGCTCGAAGTCATGCGGCGCAGCGCAGACAGCAGCGCCCACAGCAGTAGTGATGCGGCGCGCCAGGTGATCGAACGGCAACTCGCACAGATCGTTCGTCTGGTAGACGACCTGCTCGATGTTGCGCGCATCACCGAAGGCAAGATCAAGCTGCAACGCGAACGCGTCACGCTGGCCGCCGCCGTCGAATTGGCGCTCGAAACGATTCACCCGCTGGCCGTTGCCGCGCGCCACGAATTGACCGTCACGCTGCCCGCCGAACCGCTTTATCTGGACGCCGACCTGACGCGCCTGACCCAAATCTTCCTGAACCTGTTGACGAACTCTGTGCGTTACACCGAACCCGGCGGCAGCATTTGGTTGACCGCCGAACGCGAAGGAGCGCAAGTGGTCGTGCGCATCAAAGACACCGGCATCGGCATTGCGCCCGAGACGTTGCCGCACGTGTTCGACTTGTTCTCGCAGGGCGCACGGGCAAGCCACCGCGCGCAAGGACTCGGCATCGGCTTGAGTCTGGTGAAACAACTGGTCGAATTGCACGGCGGCACAGTCGCGGCATATAGCGCAGGTACGGGTCGTGGCAGCGAATTCGTCGTGCGCCTGTCGCTCGCCCCTGCCGACACAGATGACCAGCAGCCTGCTGCCCTTGCTCCCGCGGTAGTGACAGTAGTGATGGATTCAACCGCTTGCCGCGTGCTGGTCGTAGACGACAACACCGATTCGGTAGATATGATGGAAACCCTGCTGAAGCTGGAAGGCCACGAAGTCAGAAGCGCTTATGACGGCGCGACCGCCATTCAAGTGGCGCTCGCATATCAACCCGACTTGATGTTTCTGGATTTAGGCTTGCCTGACATTGACGGTTATGAAGTTGCCGCGCGCTTGCGTGCCCAATTGCCGCATACGCTGATCGTCGCACTCTCAGGCTGGGGCCAGCCCTCTGACCGCGCCCGCACGCAGGCAGCCGGATTTGACCATCATCTGGTCAAGCCGCTCAATTTCGATAAGCTGCCAGAACTCTTGAGCGCGGCGCGGCAGCAACGTCAAGCGGCGAAAACAGAGGAGCGCGAAACCAGCTGAGGTTTTCGTAGGGCAGGTTCGCAACCTGCCCTACAGGCGATGACGCGTGGCGGGCAGGTTGCGAACCTGCCCTACGAATTTTTTGGGAGTAACAAGCAGGATATGAAGGGAAATCTATCAATGAATAACACGATGACCAAAGCGAGAATCCTTGCGATTGACGACGACCCGGCTACGCTCGACCTCATGAAATT
>JAYSVR010000377.1:0-15331 GCA_043718445.1 Acidobacteriota bacterium | reverse complement strand
GATCGAACCGCCGACCTGCGGGTTATGAATCCGCCGCTCTAACCATCTGAGCTATCCAGGCAATCGCGTGGGCAATGGGTTTGAGTTGTCAAAAACGAAGCGGAATCTAGCATGTGAGCGCGCGGTTGGGCAACGCACTGTCTACGATTTTTTGCAGCCGTTCAGCTTCGCTTTGCATGAAGCCTTTCAATTGCGTGGCGTCCTGCGGCGCAGCCAGTTGCAGCGGTTCGTGATAAACGATTTTAAGTTTGAAAGGCCGTGGGAATAAGTGGTGCGGCGAATAAGCCTGATAGCCGCCGACGATGGTCACGGGTACGACGGGCGATTGCGTATCCAGCGCCAGCTTGATGACGCCCGCCTTGAAAGGCAACGTCTCACCCGTGCGCGTGCGCGCGCCTTCGGGAAAAATCACCAACCCGCCGTCGTTGCGCAAATGCGTGAGCGAGAACTTCAACGCCTGCCGATCACTCTTTTCCAGATTCACCGGGAACGCGCCATACGCCGTCATCAACGTGCCCAGCAACGGCAGCCGCGTCATCTTGTCCCACGTCATATAACGCAACGGACGCTTGATCGCCGTCGAAACCCAGATCGGATCGAGAAAGCTCACATGATTCGGAGCCAGAATGACTCTTCCGTTCAACGGCACATGCTCTGTGCCTTCGAATTCGATGCGGAAGTAAAGTTTGAAAATCGTCAGCGCCAGCCAGCGCGTCAATACGAAAACCCAGGTCTTTTCCATGCGGTTGTCGGTTGTCGGTTGTCGGTTGTCGGTTGTTAGCGGCTCAATATAGCAACTGACAACTGGCTACCGGCAACCGACAATTACGAAAGATTTCCTTTCTTCAATTGCGCGGCGAGGTAATCGCTCGCGCGCCACGCCACGGCGAGAATCGTCAGCGTCGGATTTTTTTCGGTCGCCGAAGGGAACGAACTGCCGTCGGTGACGAATACGTTTTTGACCGCGTGCATTTGGTTGAAGCCGTTGAGCATCGAATTTTTCGGATCCGTTCCCATGCGCACGGTGCCGTGTTCGTGAATCGGCGTACCGGGCAAATCCAGCGTGCCACGTTGATAGTTAATCATTTCGCCTTTGGCCGCGTGAACGATTTGCTCGACCGTGTCATACATCTCGTTCGACATCTTGCGTTCGTTGTCGGTGTAATTCAGCACGATGCGCGCGAGCGGTACGCCGTATTGATCGGTTTTGGTTTCGTCCACTTCGATGCGGTTTTCCGGGCGCGGCGGAATCTCGCCGTAAGGATGAAACTGAAAGAACGACGGATAGCGTTTCAAAACCTCTTTTTTGAATTCGCCGCCAAAGCCCGGCATGTCTTTGGCGAAGCCTGCGTTATTCAAACAGCCGCTCGCCCAGAATTGCATGCCGAAACCGCGCGCGTAATCGCGTTTGGCTCCGCGATGATTGAAACGCGGCATATAAACGTGTTCGCCGATGCCGCTGTCGTGCGAAGTCGGGCGGCCATAGAGATGCGGCAAAAAGGTTTGCACGTGAAAGCGAAACTGCTCGGTGAAATACTTGCCCAGCACGCCTGACGTATTGCCGATGCCGTTGGGATAAGTCGCTGATTTTGAATTGAGCAGAATGCGCGTTGAGTCCACGGCAGAGGCCGCGACGACGACGATTTTGGCTTTGACCTGCGATTCTTTTTTGCTGTAACGGTCGTGGTATTGCACGCCGTTCGCCAGTCCGGTTTTCGGGTCAACCATTACGCGCGCAGCCACCGCATTGCTGACGATTTTCAAGCGTCCGGTTTGCAAAGCCTGTGGCAACAGGTGCAACGCGCTGTTAAAAAAACTGCCCGTTGTGCAACCCGAACCGCAATCGCCGCAATAATGGCAAGCCGCGCGTCCGTTCAACGGACGGGTGATATTCGCGCGGCGTCCGGCTACCATCTTGATGCCGATGCTGGCGGCGGCTTTTTGCACGGCGACTTCGCCACAACGCATCGCAGGCGGCGGTTGATGAAACTGGCTGCCCGGCAACATATCGGTGTCGTCATCCCCGCCGCATACGCCGATGAGTTGGTCTACGCGGTCGTAATAGGGCTTGAGGTCTTTGTATTCAAACGGCCACGGAATGCCGAAACCATCGTTGACCTTAAAGTCTACGTCGGAATAACGCAGCGCGACGCGGCCCCACATATTCGTCTTGCCGCCGTGTCCCCACACACGATAGAGCTTGTATTCATTGCCTTCAGGCACGAGATAAGGCTGCTCTTTCGTATCGAGAAAACCCAGCTCCGGTTGCTCGCCGCGCTGGTGGCGTTCGCGTCGCTCATAAGGCAACAGCGCCATCCAATACTTGTCTGGATCGTAACGGCTGCCTGCATCGAGCAATAATACGTTGATGCCCTTGCGCGTCAGATTCCACGCGGTCATTCCGCCTGCTGCGCCTGAGCCAATGACGACGACATCGTGAACTTGTGGTGATTTTTTGATTTGCATAAGCGTTGAGTTGAGATGAGTTTCTAAAACATCGCTACCGTGCGCGTTGCAGGTGTCGCCATGCTTCGTCCTCCTCAGGGCGGTTCCAGTCTTCGGCCAACGCGGCTTCGCTCAACAGCGCAGTCTCACAAAGCGTACTCAACGCCTCTTCATCCAGTATCGTAACGAGCGCACGCTTTACTGTGGTCAGCTTGATCGCTTCGAGCAATTGTACGTTACCGTGTCGGTCAATCACGGCTTCAATCGTTTGGATCATAATTTCGTGGAGCGCCTCAATGGGTTGGATTGGAACGCCGCCATACTAAAACAAGCTCCGCGCGAAGGGAATCTGGGCCGCTGATTGTCGGCAGTTTGCTTCCTTCTCGCTTGCTTCGTAACATCCGCAAGCGTTGGCAGATTCGCCATCGCTGCAATTCATCAAGCACAGAGAACCGAAGGAGAAAACAGAACTATGCCTTATCCCGAAATGTTGATTAAACCTATGCGTGAAGACCTCACACGCCTCGGCGTCGAAGAAACCCGTACGCCCGAAGCCGTAGACGCCGCCGTCAAAGATACCGACGGCGCGTTGCTGGTCATCGTTAATTCCGTCTGCGGATGCGCGGCGGGCAAAGCACGTCCCGGCATCGCGCAAGCCTTGCAACACGCGACCAAACCGGCGCGTTCGATCACGGTATTCGCCGGAGCCGACATTGACGCAACCAATCAGGCGCGCGGTTATTTCACAGGCTACGCGCCGTCGTCGCCTTCGATTGGATTGTTGAAAGAAGGCAAGCTGGTGTGGATGCTGCAACGTTTCGAGATCGAAGGCCGCAGCGCTGACCAAATCGCCGACGTGCTGAAAACGGCGTTCGACAAGCATTGCGTCGCGTCCGCGCAAGCGGCAGCAAGTTAACGAACGTATTCCACTAACCCAAAAAGTAGGGAAAAGGCAGGTCGTCACGAGAGTGGCGATTTGCCTTTTTTGTTTGCACTCCATCGCAGTAACTCAGCAAAGCTGCCGCTCAAAGCCGACTTCACGATGGGTACCAGGCCGATCAAAATCTTCCAGCGACCTGGCGGCTGACTGACGAATTGGTAGCGGGAACCTTTTCAAGTCGTCAGAGTAATAAGCCAGCAACCGAAGCGTTGTCAGGGTGACAACGCTTCGGTTGCTGGCTTATTACTGTATTGATTCTTCGCCCTCATTTTTATTTTTGCAGTTCGCAGCTATATCCAGATGGCTGTAGGTGTTTCTTTCTGCTTTGAAGCTTGTGCCTGCGTGAAAGCCCTTTGCGCGAGCATGATTCAGCTTATCCTTTCAGTTCCTTTCGTACGATTTGGATAATGCGACGATATTTTTGACTTGGCGGCATGGCTTGATGCCGTACTTGTGCAAGAACTGCGACTTCATCCGAAATTTCGCATTGCGACTCTCAGCCCTTCGCCGCTCATCCAACCCTGACACTATCAAACCAACGACTTTTTAGCCTGCGTGCGCAGGCACATCAGTTGCGCCTGTACTGCTTCTGGCTTGGCGCAACTGGCTTGGAAGTTTATCCAGGCCAGTGTGCGCAAGCCGGTGGCAATTCATCTCGCCACAGGCGAGGTGACGGGATTTTGGAAATTAATTCGGGAGGAAAAAATCATGCATGAAGCAGGCAAGCTGCGGGGCGTTATCGTCGCGCTGACATTCGTTCTGATGAGCGCGCTCAATGTCGCAGCGCAAGGTACGCGCGGCACGATCAGCGGCAAAGTTGCTGACTCCGCGGGCGCGGTTATCTCAGGCGCAGCCGTCAAGCTCTTTGACGTAGCCAAACAACAGGAAATTCGTTCGGCGCAAACTAACGCCGAGGGCATCTATCAATTCGTCGAAATTGAACCGGCGCTTTATCGCATCAAGATCACGGTGAATGGTTTTTCTGAAATGACCTTGCGTGACATCAAGGTCGAGCCGAATCGCAATGTGCAGGCCGATGCTGCGTTGAGCGTCGGCAATGCCAGTGCTGAGGTTACGGTTAGTGCGGGGCAAGAGTTGATTGACCGCGAATCGCCTACGTTGGGCACGACGGTGGATCAACGCCGCGTCGTAGGGCTGCCGCTCAACGGACGCAATGTGTTGGCCCTGGTCTTGCTGCAACCCGGCGTAGTCGAAGCGAATTTGAATACGGCGGCGACGTTCGGACAGGGACTGGGCGTGCGCGTGAACGGTTCGCGCGGCGTCGAAAACAATCTGACCCTCGATGGCGCGAACAATAACGAAGTTGCCGTCGGCGGCGCATCGGGCGCGCAACCGCGTCCTGATGCCGTGCAGGAATTTCGTGTGCTGACCTCGAACTTCGAAGCCGAGTTCGGACGCAATACGGGCTCGATCATCAACGTCGTGACCAAGAGCGGCACGAGCGATTTTCACGGCAACGCGCGCCTCTTTTATCGCCCGACGTTTCTGTCGGCAGCGCGTTTCTTCGACAAAGCCTTGCCGGGCAGTCGTCCGGCTGACTCAGATTTCCGTCGTCGTTTTGAACGCAAGGAATTCGGCGGACAAATCGGCGGCCCTGCGTGGTTGCCGAAAAAAGTATTCGGCCCGTTGGGCAGTGAAAAGTTGCGCAATCGCGCTTTCTTTTTCGTTGATTATGAAGAGCGCCGCCAACTCGTCGGCGACACGCGCGTGATCGCGGGTTTGCCGACGGCAGAAGAACGCGGCGGTTTATTTACGGCGCGGTTGAACGCCACGACGCGCCTGCCAATTCTGTTGCTCGATCCGGCGACGGGGCAGCCTTTTACGGTCGTGTCGGGTTCGCCCACGACAGCCGGTTCGGTAGTCAAACAACAAGTGCCGACCAACCGTTTCAGCAGCAATCCGGTGGTGCAGTATTACCTGGGCTTTTTGCCGACGGGCGATGCGAGTGGCTCGGCTTCGGCGGGCGCGAATCAGATCACGAATAACAAGTTCCTGACCGCGCGCGGCGATTTGCTTTCGACTGAACGGCAAACATTTAACTTTACATTCAATCGTTTCGATTCAGTGGTTGACGCTCCGTTTGCGTTCGGCGGCGCGTCGGTGCCGGGCTTTGGCGCGGATGATTTGAACACCGCTTATAACGCCGTCTTGCGTCACACTTACGCGATTTCGCCGCGTCTGGTGAATTCGTTTTTATTGGGTTATGCGCGCAACAACCTGCCGAGCGTTTCGCCACAAAACGCCACGAAGCCGACTGACATAGGTTTCGTCACAAACGACATTGTCGCCGATCAACGTTTTATCGGCCCACCGATGATTCGCCTGTTTGATCGTGGCAATTTGTAGATCGGCAATTCGATTCAAGGCCCCCAAGCGCGCATCTGGGAAAACTTCCAGCTTCAGAGTTCGGTCAGTTGGACGAACGGCGATCATCGCTACAAGTTTGGTTTTGACGGCACGAAATACCACGGGCAAAGCGCGTTTGTGTTTATCAACAACGGCGGCTTTCTGTATTCGCGCCAGTTCGGCGGCAACACGAGCGGCGACGATTTCGCCGACTTCCTGTTGGGCAATCACGTCTTTTATCAATTTGGCAACACGGCGGATCGTGACTTCAGGCAAAACGCAGCGGCAGCTTTCGCGCAAGACACGTGGCGCGTGCGCGATGGACTGACACTGTCGTTGGGCGTGCGTTATGAATTCACTTCGCCGCTTTCTGACAAATACAACCGCGTAGCCTATTACCGCGCGGGCGGTACGTCGCAGTTGTTGACGAGCGGACAGTTGCTGGATGTCGGTGGACGCAAGATCAACTTGACGCCGGGCGGACGCGCGCCGTCAGGCTTGGTTTATGTCGGTGATCCTGACCCGGCGTTGGGTGGCACAGTGCCGGCGGCAGGTACGTCGAGTGATCGCAACAACTGGGCGCCGCGCATCGGCATCGCGTGGTCGCCGCGCGCGCAAAGCGGTTTGTTGCAAAAACTGTTCGGCACCAATCAATCCGTAGTGCGCGTTGGGACGCAATCAATATCGCGCGGCCAACGGCGTGAACAACTTCGATCTGATCGTGTCGAAAAGCACCAAACTGTGGAATGAATCGTCGCGCCTCGAATTGCGCTTCGAAGCCTTCAACGCATTCAACCACACGCAATTCACTCAACTCGACACAAACCTGAACAGCATCGTACGCGATGCGTCGGGGGCGATTGATGCGAATCGCAGTTCGTTCGGCAAATACACGGCTGCCCGCGAATCGCGCATTCTGCAACTGGCGGCGCGCATCTGGTTCTAAAGACCACGGAACGTGTTAGCCCTATCAAGCCTGCCGGAGCAATTCGGCAGGCTTTTTTTGATAAAGCGAACGTGCGCTTCGCTGGAATTCTTGAAAGGTATCAAGTGGTTTTGATGGCGCGCTTCAATGATTTCATACGAACCTCGGAAGATAATCCATAATTTCGCATGGGTTTCATGTTTAGTCATAGGTTACTCGCTCAAAATACAACAGCTACAGTCTTGGAACACTGCTTGCGCTTTCACTTCTTCGAAGATGCTTAATTAAAATTGGATTTTTATCCACATCGTTTTGACTGCGATGCGCTGGATTTGCAACCAATTTTCTGGACTAAAAATTTAGGAGGGAATGATATGAAAAGCAGAGCAGTATTGTTATTCGCGCTGTGTTTGAGCCTGTGTTTATCGGCTTTTGCGCAAACCAGTCGCGGTACGGTGAATGGTGTAGTGACTGATACCGCAGGTGCGGTGGTGTCAGGTGCAACCGTAGTGTTGACCAACGCGGCGACGAACGTGAGTCGCACGACTTCGGCGAACGCCGAAGGGTTTTATCGTTTTGACGCCGTCGAGTTGGGCGTTTATTCCGTCAAGGTGACGGCTTCGGGTTTCTCGGCGTTGATCAAAAGCAATCTCACCGTCAGCGCGAACCTGACAGCGACGGTGGACGCGGCGCTCGCGCCTGGTACGACCGAAATGTCGGTGGATATAACCGCCGAATCAGGCGCGTTGCTGCAAACCGAAGCGCCCGTACGTGGTGGCAACATTAATGCGATGAGTATCGTTGACTTGCCGATTGCCGGACGCAATCCGGTGAGCTTGGCGCTCACGCTGCCGGGCGTTTCGACGAATCGTTTCGGCTTCGGCGTCGGTACGTTTTCAGTGAACGGCAGTCGCGGACGTTCGAATAATTTTTTGATTGACGGCACCGAGAACAACGATATTTCGATTGGTGGGCAGGGCTTTCAGATCAAAAACCCTGATGCCGTGCAAGAGGTTTCGGTGCAAACCTCAAACTTTGATTCTGAATTTGGACGCGCGGGCGGCGCAGTGACTAACGTGATTACCAAAGCTGGCACGAATGGCATTCATGGCACAGCGTCGTGGCAATATGACTCGACGCGCGATGATGCGTTGACGAATACGCAATCGCTTTCTCCGGCCTTGCAAACGCGCGGCTATGCGCCTTATGGAACCGAACATTTTTTCACGGGCACGATTGGCGGGCCGGTGAAATTGCCGAAGCTGTATGACGGCAAAGACCGCACGTTTTTCTTTGTGAGTTACTTAAACCAACGTCAGGCGTCGAACTCAACCGCTACGGTTTTTGTGCCTTCAGCAGCCGGACGCGCGACCTTGCGCGGCTTGGCGGCGGCGGGCGTGAATCCGCGTTTGGATTCGTTGTTGGCAGTGACGGATGGCACAGTGGGCGTCGCTAGCTTGCGCAACATCGCGTTGGGCAACAATCGTCCTGACGTGCAATTCGGCACGGCGGTGACGGCCTTTGCGCAAACCTTTGTCGAACCGCAAATGCAATATCGCATTGATCATAAGGTCAGCGAAAAATCGCAACTGCAAGGCCGTTATCTTTACTCCGATCAGAATGCGCCGGTGGGTGGCGCGACGTTGAGCTTGCCGGGTTTCACGACCAGTCAGGCCAATCGCTTTCAAAATTTTCTGATTAGCGAAGCGCACGTGTTCACGCCCAGCATCACGAACGAATTGCGTTTGTCATACAACCGCATTGCGTTGTCGTTTCCCTTCAATCCGCCCAGCGCGTTGGCTCAGACCTTGCCGGTGACGACGATTGCGGGCGTGACGAACGTGACCGGTTCGGGCTTCAATTTCGGCATTCAAACCAATTTGCCGCAAGGCCGCATTGCTAACAATTACGTGTTGCAAGACACGGTGACTTTCATTCGCGGCAGTCACACGATTCGCACTGGCTTCGATTTGTTGCAACAGCGTTCGCGCCAGTTCGCGCCGATCAATGAACGCGGTTCGTTGGGATATTCACCCAGCACTGGTTTCACTGGACTGGCGAATTATCTGGATGATTTCGGCGGCGACGGTGGCAGTGCCAACCGTGATTTCGGCAGTCCGCGTTATTACCCCGAATTGTTTCGGCAGGCTTATTTCGCGCAAGACCGCTGGCGCGTGAACAATGCGCTGACCCTGACGTTGGGCGTACGTTATGAGAACTTCGGCAATCCGGTGAACTCGGTGCGTACCGCAGCTTTTACGGGTTTGTTCAACGTTGATCCAGTGACGCTGACGGGGCCTTATCAACTGCCCAGCAAAGCGGCGGCGGATAACAACAACTGGGCTCCGACGATTGGCATCGCCTATTCGCCTTCGTTCAAAGACGGCGTATTGGGCTGGCTCATCGGTGATCGCAAAACTGTCGTGCGCAGCGGTTATCAAATCGGATACGACTCGTTCTTTAACAACATCGCTTCGAACGCGGCGGCTTCTGCGCCCAACGTCGTAGCGACTTCGACGCCTTCGGTGGCGAACGCTACGACTGCGCCGCGCGGTTTGGCGGTGCTGTCGAGCGCGTTCCCGCGCGTGCCGCGTGCGTTGTCGCCGCTCGACACGCAAACGCTGGTTGATGCCAATTTGGTCAATCCTTACTTCCAGCGTTGGTCGCTGGGCGTGCAACGCGAACTGCCTGCGAACTTGTTGATGGACTTGTCTTATGTCGGCTCGAAAGGCACGAAACTGTATACAAACGAAGACCGCAATCCGCTGGTTCCGCTGGCACAACGCATTACGCCAGCGGGTTATACGGGCGCGACGAGCTTGCGCTTAGACAACTTGCAAGGCGGACGCACGATTCGCGCCAACAGCGGCTCGTCGTCTTATCACGCTATGCAACTCGCGGTGAATCGTCGCTTTGTCAAAGGCGTAGCCGTGACGGGTGCATATACGTTCTCAAAGCTGATTGATAACGCGAGCGAAGTCTTTGCTTCGGGCGGTTTGGTCAACAGTTCGTTGCCGATCATTCCGTTGGTATTGGGCGGCGAACGCAACGACCGCGCGGTGTCGTTGTTTGACCGCACGCATCGCCTCTCTATCACTTATGTGTGGGAACTGCCTTTCCTGAAAGGCCAAAAAGGTGTCTTCGGGCAGGCGTTGGGCGGCTGGCAAGTGTCAGGCGTGACGACGTTTGAATCGGGCGTACCTTTCACGGTGGCGAACGGACAGGATTCAAACGGCATTGGTGGTAATAACGACCGGCCTGATTTCAACCCGAACGGACAGCAAGGCGTACGCGCGGTGCCGTTCACTGCGTCAGCGACCAACCCTGGCCCGACCGGACAAACCAGCGGTGTGTTTTACACCAACCCTGACGACATTAGCCGTACCAACCCCACCGTCGGTGGCCCGTTGCTTGCGGCGTTTATTGATCCGTCACGGGCGCGTTATGTCGGCTTGCTGGCAAACACAGGACGCACGGGTACGTTGGGACGCAACACGGAGCGCACGCGCGGCACGAATCTTTTTGATTTCACGCTGCAAAAACGCTTCCGCGTGACTGAACGTTTAGGACTGCAATTCCGCGCCGAAATGTTCAATGCGTTCAATCGTCCGAATTACGGTACGGCGAGCATCAGTCCGTTTTCGCCTGCGACGGCAGGGCCTTCGGCGACGGTGTTCACTTCGCCGGGCGGCAACTTCCTGCAACCGCAATTCGGTGACGGCGGCGGTCGCGTCGTTCGTTATCTGTTGAAGCTGACGTTCTAGCCTGGGAGCGCACGCTTCCAGCGTGCTGTAAAAAAAGCCGCGCAGCGTTCCGAATCCCAAACTTTCGCATTGCGAGAGACGAGGAATAAGGAACGCTGCGCGGCTTTTTTTTATTGCCTGCAAGGATGCAGGCGCACCCAGGCTAAACGACGAAGCCTAAATTCCGCACCCCGAAATTCACGAGATTCGGAAACACGCTCGACACCGCCGTCGCGGGCAGCCCGAACCATTGCGCCAACGTCGCGCCGTATTGATCTATTGAAGTCGTAGGAATCCAGCGCCCTTCACGATTCGTGTCATCGGGGCCGTTCAACGCGAGGTTGGGGAAGCGTCCATAAAAGTCGCCGCCCCGCACGCCGCCGCCCATAATCAAATGGTGGCTGCCCCAGGCGTGATCCGTACCCGCACCTGCCGCCGGTTGAAACGTTCGTCCAAAATCAGACAGCGTGAACGATGTGACGCTGTTGGCAATGTTCAACTCGACCGTCGCGTCATAAAACGCTTTCATCGCCTGACTCAATTCAGTGAACAAGCCGTTGTGCGAAGCAAGTTGTCCGCTGTGCGTATCGTATCCGCCCATCGAAGCGAAAAAGATTTGCCGTTGCAGCCCAATGCTCGCGCGGGCTTTGATGATTTGGGCAATCTGCCGCAACTGATTGCCCAACCCGCTGCCGGGAAACGGCGTTGTCAACGTCACGCCGTTCAACGCTTGATTTAACGTATTGAGGTTGTCTATGCCGCTGCGCAATACGTTGTTGCTCGCGCCGACCAGCGTCAGGTTGTTGTCTTGATTGAGCAAATTGCGCAACGCCAGATAACGCGCTTTGTTCGCCGTCGAATCAGAGAATCCCGCCAGCGCAGTGCCGCCGTTGCCGCCCGGCACGAGCGGACGTTGCGTGACGCCGTTCATAAACATCGCTTGCCCCGACAGCGAAATTTCCATCGGGAAGAAACTGCCGCCGTTCAAGCTGTTGGTTTGATCGGCGGTGCGTCCGCCCCAACCGGTGGCTCCGTTGCCCGGCCCTTGCGACAACGAAGTTTGCATTTGCAACTGTTGATCGTCGTGCGAAAACAGATTGCCGGGACGCGGCGCTCCGCCTTGAAAATCGCTTTTCGTCAGCGGACGCACCAGTGTGCCTGCGTTGCAAAGCACGGCGAGCTTTTGCTGGTTATAGAGCGTTTGCAATTCGGTCAGGTTCGGATGCAAGCCGAACATCGCGCCGTGACTGGGCGCATTGATTTGCCGCAAGTTCGCTTGCGGAATGTTGATGCCCGACGCCGGACTGCGCACCGCGTTGTAAGCCGCGTAGTTCGTAAACGGAATGACCATGTTATTCGCGTCGTTGCCGCCGAACAGGAAGATGCAAACCAGCGCCTTGTAATCAGTCGCTTTCTCTTGCATCGCCGCGTTGGCGATGGTTTCAAGTTTGGCGAAGCTCGACAGCGCCGCCGCCGCGCTCAGGCCGCAGCCCGTAGTGCGTAAGAAATTTCTGCGTGAGTTATTCATTTTGATGCCCTCTCTTAGGAAAGGCGTAGGGTAGGTTCTTAACCTGCCCTACACGCTTGAGTTCAATCTGACCTGTAGTTTATTCGCGTAGGGCAGGTTAAGAACCTACCCTACGCTTTCCATTTATCTTTGCACCTGGTATTGCGACGAAGCCGCGACCAGATAGATTGCCGTTTGCGCGCGCCGTTTCAGATCGGTGGCGTTGACAGCATTAATTGCAGTTAGGATTTCAGCGCGCATCGCGGCAGACATCGTCCCGTGCAACAGCAACTTGTTCAGCTTGTCGAGCAGCGCGTTGGGATTCGCTGCCAACGCAATGCACGCATCGAGATTCAACTGCGTACCGTTTGGCGCAGCCTCGCCGAAGCGTCCGAACACAGCCTTGTTGACGAAGTTGACGCGCCCCACCGAAGTCGAAGTCGAGTGAATGGCGAACTCAGGCCCAACGGTTCCGCCCGTGCCGGGCACGACGTATTCCGCCGGGAAATAACTGAACACCGAATTCGGCGAGAACAGGTTTTGTCCCAAGCCACGCACCGAACTTGTCATCGCGCCGTCGCTCGTCGCGTTGAAAGCACGCAACACATTCGTAGCGAACAGCAGCGGTTCGCGCAGCTTGCCGTAATTCGCCGCCGTTGGATTCACTCCGCGTGCTTCGGCATCCAGCAAGATCGCGCGCACGACGGCTTTCAAATCGCCGCGTACGCCCGCGCCGTTGTTGTCGAACTTGGCCGCTACGCGCTGAACATAAGCGGGTGTGGGATTGCTCGTCACCAACGAACGAATCAGCCGCAACGAAATGAAAGGGCCGACGTTGGGGTGATAGAAAATGTTGTCGAGCGCCTGTTGCAAATCCATCTCGCCGTCTTGATTCGACAGCAACGTAGGGAAGCGCGAGCCGGGATATTGCAAAAGTTGCTTGGCCTCTTTGGCGTGCTGTTCGTCAACGCCTTGCGCGTTGCGATAGAGAATCATCGGCGCGACGTAATTGCGCGGGTTCTTCCACTTCGACGCTACGCCTGGCAGCGGCGCATAAGTCCAACCGGTGAACGTGTGTGCGAAGCCTTCGATTTGTTCCTGCGTATAAGTCGGAATCGCATTGCCCGTCGCGTCCCGTCGCACCGTGCCGTCGGGATTGAGCATCGCCTTGCCGATAGAGAAAAGTTGCAACACTTCGCGGGCGTAATTTTCGTTCGGCTCGACGCCCGTGCGCAGGTTCGGCTTGGCGTTGTTGACCATGTCCAGATAGTCGCCCATCGCAGGATTCAACGTGATCTGTTGCAACACGTCGCGGTAATTGCCGAAAGCGTTGTTAAACAGAATGTTCAGATAACGCGACATCGCACTCGGTTGCGAAATCGTGTTCGACGAGACGACCAGAATTTTGTGCAACGTAAAAGCGGTACGCTGACGCACTTGGTCTTGTCCCCGCAGCGCGTTCTGAAAGAAACGCACTTGCAACGGATACATCGTGTAAAGGTCGCGCTCGCACGTCGGCGGGCTGCCTTCAGGACAGGCTTCGCAATGATTGGCAGGCGGTACGGGCAAGTTGGGATAGCCCGTGATTGGCGCGTTGAACTGCTCTTGCAGCCACGCTTCAAAGCCGATGCTTTGCACGCGCGCGACGTTCGCATCGTTCGGCCCCCAAGTGGCCTGTTCTAAAAAACGCACGACATCTGCCTCGGCAGGCGGTGGCGTGGTGGATTGCGCCAACGTCATAACGGGCGCGAGTTGTCCCAAGCAAAGCGCCATACACAGCCACACCGTGAATTGGCGCAGCCGGTCTAAATAAAGTCGTTTCATATTTCTCCTTAGTAGGTTGCGTGAAACTGCGCGCTGCCACGTTTAGACAAGGCTTCGCCCAGCCGACCGCGAGGATTTCAGCGGCGGTTTCCGTGAATGGATTTGGAGGTTCGATGAAAGAACCGATTCCAGTGAAAGGAATGCAGTAAGGTTCGAGCGATACACTTCGAGCCAGCCCTCGCAAAAGAAGGCGGACACGAACGAGGCATTAGTATTTGGGGTCAGGAATTAATTAGCTCGAACCGTGATGGCAGATGAAATCAGATTCGCGCGGGAGAGTGTGAGAAACGCCAACCTGTTCATAGGGTGATTGCCAAAACGACGGGGCGGAGCCTAACACAAGCTCGTGAATTTGTAGCGTGTAAAGTTTACCCGCTTGCGTGAAATTGAAAACTTGGCAAGCTCTGACCGCATGCTACAATCCGCAACTTGATTCGACAGCTAAGTTAGATCGAACCCCAAAACCGTAGTACACGGATTGGACGGATCACAGACGGATAAGAACGGATAGATCAGTGTTAATCCGTCGTGAATCCGTTTGATCCGTGTACCAATGTCGTCTGCGCTGGGTTCGCAACCGATTACCGACAACCAACCAAGATGATTCAAACCGTTAAAGGAACTCGTGATTTACTGCCTGACGTAATGCCGCTGTGGCAGCGCGTCGAAGCCGTTGCGCGCGAAGCGTTTCGCCGTTACGGCTTCAAAGAGATTCGCACGCCGATCATCGAACAGACCGAGCTCTTTTCGCGTGGCGTAGGCGAAGCGACCGACATCGTTCACAAAGAGATGTACGCTTTCACCGACCGCAACGGCGATCAAATCTGTTTGCGGCCTGAGAATACAGCGTCGGTCGTGCGGTCTTATATTCAGCACAAGCTCTATGCCGACAAGACGGCGGGCGAGAACGTGAAGCTCTATTACATCGGCCCGATGTTTCGCCGCGAACGCCAGCAGGCCGGACGCTATCGCCAGTTTTATCAAATCGGTGCCGAAGTCATGGGCGCAAGCGACGACCCCGCCATCGAAGCCGAAGTCATCGAAATGCTCGACTGGATGTTGAAAGAGTTGGGCATTAACGATGCGACCTTGCTGATTAACTCGGTCGGCGATGCGACCTTGCGCGGCGCTTATCTCGAAACCTTGCGCGCGCAAATCGCGCCGCGCTTGGCTGAGATGTGCGGCGATTGCCATCATCGTTACGAGGCGAATGCGCTGCGCGTGTTCGATTGCAAAGTGCCGCAATGTCAGGCCGTGATTGCCGGACTGCCGACAATTACGCAAAGTCTGGACGCGGCCTCGCGCGCGCACTTCGATCAATTCAAAGCGCATCTCGACGCGCGCGGCATTGCTTACACGGTGAATGAACGGATGGTGCGCGGGTTGGATTACTACACGCGGACGGCTTTTGAGATCGTCGGCGAGTCAGGACTCGGCGCGCAAAATACGTTAGTCGGTGGCGGACGTTATGACGGCTTGTCTGAAATGATCGGCGGGCCTCCGACCAAAGGTTTCGGCTTCGCTTTCGGACTTGATCGCATGGTGATGTCGTTGCCTGAAGCTGAAAGCGAACGCTTGCG
>JAYSVR010000376.1:0-15353 GCA_043718445.1 Acidobacteriota bacterium | reverse complement strand
CGTCGTTTAGATGTCGAGGTTTTTCACATCGAGCGCATTCGTTTCGATGAACTTGCGGCGCGGTTCGACCTGATCGCCCATCAGGATGGTGAAGATTTGGTCGGTCTCAACCGCGTCGTCAATGCGCACCTGCAACAGCGTACGCTTTTCGGGATCCATCGTCGTTTCCCAAAGCTGTTCGGGATTCATTTCGCCCAGCCCTTTGTAACGCTGTATGTGCAAATCCTTTTTCGCCGCGCCGATGATGTGATTGAACATGTCGTCGCGCGAAGCCACCTCGGTTTCAGTCGTGCCTTCGGTGATGATGAAAGGCGGCTGCTGCATTTGCGGCACCGATTTATAAAGTTCGACCGAACGTTGGAACTCGACCAGTGTCGCCATGTCCCGATTGATGGTGATCGTCGTACTGGAATTAGCCAGTTTGACTGCGACGCTCGAAGTGCCGTGTTCTTCGTCTGAGAGCAACTCGGTGTTGTAGCCCGCATCAGCGAGTGCGATTTCGAGTTGGCCGAGCAGTTCGGCGCTGGCAAAGATGCCGTGCAACTTGCGTCCGGCGGTTTGCAGCAAGCCGTTTTTGCCCGCCATCGTCTCAAGCAGGATGTCTAGAATCTTGCGTTCGCCGAGACGGCGCTCGAGCTTGTGCGTGAAGTTATTGAACTCAGTCAGCTTTTCGAGCAAGGTCGTGAGTTCTCGGCCTTCGATTTTTTCGCCCGTGGCTTTGATCGTAACCGAAACGTCTTCGGTCGCCTTTTTCATCAGGAAGCGATTCATCTCGCGGTCGTCTTTGATGTAACGCTCAGTCTTGCCCTTCTTGATTTTGTAAAGCGGCGGCTGCGCGATGTAAACGTAACCGCGCATTTCTGTCGTCACGACGCCGTTCTCATCCGTGGTCTCGACTTTGTGTTCGAGCAATTGCGGCATCTGCCGATAGAAAAACGTCAACAATAGAGTGCGTATGTGAGAACCGTCTACGTCAGCGTCTGTCATTAAAATAATTTTGTGATAACGCAGATTGTTGATATTGAAATCGTCTTTGCCAATGCCGGTACCCAGCGCCGTAATCATCGCCTTGATTTCACTGTGGCCGAGCATGCGGTCGAAGCGCGATTTTTCGACGTTCAGAATTTTGCCCTTGAGCGGCAAGATCGCCTGATTTCTGCGGTCACGTCCCTGCTTGGCACTCCCGCCGGCGGAGTCACCTTCGACGATGTAAATCTCACAAACCGTCGGGTCTTTTTCGGCGCAATCAGCCAGCTTGCCCGGCAAACCGCCCGAACTCAGCGCGCCTTTGCGTACGATCTCGCGCGCCTTGCGAGCGGCTTCGCGCGCGCGGGCGGCTTCGACGGCTTTGCCAACAATGGTCTTTGCTACCGACGGATGCTCTTCAAAATACTGCGAGAGCTTTTCGTAAAGGAACGAATCCACCGCGCCTTTCACGTCAGAGTTGAGCTTGCCTTTCGTCTGGCCTTCGAACTGCGGTTGCGGAATCTTGACCGAAATCACGGCGACCAAACCTTCGCGTACGTCGTCACCGGTCAGGCTGCCTTTGAAATCTTTGAGGATGTTCGAGTTTGTCGCGTAGCGACTAATCGCTTTCGACACAGCCGAACGGAAGCCCGACAAGTGCGTGCCACCATCCACCGTGTTGATGTTGTTGGCAAACGAGAACACCTTCTCGTCATAACCGTCGTTGTATTGAATCGCCACTTCGACCGTCATGTCATCGCCGTTTTCGCCAGTCGAAATTTTCTCGAAATACATCGGCTTGGCGTGCAACGGATGTTTGTTGGTATTCAAGTGCGAGACGAATTCGGCAATGCCGCCTTCATAATAAAACTCGTGCTTTTTCTCTTCCTCGCCGCGTTCGTCGGTGATCGTGATGCGAATGCCTTTGTTCAAAAAAGCTTTTTCGCGCAAGCGTTCTGACAAACGGTCATAGCTGTATTCCGTCTCCGTGAAAATTTCAGCGTCGGGCTTGAACGTAATGCGCGTGCCGCGTTTGGTCGTCTTGCCGGTTTTAACCAAATCAATTGACTTGATGCCTTGCTTGAATTCCATCTCATAAACGCCGCCTTCGCGCTTGATTTCCATGCGCAACCATTCCGAGAGGAAGTTCACGACCGAAGCGCCGACGCCGTGCAAGCCGCCCGACACTTTATAGGTGTTGCTGTCGAACTTGCCGCCTGCGTGCAAGATGGTCATCACGACTTCGGCGGCGGGGCGATTTTCGCCCTTGTGCATGTCTACGGGAATGCCGCGTCCGTTGTCTTCGACCGTGATCGAATTATCCAGATGAATAATGACGCCAATCGTATCGCAATAACCGGCGAGCGCTTCGTCAACCGAGTTATCCACGATTTCATAAACCAGATGATGCAAACCTAAATCGCCGTTCGAGCCGATATACATGGCCGGACGTAGGCGCACGGCTTCGCGGCCTTCGAGGACGGAAATTGAATCTGCGTCGTAACCATTCTTTTTGTTTTCTTCTGCCATTTCTATTTTTTTCTCTTTCGCTTTTATAGACCTCTCGTAGAGGCCGTAGAACAAGATGCCATCTTGTTCTACATGCTTAATGCTTAAAACGGAGCGCGATATTTATCGTCCGCCATTTCGTCCTTGGGTTGTAACCAATCCAGCTTGTCGCCCTTCGTTAAGTTATCGGCAAGTGCGGGCGTGGTGACCGGCTGAGTTACTAACTCAGGGGTTTGTTGGTCGGGAACCGTTTCGGGTTCTGAACTTGCCAGAATTTCAATTTGCCGGTCGTCTCGACCGTCCTCAGAAACCGCTTTGCCCGCGACGATTTGAATCGTCCGCGCCCGTACTCGATAGCGTTCGGCAATTGTGCGTTTAGAGGTCGAAACCAACGTCTGCGCCTTGCCTTCAAGGTAATCCAACAGCAAGCCGATGCGCTGTTGATCTAACTCGGCGTCAATGTCATCTATCAGGAAAAGCGGGTATTCTTCAGATGCCGCATAATACACGCTAAGTTGAGCTAGATCAAGGGTTAGCAGGGCGCTGCGCTGTTGTCCTGAGCTGCCAAACTTGCCAGTTTCATAGCCGTCAAATTCGATCTCAAGATCGTCCCGATGCGGCCCGACGAGGGCGTAACCCAGACTCATTTCGTTCTTGAGCCGCACTGCCATCCGCTCGCGCATCAGCGCCGCGTAATCATTCAAATCACCCTTGCCCGCTAGCGAAGATTTATACCGAATCGCAATCTGTTCGTGCTTGAACAATTGCGGATTCAAATGCACTTGCAACTTCGCCACATAAGCCACGCGCGCCTGATGAATTTCCGTACCCAACGCGACCAACTGATCGTTCCACGCTTCGAGCAGAGGGATGTAGCGGCTCAGATCATCAGCTTCAGCCGCTTCGCGCAACAGCGCGTTTTTCTGTTTCAGCACGCGGTTATATTCAGCCAGCGTCCCCAAATAGGAAGGCAAAGTAGCCACAAGGCCGCGATCAATAAACCGTCGTCGCGCTTCGGGCGCACCGCGCACTACGTCAAGCTCATCGGAGGTGAAAGCGACCGCATCCAGATTGCCCAGATAGCGCACCGCCGTTTCGCGCTTTCCGTTCACAAACGACTGCTTCGTCGTAGCGGTAATCAGCATCTGCAAGTCTTTGGTCAGATTGCCGCGTGCGACCGTGCCGCGCAGGATGGCTTCTTTCTCGCCGTGCTTAATCGCGTCTTTGGGGTGATTGGTGCGAAAGGATTTCGTCGTGGCTAATAGATAAACGGCTTCCATCCACGCCGTCTTGCCCTGCGCGTTCTGCCCGTAAATCACATTGAGGCCGGGGCCGAATTCAAGGGCGTCGGAAAGATTGCGAAAGTTGAAGGCTTCGATTCGTTGGAGGTGCATTCAGAGTTGGCCCCCAAGCGATCTCCACAACCCCAGCAAAGAACCAAAGCTCTGCAAATGCCCATCTGACTCGAAACGTTCAACGAGAGCTTCAAGGTACTCTTTTTCTTGTACCTTACCTGGATTTTGTTTGGAGTAACTCAGGCCTCTTTCAGCCAGCATCTCTTTCAGATAGTCATGGTGGAACCTAGCCTTTGTACGAGTATAAGTTGAAGGCTTTCCCATGAATTCAGGGCAGCCCTCACTAACATCATAAAATTGTTTCAATTCTCTGAGTTTTTGACGCTCTACATTCTGCCGCTTCATCATCGGACGATTGCCGAGGAACCAAGTTTCAATACAGCAGTTATGAACTACGGGGTAACATTGTGTTGGCGAGGAGCAACTGGCAGTGAGTTGCTGAATTTGTTGAGTTTTCAACTCGACCGGCGCATCTTCAGCATCAAGGCAAATAAATAATCCATCGAAGCTGCCACGCCCCTCATTCGCAGCGATAGCATTGTGCGTCGCTACCTCATTCAATGCGCGGTTGATGTTATCCACACGGTCGGTATTGCCGTTGATACTGAATATACGATAGGTATCCTGCCAAACATCTTCGAGTCGTTCGGCTTTTTTTAAGGCAGGAAAGGCTTTTTCAATCCAGGAGCGATAGACCTTCTTTTCGGTCGTTTCCCCTTCGACCATAAAGTAAAGGTTCATTGAATTGCCTCTGTAAACTCTTCTTCCAAGTTCGTTAGTTGCACAAAGCCGCTCAACAACGAATGCGGATCAAGGCCACGCACGGTGCTAGCGTCTTTCACTGTCACTTCTGAGCCTTTTCTGGACACCAGCTTCCAATGCTTCATTGGAATACTATTGATGATGTATGGGTGATGGCTAGTAAGGATAAACTGCTTATCAGTATGCGAGCGAAAGACTTCTGTAACCGCGTCTAAGCAATTTACCCCTAAACCATCTTCAAATTCATCCACCAGCACAACTGAGTCAGACGGCATCATTTTCAACTCAGCGAGGTGAAGCAAAGTCCTTAACATACCTTTAGAAATCGTATGCCCAAGCACCCACTCTTTCACCCCTTTTTCCCTTATGCCAAGCACTAAGTATCCACTTAAATTTGAATTAGCAGACAACGCACTCGGTGCCATGTCTTCAAATTTACCGACCGCTAAATCAGTCACTGTTAGGAAGATTTCTTGATAGGCTTCTTTGAGCGCCCGAAATTCAAGCGGAAAGTTTTGCTGCAAGATATAACCTTTCAAGAGCAAGGGAACACCACGAAGTTGCTGCAATTGCTCTAGCTCTTTGAAATGCGAGAGTGCTTCTACGGCTTTTTGGATTGGGAAAATCTCGACTTCGGACATCAAATCTTGCGGGTCATAGGAGTAGTTAATCGCATCGCTAAACGTGATCCGATTGAAAAAGTGGAAGATCGGAGCAATTACCGGCTCATTGCTCAACAGCGAAATGACGCTTCCTGTCTTGCGTAACCGCGGATAATCTTTTCCCGAAAAATGAATTGCCCCTGTTTCATCTCTGGAAACAATCACCTCACCGTTTAGGGTCACTATTTCATCAATGAAGTAAGGCAGGTCATCCGATCTAAGGTTATTAGTAATTCCATTTTGACGAGGCCCAGTAAAAGCAGCCTGAGCGCTAATCGAAACTGATGCAGACCATTCATAAACATCATTATCGAGCCTTATCTTGATATTCCATTTTGAGCCATTTGCAAAATAGCTTCCTGTCTCATGAGTGCCAGCAGTACGAATTAATTCTATCGTTCGCAAGATGTTGGTTTTTCCTACCCCTGACACTCCAACTAAAAGATTGAAGTCGCTCAACTCAAATTCATTTAACTTCCAGTCGTAAATATCACTTTGATAACTAAAGCTCAGAATCGGCATAAATAACCTCGCTAGATACTCGTTACTCCACCACCTGAATCGGCACATCCCAATGCGCCTTCAAAATCTCGAAGCGGCGTTGTTCTTCTTTCTTAAACGTCGCCTGATCGGGATAAAGCTGTTTGGCGAGCGCCGCTTCATCAAAAGGAGCAAAGGCCGTCGCTGCGCTCTTGAAAGTCAGCGTCACGCGGAAGTCCCAGCGCGCGTCTTCGGTGGCATGATAGCGCGGCTTTTCGATTTTTATGTTAGTCAGTCGTCCCAGTTCGATTTGTTTTTGCAGCACCGGCAAATGGTTCTTTTTGAACAACGTCAGAAACTCTTCGGTGTAACCCCACTTGGCTTGATAGTAATACTCAACCACGAAAGGCTTTTCTTGCGCCGAGCTAACCAACGAAGCGGCGCATAGAAACAACGACAAAAATAAAATTCGCATAACATTTCCTCCAATTAAAAAAATCAGGACAACTTGTTTTGCATCGCGGTGAGTACGTTGGGCGGAACGAGTCCCTCAATCGAACCGCCTAGTTTGAAGACCTCTTTCACGAGACTGGAACTCACGTGCGTGAGTGACGGATCGCCGACTAACAATACCGTTTCGATGTCGGGTGCGAGATGGCGATTCATCAGAATCATCGGCAGTTCATATTCGTAATCGGCGCTCGAACGCAATCCGCGAATCAGCGCGTTGGCTTGCTTACGTTGTGCGTAATCCATCAGCAACCCGGTGAAATGATCTACGGCAACATTGCCGCAATGAGCAGGCAGCACGGCTTGCAATAAACTCGTGCGCTCTTCCACCGAAAAGAACGGCTGCTTGTTCGGGTTCACGATAATGGCGACGATCAGTTCATCGAACAGGCGACTGGCGCGTTCGATTACGTCAAGGTGTCCAGCAGTGGGTGGATCGAATGAACCTGGATAAATAGCGCGGCGCGTCACGTTTGTTAATTCCCTTCTTCTTTATTCCAACTATAAAAACTCAATTGCGTTTCGCCTTGCGGCAGTTCACGAAAGCGTTGCAACGTTTCGTAGCGTTCCTGTAAAAACATTTGGCTCTGCAAAGGCATTGACCGGCGATGTTCGACCAGCAGCCAGCCGTCATCGGCGAGTAACTTACTTTTCGCCAGCAACCACAACACGAGCGAATAAAGTTCCGCGTCATAGGGTGGATCGAAATAAATTAAATCAAACTGCTCGCCGCGTTCATTCAAATACTTCAGCGCAGTCAAAGCGTCGCGGTTAATGACGCGAACTCCGTCAGTGATGCCGCAATGTTTGAGGTTGTCGCTGATAAGCTGATGCGTGCGGCGATTCTGCTCGATGAATACAACTGAATCGGCTCCGCGTGAAAGGGCTTCGATGCCTATCGCGCCAGAGCCTGCGCATAAGTCCAACACGCGGGCGTCAGCGATGCGCGGCGCAAGAATGTTAAACACCGTCTCACGCAAACGATCTGACGTAGGCCGCACCTGCAATCCATCCAACGTTTTCAACCGACGGCCTTTGTATTGTCCTGCGATGATTCTCATTGAGGTAGTGGCTAGTGGCTTCTCCCAACTAGCCACTAGCGTTCATATCCATTCGGGTGCGCCTGATGCCAGCGCCACGCCGTAGCGATGATGTTATCGAGTTCGCTGTGGCGCGGTTGCCATCCGAGGTTGAGCATTGCTTGATCGGCGCTGGCAATCAGCACGGGCGGATCGCCGGGGCGACGCGGAGCCGATTCGGTCTGGATGTTTACGCCGGTAACTTGGCGCGCCATTTCTACGACTTCGGCGACGGAATAGCCGTTGCCGTAACCCAGGTTGAGAATGCAGCTTTCCTTTTCAATCGCCGTGAGCGCGAGGATGTGAGCTTCGGCCAGATCAACTACGTGAACGTAATCGCGGATGCAGGTCTTGTCGGGGGTCGGGTAGTCTTCGCCAAAAATTTTTACGTGATCGGCTTGACCGGCGGCGACGCGCAAGACCAGCGGGATGATGTGCGATTCGGGGTCGTGGTCTTCGCCGCATTGTTCGGTCGCACCAGCCGCGTTGAAATAGCGCAGGCTCGCGTAACGCAAGCCATAGGCGTTGTCATACCAACGCAAAGCGCGCTCAAAGGCGAGCTTGGCTTCGCCATAAGGATTGATCGGATTCGTCGGTGTGCTTTCGGTAATCGGAATCGTCGCGGGTACGCCATAGACGGCGCAGGTCGAAGAATACACGAGCCGCTTAACGCCTGCGCTTAGCATCGCGTCGAGCAACGCGAGGCCGTTCACGACGTTGTTTTGATAATAAGCGTGCGGGTCAATTACGGACTCGCCCACCAGACTCGACGCGGCCAGATGAATGACGGCTTCGATTTGATATTCGACCAACGTGTGGCCGAGCTTGTCGCGTTCAGCTAAATCGCCCAACACAAATCGGGCTGGCGGAACGACGGCGGTGCGATGACCGCGGCTCAGGTTGTCATAAACCCAGGCTTCGTGGCCGTGCTGAACAAGTTGCTCTACGACCACGCTGCCGATGTAACCGGCTCCGCCCGTGACCAGAACTTTCATGCAAAATTCCCTCTAAATTGATGGTGTGAATCGAACGCGCGCAGTATGGCAGAGCGCCTCAAGAGAAGAAACCGCGTGACCTTAAAAACTGAAAAAGGGACGGTGATCCGTCCCTTTTTCACGATTCCTCAAACAAATTGTGACGCTTGGTTATTGCGGCGTCGGCGGCTTACGATCAACCTGTGGTACGCATCCCCAACACTTCCCGTCAATAAAAACACCGCATTTACAGGTGTTCGGTGGTGGCCCTGCTTGTTGATTATTGCCAAAAAACGGCGTAACAAACCCGCCAGCGACCACCATGCCGCCGGCAAAAAAGAGACCTTTGTCATATTGCTCAATGTCGAGCATCGCGCGAATCATCTTGTCTTTGCTGCGGCTCACGACACCAACAATCGGGCCTTTTTCCGGCTTACTGCCAAAGGCCGATTCATTCTGCGGCGCATTCGGGTCGCCCTGATTCGGGTTCAACAAACTGGGTGACTGAACGCCGGTTTGGGAACCCAGTCCTACGCCTGCCAAGTTTACCTGCGGGGCAAACTGCGACAAGTTCTGAATCGAAATGTTGATCATTGAAACCAGTTGCGGATTATCCTGCTTCTTTTGCATGTAAGCTTGCAGGTTTTGCATCATCTCTGAAATGACCGGGTCGCCCGGATGCACCAGCCGCCAATTCGATTTGCCCGCCGTACACGGCAACAACGGATCGCAGAGCGCATGGGGTCGCAAAAACCGTATCTTTTTCACGCCCGTGTTTACGCCTTCCACCAACTCTTCCAACGTCGTAGGCAACTGTCCGCCCCGCGCACTACGATAGGACAACAAAGCCTGTGCGACTTGCGCGCCGCGCCAGAGCAGTTCCTCTTCGCGCTCGCGTTGCGAATCGAAGGCGATTTGCGGCGCTGCGGCATTCAAGCTAATGATCGAAATCGTCAGCGTCGCCATCAGTCCCACCATCATCGCGTAGCCATGCTCTTTTCTGTGCTCTTTTCTGTGCTCTTTGTTCGTTGGTCGGGTTTGCCGAAACAGTTGTGCGAGTTTCATAGCGAATGCTCCCTGTGACGCCTGTGACGTTAATTACTCGTAGTGGCGTCGGGCGAAAAGTTGACCGTATGCGACACCTTGATGTCGTTGTCGAAAATTTCCATCTTCTGCGCGTTGATGCTGACGACCTTCCATTTTTTGCCTGAGCCGTATGACTCCCCTTCTTTGACGTTAAACGGATCGTCGTCAGAGTCCGGTTTCAACACGCCGATCTTACCTTGTCGGCTCACGATCAAGCCCACGTAACGAAACGGCGGCTTGGGCGGTTCGGCGACGTTAAGTGTCAGTTGATTCGAGAACCTTTTTGCATCGCCAACGCTGCGCACTTGTACGCCTAAGTTGCCCGGATTGCGAATCGCTTCGGCGGAAACTTTTACCTTGATGTGCGAGTCGTCCAGCAAGGTCGTTTGGGCTTCGCGGCCTTCGATATAAGCGCGGTCGCCTTCTTTGAAATTCAACGCGGTGACCGTCATGTCAAAATCTCCCGTGCGACCGATTACACCCGTGGGTTGAATGCCAACGACTACGATTTCAGGTGTGGGTGGCGGCGGTACTGGCGGTTGCGGCGGTAATGGTTTCGGCGTAGGTATTGGCGTAGGTGTCGGATAAACAAAGATGTTGCGCGCAATGCCATCCAGCGGCGTGAACTTCGCGTTGATCAACTCGACACGAAGCGCGCGATCAATAATACGATTTGGGTCTTCACCCTTGGCCCCGCCAATGCGCGGCGTCGGCGAAACCTTAGACGAAGGCGAGGCCAACGGTTTGACTGGCCCGGCGGTGTTCGCTTCCTCTTTGCTGAATAACCCGAGCGGGTCCTGGAAGTAAAACACGATGCCCAGCAACGCGATCAAAACGCCTGCTAAAACTTTCTTCTGCTTTTCTTTCTGCGCCTCCTCGGCGGCGAGTTTCTTTTCTGGTGCTGCCATAATGCTGTTACTGCTCTTTCTTGAAGAAGCTCTCCATTTCAACCTTTAACGTGACAGGGACGGCATCGGGGCTTAATTGCAATTGGCGTCCTTTGCCGACGGCGCGCGCCTTGTCGGCTTCGCCTTGAAAGGCGATGGCGTTGATCACTATGAACTGACGGCTCTTTTCGACATCAGCCAGAAAGCGCCGCAGGTTCGGATAATCACCGATCACTGACGTATCGAGTCCGAGCGCCGGATAAACTTCGATCTTATCGGCGCGCATGGCTTCTTTGAGCAACTGTCCGTTTTCGTCAACCAGCGGTTGCGCTTCGACGGCTTTGAAACCCATGTCGCCTGTCAAAATTTTATTCTTTTTCGCCAGTGCTTCGAGTTCGTCAATCAACGCAGCTTTGCCGGTGGTTGATTTTCTCAGGTATCCCTCAAACGTATACAAGCTGTTTTTGATCTGTTCGGCGTGCAGTCGTTGCTTGCCGAGTTTCTCGATGCGGTCGCGTTCAGCTTTTTGCGTCGCATACAAAGTTGATTTACGCGTTTTCAACTCGGCGATCTGAGCATTGAGCGGTTTCACTTCGTTAAAATAGTAATAGGCGACATAGCCCGCATAACTCAGCGCCGCGACCAGAAAGACCGCTTCGAGTCCGCTGATTTTCACTCCGCGCAAAGATTGCCATAAAGCACTTAACTTTTTCATTGGCGTTTCTCCGCTAAGGTAAGGTTCTTGCTGGGACGGAAGCCATCCACCATCGGTGGTCGGTATTCGACATCCAGCGTAAACGAAACGTCTTCGACGCCTTCCAGAATTTTGATCTCGCGCGGCGTCATCGTGAAAATGCCCGTGCGTTCAAAATCGGTAATCATCAGCGTCACGTCGGTTTTCGATTTGCCGATGACTTCCATCGTCAGCGCCACCGAATTATCGTCAGCCACCGTCACGCCGTTTGCCGTACGCGCCGAGATTTTGGCGTTCACCTTATTGACGGCAATGCGCAAGACGCGGACGTTGCGCGGAATCTGGCGCTCAATGTCATTCAACAACTGCGACCACGAAAAAGCGCGGCGTTCGATCAGGTCGCTGGCCGCGATCAATTCTTTATTTTCTTCGGGCGTAATCGCGATCTGTTTGGCAGACGCTTCTTTGCCGGTGAGCGGATCTTTGGGATTGGCTTTTACCAGTCCTAATTCTTTTTCTGCCCGGCGCAAACTTTCTGCTTCGGTCGCCAGTTGGCGATCAAGCGAAAGCCTCTCGCTCCTGGCCTGCATGCCAAACCAAGTAGCCGCTCCGCAAATCGCCAGCACTGACAGCCAGAAAAGGCGTCGGTTGCGAAAGGGTTCACGCGCCAAGTTCACTAATGGTTTCATAAAGACTTCTTCAGTTAGTTAGCCTAGTTAGCCGGTAAATTTTTTGACGGGGATAACTGCTGCGCGAGCTTCTGTCGGCTGCGTCTATGTAAGAAGCCGGACTATAGCATGATCTGTCTGGGATGCCCTATAGCGGCGAGGGTGAAACCTGAGAATAGTTGGGGAATGTTTTACGTGGTCGCTTGCGAATCACTGACCCCAATCGTGAGATAGTTCTGGGCAAAAAAATCGAGGTGATCAATCACGCTCTTGCGGGGTTGACCACCTCACACAAACTACACACAGCGCGGCAAACGCCTGCTTCTAGCGAAAGTTCCCAAAGGTTCTAAAAAAGTTTGCCGCTTCAGTATTTGAAAAGGGCGTGAAGCCATTTTCCACCGCTTACCCACAGAAAATCAGTTTTCCTCACAGGGTTTTCCACAGCTTTTCCACACATCTATCGCCTCCATCAAGCCATCTTGCGCTTTAGAAAAGGCGTTGGCATACTGCGTCGGCATTCAGTTCAATCCATCAATTTAAGTATGAATCCGGCTCCAATCAAAATTTCACGCGGGCTGACGGGGGCGGTTTGGGAAGTCGCTGCGTTCGACGAACCCAGGCTGGCTGCGTTGCAAGCTGCCACATCAGAACCGCCGCTCGTGTTGCGCTGCCTGATGCAACGCGGACTCACCGATGCCATCGAAATCGCCAAATTTCTCAACCCTGAGTTCCCCGCCAATCTGCATCCGCCGACGATGTTGCGCGATATGACGCGCGCCGTGACGCGGTTGCGCGCCGCACTCGCCAACCGCGAACGCATCATGGTCGTCACAGACTTTGACGTAGACGGTACGACCTCAAGCGTCATCCTTTCGCAAACTTTGCGGCTGTTGGGCGGAGCCGATTTGGTTGATTGTTATATCCCTGATCGTTTCAGCGAGGGTTACGGACTGTCGCCCGCCATCGTCGAGCGTGCCGCCGAGACCGGTTGCCGCATCATTCTGACCGCCGACATCGGCATCAAGTCGCATGCCGAAGCCCGCCTCGCCAAAGAGCGCGGCATTGACCTCATCATCTGTGACCATCACTTGCCCGACGGCGAAGACGTACCCGCCGATGCTTTCGCCGTGCTGTGCCCCAAAGGTTCTTCGGGCGAAGGCTATCCAAACAAAGACCTCGCGGCCTGTGGCGTATCGCTCAAACTCGCCGACGCACTGCTTGACGAACATCCCAAACGCTTGGCGATCTTGGCTTCGCTCGCCAAACTTTCGGCGATTGGAACCGTCGCGGATATGGTCAATCTCTCGACCAGCGAGAACCGCGCGATTGTTTCTTACGGCTTGCGCGCGCTAGGTGAACCTACGCCGAATCACGGGCTGCGCGCGCTGCTCAAAGTCGCGCAGGTCAATCAGGACGGACAGCCCGTTTCGACCTACGACATAGGCTTCAAGCTCGGCCCGCGCATCAACGCCGCCGGACGCATCGCGCACGCCAATACGGTCATTCAACTTTTCGACGCCAAGACCGAAGAAGAGGCTACGCAACTCGCGCACAAGCTCGACTCGCTCAATCACGAACGCCAGCAGATTCAAGCCGGCCTCGTCGAACGATTGACCGCTTACGTCGAATATCTCGACGGACGTTTGGAAGATCGCGTCCTCGTTTTTTCAGGCACTGAAGCCGAGGGCTATCATCGCGGCATCGTCGGCATCGCCTGTTCAAAAATCGTAGAGAAAACCGGACGCCCGACCTTCATCGCCGCCATTAACGAAGAAGGCATGGCGCACGGCAGCGCGCGTTCGATTCACGGCTTTCATCTGGTCGAAGCGATGGACACCGCGTCAGACCTTTTCGTCAAATACGGCGGACACCCGATGGCCGCCGGCTTCACGATTCAGGCCGTCAAGCTAGACGAACTCAAAGCCCGATTGAATCGTTTCGCCGCTGAAGAGATGGGCGGACGCGATCTGACGCGCACCTTCACGGCGGATGCCGAAGTCGCACTCAGCGACATCACGCTCGAACTCATACGCTCGCTGCATCGCCTCGAACCGCACGGCATCGGCAACCCCGCGCCGCTGTTTTTGCTGCGCGGCGTGCAAAACAAAGGCGTCAACGTGCTGAAAGAAAAGCACCTGAAAATTTCAGTGTCAGACGGACGCACTACGCTGCCCGCGTTATGGTGGAGTTCCGCCGAGCATTACAAAACAATTGTGAAGGCTCCGCTGTTGAGCTTGCTCTGTCGTCCTGAAATCAATGCATGGAATGGCCGCGAGACTTGTCAGCTAAAGGTCGTGGATGTGGCGATAGAAAGTACCGCGACCTGTTAGGTTGCGGAATCTCCCGCATTAAACCCATTGCTTGAAACGCAAAGGCTCCGCAACCTGACAGGTTGCGATACCTCTACTCAAAGGAAAAACCTAATGATCAAACATCTCGTCTTTTTCAAATTCAAACCCGAAACCACCGAAGCCGATAAACAAGGCTTCAAGGCGCAGCTCGACGGCTTGCCCGGCAAGATTGATGTCATCAAAAGCTATCAAGCCGGCTTTGACGTAATCCATTCAGCGCGCGCTTTTGACGTAGCCCTCATTATGGATTTCGACGATCTGGCGGCGCTCGACGTTTACGCCAAGCACGAACATCACCTGCCCGTCATCGAACATGGCAAAGGCATTTGCGCGCAAGTGGCTTCAGTAGATTTTGAATACTAATGCGTTTTTTACTTACCTGTTTTTTTCTTTCGTTGAGCATCACCGCAACGTGGGCGCAAACCGCCGCGCTGTCGGGTCGCGTAACCGATGCGCTGGATCGTTCGATACGTGGCGCGCGAGTAAAGGTCACGCAAGGCGCAACGTCCACGCGCGAAACCGTCAGCGATGACGAAGGCCGCTTCATCATCAATAACCTCTCTGCTGCTGAACCGTTGAGCATTGAAGTAACGGCGGCGGGCTTTGCGCCGCATCGCGCCCAGCCCGCTTCAACGTCAGAGCTAACCATTCGCCTTGAACCCGCCATCCTCACCGAGACGTTGACCGTCACGCCTGCGCGAACTTCGCTTCGGTTAGAAGAAGCGCCCGCCAACGTTAGCTTGCTCACTGCTCAAGACCTGCAAGCTGCTGCCGCCCAAACCGTAGACGATTTGTTGCGCCAAGTGCCGGGCTTCAGCATTTTTCGCCGTTCGAGCAGTCTGGTGGCGAACCCTACGACGCAGGGCGTGAGCTTGCGCGGCGCGGGCGCGAGCGGCGCGAGTCGTACTTTGGTGTTGCAAGACGGCGTACCGCTCAACGATGCCTTCGGCGGCTGGGTCTATTGGGATCGCATCGCGCGCACGGCCATCGAACAAATCGAGTTAGTACGCGGCGGCGCGTCTGATCTTTACGGCTCCGATGCGTTGAGCGGCGTGATTAACGTCTTGACGCGGCGGCCTGACACGCGACACGTCAACGCCGAAGCCAGTTTCGGCGAACGCAATACGCGCGACGTTTCGTTTTTTGCGAGCGAAGCCTTCGGCAAGTTTTCGGCTTCGGTCAGCGGACAAGCCCTTGCGACGGATGGTTACTTTCTGCCTGCGCCCGAACGGCGCGGCACGGCGGATGAACCCGCTGCGTCAAAGCATCGCAACTTGGGCGTGCGCTTGCAGTACGCGCTGGGAAGTAACGGCTATGCGTTCGCGCGCGGCTCATTGTTTGATGAAGACCGCCGCAACGGTACGCAATTG
>JAYSVR010000375.1:0-15367 GCA_043718445.1 Acidobacteriota bacterium | reverse complement strand
CACGTATTTTTCGGCAGCCAAAGCCTGCGCACCATCGAACTCGACCAACGCCGCGAAGTCGGCTTGATTACCGACAACGCCGAAGCGATTCGGCATTTTTCCGTCATCTTTGAGCTTGATTGGGGCGATGTCATTTAAGGTACAGCAACCTTTCCAGGTTGCTGTGGTGTCTATCAGGCGGTCAATCGTAGAAACCACAACAACCTGGAAAGGTTGTTGTACTTTTTAACCGGAGTTTTCCCCACAAAGTTATGTTTCAGTCCCATCAAAAACTCGCACTCTCCTTGTTCGCTCTTTTCGCTTGTGCCTTTTCTGTCTCCGCACAAGACGCTGCCCCAACGTTGAATTTCGCCGTTATCGGCGACAGCGGCGATGGCAGCAAAGAGCAATACGCCATCGGCAAACGTATGAACGAAGCGCGCCAGCGCGTGCCGTTCCATTTCGTGCTGATGCTGGGTGACAACATTTATAGCGGCGGCCAGCCGAAGTATTTCAAGCCGCGCTTTGAGGAACCTTACAAAGACTTGCTGGCGGCCAACGTCAAGTTTTACGCCGCGCTGGGCAACCACGATGCCGCGTCTGCCGAAGCGCATGGCAAGTACGCCAATTTCAACATGGGTGGTAAGCGCTACTACAACTACGTGAAAGGCTTACCCGGCGACGAGAATCTCATCGAGTTTTTCGTGATTGATACCAACAACGAGAATGTGATCCCCGACGAACAACTCAAATGGCTGGAAAGCGCGCTCGCTGCGTCAAAGGCCAAATGGAAAGTCGCTTACATGCATCACTCGCTTTTCTCTTCGGGCCGCATGCATCCGCCCTATGTGAAAATGCGCGAACAACTGCATCCGCTTTTCGTCAAGCACAAAGTCAATCTGGTGCTGGCCGGCCACGTACACGTTTACGAACGCATCAAGCCGCAGGACGGCGTGCAATACATCACCGAAGGTTGCAGCGGCAAGCTCATGCGCAACAACCTCGATAAGACCAGCAAGCTGACGGCTTATGGCAACGATCAGCAACAATCGTTCATGACCGCGCAAGCCAGCGATAAAGAACTCAAACTTGAAGCGATTGGACTGGATGGCAAGGTGTTTGATTCCGTAACGCTCAAGCGGGAGTAATGAATGCTCACAGCCGACTTACAAAACCTGCGCGATCATATGCTGCTGATGGGCGGCGAAGTCGAACGCGCCATAGATCAGGCGACGCGCTCGTTGATCGAACGCGATTCAGAACTCGCGCAACGAGTTTTGTCTGACGACGACAGCATTGACGCGCTCGAACTCAAAGCCGATCAGATGTGCGTCAACCTGTTGGCTACGTCGGCGACCCATGCGGCTGATTTGCGTGTGATCGTGACCGCGATCAAGATTTCGCCGATTCTCGAACGCATCGCTGATCACGCCTGCAACCTGGCGCGGCTGGCGCTCGACTTGAATAACGAGCCGCAACTTAAACCCTATTTCGACTTGCCGAAAATGAGCTGGCTGGCGTGCGAAATGTTGCGGCTGGCGTTAGACGCTTTCGCCCAAGCCGATGCCGACGCGGCGCGCGAAGTCATCGAACGCGACGACGAAATTGATCGGCTTTACGACGTGATCTTTCATGACCTGCTCGAAACCATGACGCGCGACAGTGCCGCCGCCGGACGCGCCGCGCGTCTCGTACTCGCCGCCAAACATCTCGAACGCATCGGCGATTACGTCAAAGACGTGTGCGAACTGGTCGTCTATATGAAAGAAGCGCTCGTCATCAAACACAGCCAACTCAAGAGTGAAAAGTGAACAGTGAAAAGTGAAGGCCGCTGAACCGAGACGACTCATTTCCACTCTTAACTTTTCACTATTAACTTTTAACTTTTTATGAAGCCTTACATCCTCGTGATCGAAGACGATCCAGACATTGGTGAGAGCATTCGTTACAACCTCGAACGCGAAGGGGCATATACGGCCCGCTTAGCTGAAAGCGGCGAGGCGGCGTTGCGCGAGGCGGGCATTCATCCGCCGGCGGCGGGTAACGAAGCGACGCCGAACCTTATCATTCTCGATTTGAATTTGCCGGGCATGAATGGCTTTGAGTTGTGCCGCCGTTTGCGCACCGAAGAACGTACGCGCAAGACGCCGATCATTATGCTGACGGCGCGCACCGAAGAACGCGACAAAGTGCGCGGGCTGGAATTGGGGGCGGACGATTACATGACCAAACCGTTCAGCGTGCGCGAACTGGTCGCGCGCGTGAAAGCGGCACTGCGGCGTGCGGGCTACGAAACGCAAACGCCTGCCGATTACCGCGACGAATGGCTGCAAGTGGATTACGGCAATTTCACCGCGATCTGTCAGGGGCAATCCGTCAAACTCACGCGCAAAGAGTTTTCCCTGCTCGCCATTCTCACGCGCAATAAAGGCCGCGTCGTGCCGCGCGAACAATTGCTCGATCAAGTATGGGGCCTTGAATATTACGGCGAAGCCCGCACGCTCGACGTACACATCAGCGGCTTGCGCAAGAAACTGGGCAACTGTGGTAACGGCATCGAAACCGTCATCGGTATCGGCTACCGTTTTCGCGGTTGCACAGAACCGACGTAAGAAAGAATTGGAAAGGATTTACGGGATTGGCAGGATGTGCAGGATAAGAGCAACCATATGATGCCTATGCCTATTGGTTCATCCTGTGAATCCTGCCAATCCTGTTCATCCTGTCCATTTTTTGATCTGAGGCGAACCTCGAATTATGTCAGCAGAACGCCATCAAATTTTTCTGGTCACGCTCGTCGTCATTGCGATTTTTGGCACCTATGAAATCGCCAAGACGCTGTTGTTTCCGACGATGGAATCGAATACGTCGCACGTCATCTCGACCTGCGTCGTAGGCTTGCTGACCTTGATCGCCGCGCGTTACGCCGTTTTTTATCAATCCGACTTATTGAAAGAGCGCGAGCGCGGCAACGAACGTTTGCGCGAAACGCTGGCGCAAGCCGAACGCAGCGAAAACCTGTTGCGCTCGATTGTCGAATCAGTTGCCGAAGGGCTGGTCATCACCGACCGCGAGTCGCAAATTCTGTTGGTCAACGACGCCGCGCGGCAGTTGCTCAACCTCGGCGAACGTCCGCTCGCGCGCCTGACCGACGTGAGCCGTGACCGCGAAATGCATCGCGCCTTCACGCAAGTTTTAGAGAAAGGCGAACACGCCGAAGCCCGGCTCGAATACCGCGAAGCCGTCACCCAAAATCGCCGCGTGCTGCGCTTGCACGCCGCGCCGCTTTACCTACACGAAAACCAGATTGACGGCGTAGTCTGCGCGCTAATTGATATTTCAAAACTCGAACGCCTTGAACAAGTGCGGCAGGAATTTCTCTCAAACGTCTCGCACGAATTGCGTACGCCACTCGCCGCCATCACAGCTTACTCAGAAACGCTGCTCGACGGTGGTCTCAATGACGAAGAAAACGCGCTCAAGTTTTTGCATACGATTCAACGCAACGCCGCCCGCATGAGCGATCTGGTCAACGACATCGCTGAGTTGTCGTCTATCGAATCAGGCAACGTCCGGTTGCAACTCGAACCTTTGCCCTTGCGCCGCATTGTCGCCGAAACCTTTGCGCACCTGACGCCGCGCGCTGAACAGCAACAAGTCGCATTGCTTAACGAAATCGCTGAAACCACCGTCGTCACAGCCGATCGTCGCCGTCTCGAACAGATACTCATCAACTTGATAGACAACGCGATCAAGTTCAACCAACCCGACGGCAGCGTCACCGTCAGTTGTACGCCCGGCCCGCAAGGCCATTACCATTGGCTGACCGTAAGCGACACGGGCACGGGCATTCCGTCAGAAGATTTGCCGCGCGTCTTTGAGCGATTTTATCGCGTAGACAAAGCTCGTTCGCGCGCCGTCGGCGGCACCGGACTCGGCCTCGCCATCGTCAAACATCTCGCGCTCGCCCACGGAGGCGAAGCCGCCGTCACCAGTGAAATCGGCAAAGGCTCGACCTTCACGATCAAGCTGCCGATTCGCATCTCTGACCACGAAACAGAACTATGACCAATCAATTAACTGATGTATTCACCATCGAACTAAAACCGCTGCACCCAAAGGCGAAGCTGCCGCGACGCGCTACGACTGACGCCGCCGGAGCCGACCTGCATTGCCTCCAAACGTTTACGCTCGAACCGGGCGAACGCCGCGCGATTGCTACGGGCTTATCCATTGCAATTCCGCGCGGCTTTTATGGACGCATCGCGCCGCGTTCAGGCTGGGCGGCGAAACACGGGATTGATACGCTGGCGGGCGTGATTGACAGCGACTATCGCGGCGAGATTCTCGTGCTGCTCATCAACCTCGGCAGCGCACCTTTCACCGCCGCCGCTGACGAACGCATCGCCCAACTCATCATCGAACGCATCGCGCTGTGTGATTTCGCGTGGGCTGATTCGCTCGAAGATAGCGAGCGCGGCGCGGGCGGCTTCGGTTCAACTGGTCGTTAAAATCAAAGCAAGGAATTAGACAGGATTCACAAGATTTTCAGAATTCACAGGATAAAAAAAGGTAAGACTGCTTCATCCTTTGGTGAATCCTGAAAATCTTGTGAATCCTGTCTAATTCCCTCTGCAACGAAAAAGAGCGGCGGTTACGCATTGTGCATAACCGCCGCTCTTTTGTTTTTGCTTGTACCTAAAAGTTAGGACAGCGTGATTTCCTGACCGACGTCAATGCGGTCGGGGTTATCAATGCCGCTGGCTTTCGCAATCGAAGGATAGGCGCTGGCATCACCCAGAAAACGCTTGGCAATTTTGCCCAACGTATCGCCCGATTTGACGGTGTATTTCAAACCCGACTGCACGTTCACGTCGATGGTTACGTCGCTCAGGCTGGCGTCAACGGCTTTCACCGCGTCCCAGATTTCGTTCTTCGCGTATTCAGAACAAACGACGCCGCGAATCAGCAACTTGTCGCCTTCCGAGTGCAGGTTTTGCACCGTCAGACCAATGTCGTGCCCTTTATCAATCACCGAGTTATATTTAGCTTTCAGTTCGTCGAAACTTGCCATTGAGAGAATCCTCCTCTGTCCTTGTTGAAGTTGAAGTATGAAGGCAAAGCAGCCTTCGTTAAGAGAGTTACTGCGAATTGTGTGTGGGGGTTCGTTAGAACGCGACGCATACTAATCAAGCGGGTTGTTGATGGCAAGAGCCGAGCCGCTCAATACCCTAAGTCTTCAATCTGTAACCGCACCGGCCAATTCCAACTCTTGCCCGGCAAGCTAATCGCATTGTCATAAGCAATTTGCGCCGTAACTTTGCGGCCCTCACGATTCAACGTAATGCGCGTGTCAGTCGGCAAACTCGACTGACGCGCGGTTTCGTGCAGTTGCGCTTTCACGTCGTTGAGATCGAGTTGTTGACGCGCGGCGCGTTGCACGATGGCGCGCGCGGCGTCTTCCATCGCACGACGATGCAGGTAAATCGGCGTCGCTTGCGCGAGCAAATACAAGCCAATCACCAGCACGAAGAAAAAAATCACGCCTTTGAATTCAAAGCGGCGCTTGCCGCTTTTTGTCGAAATATCAGTTGCCATAAAACTGAACCTCTTTGCGGGGGAGTGTCAGTGGGCAGCGAGCAACGCCCTGACAGCGTTGCGAATAATGGTCGGAGCAATATCGTCACGAATCGTAACCTCGCCTACGCATGTGGGCAAGATGAAAGGCAGCTTGCCCTGCGCGGCTTTCTTGTCGTGTTGCATCGCTTTGAGAATGTCGTTGACGGCGAGATCGTTCAAACGCGGCAGCTTACCGAGCGCCGCGATTTGTCGGTGAATGACAGTCGCATCCGTCGCCGACAGCACACCGGCTTTTTCAGCAATCGCGGCGGCGCATTGCATGCCGTAACCAACCGCTTCGCCGTGTTTGAAGCGGCGATACTGCGTGACGGCTTCGAGTGCGTGGCCGACGGTGTGGCCGAAATTCAGGATGCGCCGCACGCCGCCCTCGCGTTCGTCAGCGGTGACGACTTCGGCTTTGATTTCGCAGCAACGCGCGATGAGATGAATCAACGCGGCTGAATCAAGCTCGTTCAATTGCGACAGGTTTTGCGTGATGAACTCAGCCAGCGCCGCATCACGAATCACGCCGTATTTCACCGCTTCATACATTCCTGCGCGAAACTCACGCGCCGCAAGCGTCGTCAAAACTTTCGGATCAATTACGACGGCGCGCGGTTGATGAAATGCGCCAATCAGGTTTTTGCCCAACGGATGATTGACCGCTGTTTTGCCTCCGACCGAACTGTCAATTTGCGCGAGCAACGTCGTAGGGATTTGCACGTAAGGCACGCCGCGCATGTAAGTCGCCGCTACGAAACCCGCCAGGTCACCGACGACGCCGCCGCCCAATGCGATGACGGCATCGTTGCGCTCAAAGCGATGCTCAATCATAAACGCGAGCGCACGTTCCGCCGTCTTCAATGATTTCGCGCGTTCGCCATCGCCCATCAAATGGGTCAACACGCCAAAGCCTGCTTGCTTCAAACTCTTCTCGACCGCTTTGCCGTAATGACCATATACGAGCGGATTGGAAATCACCGCCAACCGACGCGCCTTGTTGCCCAACGCTGCGCGTGCAATTTCGCCCGTGCGCGCCAATGCGCCTTCGGCAATTGTGATGTCGTAACTGCGCTCGGCGAGCGCGACGTGAACTGTTTTCATCTTCTTCAACTATTCGCCAACCCTGACAGGCTGGAAGTCGCCAGCCAATCGTAAGACAACTTCCCTAACCCGATTTGCGCAGCCAGTTCTTCGACCGTGTAACGATGCCCGGTATTCCACAAGTCAATCAGCAACTCGCCCGCCTTGCGCGAAGCCCACCAGCGCGAACCAAATTGCGTCTTGAGGTGTTCGCCCAATTGCGCCGCAAAAGCCCGCGCACGCAAACGGTCGCCGCTGTGCAACGGTTCGGCGACGGCGCGCAAGTATTCGGCATTGCTAACGCGCAACATCAGTGTGTCGTGCATGCGTTCGTTGAACGACTGACGCGCTTCTTCAAATTTGCCGGAATAGAGTTCGTATTCATAAAGCCACAGCGCCGCGTCGCGTCGCAAGCCATAGAGCTTGCTCACCGCAAGCTGATGACGAAACGCTGCACTATCGCCGAACCCTAGATGGCTAATCAGAAACGCGCTGTCTTGCAACAAGCTCTCGAACAAACAACCCCAAGCCATTGCCAGCGCCGCATCGCCCGGCACGCGGAATTCATAGAGCTGCTCGCGCGAAGTCCACGCGGCATGTTGCGCCGCGCCGGTGACTTGCAGGAATTCGCCGAACGCAAAACCGCTGTGGCGTGCATCGGCAGCCAGACACAGCTTCACTTCATCAGGTATGTGCAAAGCGAAACAGTCGGCGGCCTTTCCGTCACGCAACATCGCAGGCGTTTCCAACTCGCAATTGGATTGCTTATCAAACGCGAAGCCCAATCCCTCAAAGAGTGATTGCAACACATCGCGCGCACGCGACAAATTGAAATAGACATCGTGCAGATGATGGCGACGGGCGTATTCAACATCGCACGAATCAGCTTCGTCGTGACGTACGCCCGCAGCCACTGGCAACCACGCAGCCAGCGCGTTGCGATAATCGCGTTCAGTGAGCATCAGCAACAAGGTAATTTGCGTTTCGATTTCGCCGTAAGCCACGCCGCGCCGTTCGCCCAATAGTGTCGGGTAATTCGCGTAGCCGCCCGCCACCGCATAAGCGTGCAGCTTGCGCATTCGTTCGCCGCGCAAGTCATCGCCGCCGCTTACCAACTCAGCCAGCCGCAACGACCACTCACGACGCGCGCGCGGATCGGCTTCGTGCCAAGCCTTTTGCTCGGCTTGCGCTACGTTTAGCGTATGTTCCTGATAACGCATCGTCGCTTCGCGTTCGTACTGTTCCAGCGCCGCTGACAAGTCGCGTACTACGAAACGACTGCGTCCGATTTCAGCGAACTGCCACAGCTTCGCAATCGCCGCGAGCGCGTTCGGACGATTCGCGCTCGTGTCTTCATAGGCCGCGCGCAAACCCGCGACGGCTTCGACCGTAAAGAGATCGCTGAATTCCGCCAGCCAATGCTGGCTCTCGTCTTGCGCTTTGCGTCCGGTGATAAAGAGGTAATGCTCACGCTGACTGTGCGCGTGGTATTCGATGAAACGTTGGCGGTAAGTGTCAATCATGTGGATTACCTGCAACTTAGCCGAGGCTTCTGTATGGGTCAACACCAGTGGGGTGCGGTGTGTGGCAAGGCTTCGGCATAAATTTTTGTAAAGCCGCCTTCTCTAAAAGAACGGTTGCAGCTATGATCTCAAAAACGGCAGGAAAACCTTTATCTGAACTGCCTTTCCCTTCGCTAACACATACGCATGACGCCTGAACGATTTCGTCAAATCAGCGAGTTATATCACGCTACGTTAGATCTCCCCGCTGACGCGCGCGCGGCCTATCTGGCTGAGGCTTGCGCCGCCGACGATTCGTTGCGCGAACAAGTCGAGACCTTGCTCGCCGCCAATCAAGCAGCCAGCGGGATACTGGACGCTCCGGCGTGGGAAGCGGAAGCAAGCAAGCTGGCGGCCAACACGGCTACGTTGCAACCCCAACAGCAATTCGACCATTACCAAATCGTAGCGCGTTTAGGCGCAGGTGGAATGGGCGAAGTCTGGCGCGCGCGCGACCTCAAGTTGCGCCGCGACGTCGCCATCAAGATTCTGCCCGCTGAAGTCTCGCACCTTAGTGACCGCTTGCGTCGCTTTGAACAGGAAGCGCGCGCAGCCTCGGCGTTGAATCATCCGAACATCCTGACGATTTACGAAATCGGCGAAGTCGCATTGCCCACCGGCAGCTTGCATTACATCGCCAGCGAGTTGGTCGAAGGCCGCACGATCTTGCAGCATCTCAAGGCCAACTTACCGCCGGACACACCGACAGACGCACCGACGCTCGAAGCCCGGCTCGAACTCGCCTGCCAAATCGCCGCCGCGCTCGCCGCCGCGCACGAGGCAGGCATCGTCCATCGTGACATCAAACCCGATAACGTAATGGTACGCCGCGACGGCCTGGTCAAAGTGCTGGATTTCGGCCTCGCCAAACTCGTTGAACGACGGGGCGCGGATTTCGGATTGCGAAGTGACGAAGCCGAAACCTTGCTTCATTCGAAGCCTGACACTCCGCACTCCGCACTCCGCACTCCGCACTCGACGGAGCCGGGCGCGGTGATGGGTACGCCGCAATACATGTCGCCCGAACAGGCGCGCGGGCAAGACATAGATGCACGCAGCGATATTTTCAGTTTGGGCTTGTTGCTTTATGAAATGCTGGCGGGTGTGCCTGCGTTCACCGGCGTCAATGCGCTGGATGTCATCAGTGCGATCTTGCGCGCTGAACCCGCGCCGCTCACACACCGCTGGCCTGAGTTGCCGCGCGAACTCGAACACATCGTCAGCAAGGCCTTACGCAAAGACCGCGAGCAACGCTATCAAACAGTCCGTGACCTGTTGATTGACCTCAAAGACATACAGCGCGATTTGCAGTTCCAATCGCAAAAAGACCGACAGGCGCTGGCGGCTCCGATTAGCGGAGCCACCGTCGCCGCTACGACCGCTCAACAGCAGGTCGTCACGACGGGCGAGATGGCTGCGCCTACGAATGGCAACCTTATACCAACGAACGGCTTCGCTGCGCCCCAACGTAGTTATCGCGCAGCGGCGTTGGCCTTGCTCGCCCTGTTGGTGTTGATCGGCGCGGGCTGGTGGGCCATGCAGCGGTTCAGACAATCCAAGGCGATTGACGTGACGGCCTTGAAAACAGTCGAACTCGCGCGGTGGCGCAGCGCACCGAGTGAAGATTACGTCACCGGTTCTTTCTCGCCCGAAGGCAAGTGGATCGCTTACAACTCGACGGAAAGCGGCAGTTCGAATATCTGGTTCAAACCGGCGGCGCTGGGCGATCCCAAAGCAGTCACGAACGATCAGTTCACCAATTTGAATCCAGTCTGGTCGCCCAACGGCGATGAAGTCGCGTTCTATTCGCAACGTGGCGATCAAATCGGCTTCTGGCGCGTACCGGTGACGGGCGGCGCGACCACACTCATCAAAAAGCTCAACGCCCAAGAGGGCAATGCACGCCTCAAAAGTTGGCCGCAACCGGATGTGATTTATTACGACGCCAACCGCCAGCTTTTCGCGCTCAACCTCAGCAGTGGGCAAGTTCAACCTGCCACGAAACTCGATACGGCCAAGATCATCCCGCGTTCGTTGAGCCTTTCGCGCGATGCGACGCAAGCGGCCTGGGCGGCAACGGGCGAACCGAATGAGAAGGGCGTATGGGCAAGTGCCGCCAGCGGAGGCAAGCGAAAGTTGATTAGCCCTGCAAATATGCAAGCGCGCAATACGCTATGGCATCCTGACGGCAAACGCATAATTTTCAGCGGCAACGTCAGTGGCACGTTTCAATTGTTTATGGGCTACGCCAATGGCAGGCAGGCGACGCAATTGACCTTTGGCGAAACGAACCTGCTGGCGCTGGACGTGCATCACGATGAACGCAACGGTACGCGCGTGCTTTACGGCGCGGCGAAAGAAGAAGCCGACGTGTGGGGCGTGAATGTGACCACGCGCGATGAGTTTCCGCTGGCGACTGAACTAGGCGCAGAACTCTGGCCGGTGGTGTCACCCGATAGCAAAACGGTCGTCTGGCAAGACGTAAAAAACCTGAGCCAGGGGGACAAACTCATCAACAGCCAGTTGTGGGCGAAAACCAATAACGGAAGGGCGCTGCAACTCGCCACAGAAGGCTTTGCACCGCAGTGGTCGCCGGATGGAAAGCAACTGGCGTTTTTGCGAAAGCAGGGCAAAGGCCAAGGGCTGTGGCTGGTCAGCGCCAGCGGGGGAGCGGCACGTCAATTACCCGTAGTCGAAGCATTCTTCACCGGCGAGACGATCATGCCTTATAACCGTTTAGAGACGGTAGAATACAGTTGGGCACCCGACGGGCAACGGTTGGCTTATGTAGCAAGGCAAAACGGCGTGAGCAACCTTTCACTGATCTCCGCCGATGGGACAAACGCAACGCCGTTGATGGCAAACAGCGATGCCGCAGTCGGTGTGTTCTGCCCGCTTTGGTCAAACGATGGCAAGCGGCTGGCCTTCACGACGACGGCTTTCAAACGCACAGCGGAGGCCAAGATGAGTTTCAGCGGAGCCATCCTCGCGACTGACACTGGTGCTGTTCGCACACTCATTCAATCGGGCACTTATCTAAGATTGATGGGCTGGCTGCCCAATGACCGCGAGTTACTTTACGCCACCGTGAATCGCCCCGGCGGAATCGCTGCGCCTGCTGAAATCAAATTGCTGGCGGTCAACGCTGAAACGAGTGCGCAACGCGAATTGGCGAAGCTGCCTGAAACTTATCTTTACAACATTCAATTATCGGCTGACCGTCAAACCATCGCGTTCGCGGCGCGGCGCACGGGCAAAGACGACCTGTGGCTGATGCCCACTAATGGCGGCGCCCAGCGCAAGCTCACCGTTAATCAAGACCCTCGACTTTATTATTCAGGGCTGGCGTGGTCGCCCGACGGACAAGCGATTTATTTCAGCAAACAGTTACGCCACAGTTGGCTGGCGATGCTGACAGGCTTTGAATAAACCGTAGCGATGCAAACCGTAGAGACGCAAAATCTTGCGCCGTTATGGTAGCGTCAAAAAATTCGCGGGCGCGATGGCGGTATTGACTGCGCGATTCCGCATTAAGAATATGCCGAAGATTTTTCGCCGTTTGAACAAATGTCGTTTTCACCACCCCGATATTCAATGATATTCACCCTTAATCCCCAAAGGAGATTTTTAGTATGTCGAAACTTTTCACTTCCCCTAATCGGTCACAGGTTGCTGCGTTAGCTTTGAGCTTGCTGATCGGATTATTCACTGCGTGCAATGCTCCTGCGCCCACGCCCACTGCGGTTGCTACGCCTGCGGCTGCGATTGATCCGTGCGCAGCGGTGACCGATGCGGCGCTTATCAAAGAAATCAGCGATAAGATCAAAGCCGATCCGCAGTTTGAAAAGCAGTTAGGACACATTGCCGTCAACAGCAAAAACCGCGTCGTTATGTTGCTCGGCTGGGCCAAAGGCGAAGCCGCCGTAAACACACTGTCGCAATACGCCGGAGCGGTGAAATGCGTCACCAAGGTAAATAACCAACTCAACACCAAACTCACCGTTGGTTGCGGCAATGAACAGGAAGATTGCCCCGGCGTCGGTTGCGTGGCCATCGGTCAATGCGCTCCGCCCGTGGGTGGCGGAGCAAGTCCATCAAACAATTAAAGTAACAATCAAATCGTGTGACGCACGGGGGCAACAGTTCCCGCGCGTCACACTTTTACGGAGTTCCCCATGAAATCCCCACGTAACCTTGCGGTACTCATACTCGCTCTCGGTTTGCTAAGTGGCTTTGCATTTTGGCGCTCTCATTCGGGCAACGATGCGACAGCGTCGCGGCGTTTCAGCCCTTCTGAAAAGGTCAAAGCGAAGCTGCAAGCCATGCGCCAGCAACTCGCCGCGCGCATGAATAAATCCAGCCAGGCGGTTGCACTCAAGCCGCTCAACGCCAAGGCCGCGAGCGTCGCTTTCGCCCAGACCGCGCAACCGCCGACCTATGAAGTTGCCGCGAACCCTGCACTCGAAGCAGAGGCCGAAGACCTGGGCGGCATCGAAATTCCCAAAGACGAAGACCAGCGCGCCCAGTCGGTGAGAACCGCTTCGCGGGCCGCCCAAAAGCAAGCGCGCCAGCGGTTCGAGCGCATCAAGCAGCTCTATCCGTTCATCCCCGATCTCTCTTTCGACAAGAGCGAATTGGTGAAAAAAGAATTGCGTGAGATCAATCCCGACATTCGACAAATTGACGATTGGCGCACCGTGTTGCGCAAGCTGCCGCGCTTTCAATGGGACACTTATCAGGCTTACGTGAACGTTCACGATCAGGGCAAGTGCAACCAGTGTTGGGCCTTCGCCGCGATGACCGCTTATGAAGCGAACGTGCGCATCACCCAGTCGTTATGCGAAGTCACCCTAGACCCCAGCGTCGAACCCGAAGCGTTGGAAAAAGCGCCTTTGCCCACCGGCTTTCGACTCTTGCACGATTGGGCCATGCGGCCTGATAAGTTCGAAATTTGCCGCGAACTCACCAACGAGCAAAATCAAACGCAGGCCGAATGCCGCCCGGTCAATTACGGCAAAACGCAACGTCCGCCGCTGCAAGCCAGCGATGACGAAGTGCGCCAACTCGCCGGACAAGTCATCACGACGCGCGACGCCTGCGACACGACGGGCTGGCACGGGACGGCCTTCAATCACATGCTTTCGCTCGCGGTCAAAGACACTGCGTTCCGCGAAATCGTCGCGTGGGGTTACGTCAATTATCCGCCGAGCCAAATCCCTTCGGTCGAGCAACTCAAAGTCGCGCTGCTCGAACACGGCCCGCTCGTCGCCCTCGTTTATATGGACAAGTTTTTTCAGGGCTATCAAAGCGGCGTGTTTAACGAACAGAACCAAACCGAAGTCAATCACGCCGTCTTGCTCACCGGCTGGGACGATGAGAAACAGGCTTGGCGTATTCAAAATTCCTTCGGCCTCGAATGGGGCGAAGCCGGACATATGTGGATCGCCTGGGGCAGCCACAGCATCGGCAAATATGCCGCCTGGCTCGAAGTGCAATAATCAATCAGCGGCGCAACGGCCTTGTGAATTCACCGCACCTGTGGCAAAAACTTGCCGTTGCAATCAGCAATCATCACCACCAATTCACCCAGTTCAGCGAGGAGAACTTTTTATGAGCAAGGTTCAGCGTCGAGATTTTCTCAAGACATCGGCGAGCGCGGCGGCGGCGACAACAGCGGCCAGCACGCTCGGCTTCAACACTACGGCTTATGCCGGTAGCCCCAACGGAACGGTGCGCGTCGCCGTCGTAGGCTTCAACGGACAAGGCGGATCGCACATTTCGCAGTATTCAAAAATGCCCAACGTCGAAATCGCCGCGCTCTGCGACGTGGACGACAAGGTCATGGCCAAAGGACTCGCAGCAGTCGAAAAGGCTGGGGGCAAAAAACCGGCTACTTTCAAAGACTTTCGCAAGCTGCTCGAAGACAAATCTATTGATGCGATTTCGATTGCGACGCCGAACCACTGGCACTCGTTGCAAGGCATCTGGGCGTTGCAAGCGGGCAAAGACGTTTATCTCGAAAAGCCCTGCTCGCAATCCTATTGGGAAGGCAAGCAACTGGTCGCGGCGGCGAAGAAATACGGCAAGGTGATTCAGCACGGCACGAACTCGCGTTCGGGCATCGCGATCAAAGAAGCCATGCAAAAGATGCACAAAGAAGACTTGCTCGGCGACATCTATTACACCCGCGCGCTTTGCTATAAATGGCGCGACACCATCGGCAATATGGCTGACAGCGAAGTGCCAGCAGGCATTGATTACGATATGTGGACTGGCCCGGCGGCCAAACTGCCTTTCAACAACAACCGCTTCCATTACAAATGGCATTGGAATTGGAATTACGGCAACGGCGATCTCGGCAATCAAGGCATTCACGAAGTAGACATTTCGCGTTGGGGCTTGGGCGTTACATTGCCGACCAAAGTCAGCGCCATCGGCGGACACTTCATGTTCGATGACGATCAGAACACGCCGAACACAATGATCTGCACGTTTGAATTCGACCGGCCCAACGGCAAGAAAGCGATCATGGTTGCCGAAGTCCGTCACTGGATGTCGAACAACGAAGCGGGTATCAGCGATTCGCCCGAACTCAAGATGGGCGCGGGCGGCGGACGCGGCGGCAATACGATTGGCAATATCTTTTATGGCTCAAAAGGCTATCTGGCGATTGAGGGCTATACGAAATACACCAGCTTCTTAGGTAAGAATCAGGAAGCCGGGCCAGCCCGTTCAGCGGGCGGCAACAACTGGCAGAACTTCATTGACGTAGTGCGTTCGCGCAAAATGGAAGACCTGAACGCTCCCATCGAAGAAGGCCACTATTCCTGCGCGTTGGTGCATCTCGCCAACATCTCGTATCGCCTCGGTCGGACGATCAATTTCAACCCCAAGACGGAAGAGATCATCGGCGACCAAGAGGCTTCGACGTGGCTGAAACGCCAATACCGCGCGCCTTACGTCGTACCGGAAAAGGTTTAGCCCTTCCGCGAGTCAGACAAAGCAAAACGCGGAATACACAGAAAAACGCGGAGGTTGCGGAAAGGTTTTCTCTTTCTGCGTGTTCCGTATTTTTCAGCGTATTCCGCGTTTTGTTTTGTCTGACTCGCACTTAAACCTATTCG
>JAYSVR010000374.1:0-1633 GCA_043718445.1 Acidobacteriota bacterium | reverse complement strand
AGATCGTCGTAAACTTCCTGATAAGCATGCGGCAACAAATACTGAAAGGCATAGAGCGACGCGCAGCCTTGCAGTTCGATCAACTGCGGTTGCCATTGATTCGCGGCGTCGCGTGTGACGGCGAAATCTACTTGAATGAAATCGGGGTGCGAGCCTTCGTTGGGTGCGTGAAACGCCGCCGGAATCGCGCGCGTCGAAGCCTGCAAATAATCAGGCTGATGCAATTGGCGAATCAGTTCTTGCCCGCTCTCGACCATGTTTTGCAGCAAGTTGCGCGGCAAAAACACCGGCGTCTCGCATGTGTGGAATTCGATCTTGACGCCGCAGGCTTCGTTCAGGTGTTGCAGGAAGCGTTGATAAGAAGCCTCGGTAAACTCTCGGTTAAAACGTGCGCGTAAGTCTGGAATCACGGGATGCTCTCCTTACTTAGACTTTTTGACAGGCGATTCGCCTTCGGCCAATGCCTGCAACTGCGCTTTGTGGCGCAAAATGTAAGAGATAAACGCTCTTGTCGGCGAAGGCTGAAAGCGTCCGAGCGAAACCATCGCTACGGCGCGACGCAAGCTGTGATCGGTGATGCGTGATTGCGCGAGCTTGCCGACTTTGACCTCTTCCATCACCGCCCACGCCGGCATCATCGAAATGCCCAGGCCGCGTTCGATCATGCGTTTGATGAAAAACGTATCGTTCGATTCGAGCGCCAGGTCGGGGTGAAAACCGACCTGATCGAAAAACTGATCGGTCGCGCGCCTGATCGAAGCGCCGCGTTCAAACAAAATCCAGCGTTCGCTTTGCACTTCTTCTACGGTAACCAAACGCTTCTTTGCCAGCCGATGCGCGGGACTCATCACCAACACGAGTTCGTCATCGAACAGCTTCGTCACTTGCAGGTTCGGCGAATAGACCGCCAGCGACGCGAAGCCTACGTCAGACGTGCCGTTCAAAATATCGGCGACGGTTTGTTCGGTCGTAGCCGTCGTGCGAAAGATCAAATCTACGCCGGGGTGCGATTCCATGAACGACTCGAACAAAGGCGCGAAGAGATAAACGAAAGCCTGCGTCGCCGCTGCCACGCGCACGCGGCCTTGCGGTTCGTTGGCGCGACCAGAGACGCGCTCGCGCAGGGCTTCGGTCTCATCGAGGATGCGCTCGACGTGTTCGAGCGCAGCCTTGCCGGCCTGCGAAAGCTTGACACCGCGCTTGGCGCGAATGAAAAGCGGTTCGCCCAATTCTTCTTCGTGCGCCTTGATCTGATGGCTCACGGCGGATTGCGTCAAATGCATGCGCTCTGCCGCGCGCGTGAAATTCAACATTTCGGCTACTGCGCGAAACGTTCTTAGCTGTGCCATTTCCATAGTCAAATTCTCTTGGTTACATCATTAGGGGTTTTGATTGCCGAGATTAAAACAATGAGTTAGACAGATGGCAAGTCATTACGCATTATCATCACCGAAAGACGGTAATAAATTCAGCAGTGAACTTCGGTAAGTGTTAAACCGATTGTCTGACGGAGAAAGCTAGCTGGAGAAGGAGGGACGAGTGAGGCCCACGTTATATCGGTGCCAACGAGTCTCATTGAAAGTCATCGTTAGAATGACCGCACTTTTGGCTTTAGCGGTGAAACCGTCTTTTG
>JAYSVR010000373.1:0-4671 GCA_043718445.1 Acidobacteriota bacterium | reverse complement strand
CACCTCCGCTTGCTGCTTTCCCGTATACCCATCTAATCAAGACGGCAACGAATAACAGAACCAAATAAAGCCACGCTTCGCTGCGGGTGAGGCAGGCTGCGCCAGCGAATAACCCTGTGAAGATTGCGCCGCGCGTCGTTTGCCATGCGCCCGTGATGACCCAATACACGATGCCGCCGAGCAGGAATACGTAAAGCGTTTCAGTCAGCAGCCAGCCCGTCATCACAATCAACGGAAAGTCGCACGCCACCAACAACGCCGCCAGCAAGCCGACGCGCGCGCCGAGCAAATGCCGTCCGATGCCGTAAGCCCATCCGCAGGTAGCCGCGCTCACGACGGCTTGCAACACGCCGATCACTTTCCACGAACCGCCCAACCACGTAATGGCAGCGAGCAGCATGGGATAAAGCGGTACGCGCACGTGCGTCGCCACGATGCGTCCGTCTTCAGGCAAAGCGAAGCCGCGCCCGGCTAAGAGATGTTCGGTAATTTCCCAGTATTCATCGAAATCTTTTACGTCGTGCATCAATACCCAAACGAGGCGCACGATCAGGGCAACGGCGAGAATAAGCCATAAACCATAACGATTAAGGCTTATTCTCAAGGCTCCTCCACAGATACCACGAAGCGACTGAAGCGTAAGGCGACCACTTGTTGGCTGCGGCGACAGCTTCGATTTCGGCGGCGTCGGGCAAATGATCGAAGCCGTAAAGATTTTGTACGCCCTTGCGAATGCCGAGGTCGCCCACGGGCAGGACGTTCAGCCGTCCGAGCGAGAAGATCAAAAACATATGCACCGTCCACACGCCTATGCCTTTGACCTGCGTGAGCATCGCGATGATTTCGTCTTCGGACATTTTCGCCATGCGTTTCAGTTGCAACGTACCATCGTGCGTCTTCGCCGCGAGGTCTTTGATGTAAGCAGCCTTTTGAAACGAAAGTCCTACGGCGCGCAGGTCCGCATCGGGCGTATCTTTTATCAACGCCGGATCAAGCCGTTTGGCTTTTGGATACAACGCAACAAAGCGCGCCTGAATCGTCGCCGCCGCTTTGGTCGAAAGCTGCTGCGAAATAATCGAACCCGTCAACGTGTCGAAATAGCGTGTATGTTTTTCGAGTCGGCACGCGCCGTATTTCTTGATGACCGGACGCAACGCCGCATCGCGGCGCGCGAGCGCGCGAGCGGCGGTTTGCAATGCTTCAGTGAAATTATCCAAATGACGAATCCTCTCGTGAAAACAAAAAATGAACTGCTGTACTTATTGATCTAACGCCGCACTGCGTTTGCGCATTTTTTCCGCCTCTAGCTCCATTTCCATAGTGGTGAAAAGGGCAGCGGCTTTCTCATATTGCTTACGTGCTTCTGACTTATTGCCGAGGGCGCTCTCTAAGTCGCCAAGACCCCAGCAGATGTTAGCAAGCCCTACCCGGTTATTTTCGCTGAGATATAACCTATTCGCCGATTGATAAAGCTCACGCGCCAATTCATATTTTTTTAGCGATGTTTCTAATTGACCCAGTTCTATTAACACATTCGCTTCGCCCAACCGATCATTCACCTTCTGATACAGGCCGCGCGCTTCACCGTAATGCTGCCGCGCTAGGTCGTCGTTTCCCAGCTTACTTTCCAAATCGCCCAACCCGCTTAACACATTCGCTTCGCCCAAGCGGTGCTGTTCCCTCTGAAACAGGCCGCGCGCTTCACCGTAATACTGCCGCGCTTGGTCGTCGTTTCCCAGCTTGCTTTCCAAATCGCCCAATCCACTTAACACATTCGCTTCGCCCAAGCGGTGCTGTTCCTTTTGAAACAGGCCGCGCGCTTCACCATAATACTGCCGCGCCAAGTCGTTATTCCCAAGCATTCTTTCCAGATTACTCAGTCCCACCAATACAGTCGCTTCGCCCAAGCGGTGCTGCTCCTTCTGAAACAGGCCACGCGCCTGACCGTAATGCTGCCGCGCTTGGTTGTTGTTTCCCAGCCTACTTTCCAAATCACCCAACCCGCTCAACACATTCGCTTCGCCCAAGCGGTCGCTAACTTTCTGAAACAGGCCGCGCGCTTCACCATAATACTGCCGCGCCAAGTCGTTGTTCCCCAGCAGACTTTCCAAATTACTCAATCCCCTCAATACATTCGCTTCGCCCAGGCGGTCGCTAACTTTCTGAAACAGGCCGCGCGCTTCACCGTAATACTGCCGCGCCAAGTCGTTGTTCCCCACCTCACTTTCCAAATGGCCCAATCCCCTCAATACATTCGCTTCGCCCAAGCGGTCGCTAACTTTCTGAAACAGGCCGCGCGCTTCACCGTAATGCTGCCGCGCCAAGTCGTTGTTGCCTTGAATGCGTTCCAGATCAGCAAGTAGGACTAGCGTATAAGAGAAGTGGCGTTCAGCGTGTAATTCGACAGCCAGCGCCTGTGCAACTTTCAGCGAGTTGCGCGCTTCGTTGTAATCGCCCAACAACATCTGCAACCAACTCATCTCGGTCAGGCATTCCATCTCCTCTTTTTGCGGACGCGATTTAGCTTTCTGGATGGCCGCGAGCGCGGTTTCATATTTTTTCAGGCTGGCTTCGTTTAACCCTCGGCTTTTGAGCAAAGTCGCCGTGTCCAGCGACTGCCGAATTTCGATAAGCTCAGGGCTTGGTTTAGCGGAGAAAACCGCCCTTTTGCGTGAATTCTCTTTGCCTGTGGCGATGCGGCGCAAAGTGATTCGATGAGGCGCTTCGAGTTGATTGCGTTTGACCAAACAGGATAGTTCACGACGATCCGTGACAAGCCAGCCTGACTTGCTGACTTGCAGATTGACCGTCGTGCCAATCAGACCGGGTGAGATGGGAATGCGATATTCGCCATTGCTTGAAGTGATCGCGGCTTTGTCTAGCCCCACGATGCGCACCGACACGCCCGACACGCCGATGCCGTCATCGGCGTTACGCACAACGCCCAGCAGCGCGAATTCTTCCTGCGCAAAGGCGTGCGCGGTGTGCCAGACGTTTGACCAGAGCAAGACGACGGCTACGCCCAAGCTGCACAGGTTCCATCTGAGGGGGATGTTTTTCATGGCTTATTCCTTCGTGATGTCGAGTTGAATCGGAATGTTCGGGGCCGGCGCGTGAAAGTCGCGGTAAATCGCTTTGCCATCGCGTTCAATCAGCAAAACAAAATTGGCTGACTGTTGCGTTTTGGCTTTCAGCGTGAAGCGTCCGTCCGCTTTGGTCTTGGTCGTAGCGGTTGTGCCTTCCACTGAAACGGTCAATCCCGCGAGGGCAACGCCACGCGCATCACGTACTGTGCCGCTCCATTCGCGTTCTGGCAATGCCTTGGGCGCGAGTGACAACGGTTCATCGGTTTTATCGGCTTCCAATTTCACCGGTCTTACCGCTACGTCATAAGCGGGATGCAGCGCGCGCAACGTACCTTCGAACTTGCCCGCTTCGGTGAGAAGTTCGAACGTGAAGTTGCCGCGCTCGCTGCTGGTTTGCGCGCCGATGTCGGAGCGTCCGTCAAAGCTGAGCGTCACGCCGCCCACCGGTTGTTTATCAGCAATGACCGAGCCGCGATAAATCAACCGTGTAGTCTTGTTGCCCGGTGGCTTGGCGAAATATGCCACGATGATTGTCACGGCGGCTACGATCAGCACCACTGACAGGATGACGCCCGCAGTCAGGAAGAGAATAAGCCTGATGACGGTAAAGGTTTGTGTCCGACTGAGGCGCGTCAGCAACTCTTTGTTGAGAATGGCGCGATAAACATCGCTCAACGTCTGTAAGCCTGCGCCGCCAACGCCTTGCGGGGTTTCATTTGGTTCTTCTTTAGCCATAGCCGAGCCTCACCTTCGCAACAATTTTCTCTCAATTCACAACGCGCCTGCCTTCGATCACGAGTTCTGACGATAACAGCAGCGCCACCGCTTCAGCATAAATGCGATGCTCTTCGACCAGAATGCGCGCGGACAAACTTTCTTCGGTATCGTCGGGCAACACGGGTACGACGGCTTGTTTGAGAATCGGGCCGTGGTCGAGATGTTCGTCTACGAGATGGACGGTGCAGCCGGTGAATTTTACGCCGTAATCCAACGCATCGCGCGCGCCGTGCAAGCCGGGAAACGCGGGCAGCAGCGACGGGTGAATGTTCAATACGCGCTGTTTGAATTCGCTGGTGAACCACGGCGACAGCAAGCGCATGTAACCCGCGAGGCAAACGACATCTACGCGAGCAGCGCGCAGTGCCGCAGCCATCGCCTGATCGTGCTGCTCGCGCGTCTTGCCGCGATGGTCGAGCGTCAACGTAGCAATGCCGCGCTCTGTTGCTTTGGTTAGCCCTGCGGCATCGGCGACGTTGCTGATGACCAGCGCGATTTGGGCGTCAGGGATGCGTCCGTCACGCACGGCGTCAGCCAGCGCCAACATATTTGAGCCGCGACCTGAGATGAGTATGCCGATGCGTTTTTTGGTTTCAGGCATGCAATTTCTGCGCGGCTTTGCCGCAGTGATGTGAGGAAAGGCTCCGCCTTTCCTTGAGTTGCTAACACTGCATTCGGGCTACGCCCGCAATGTCAGCCGATAATAAAAATGCGAATCAAGGGTTCAAATGTTGCGATATTGAAAACAAACGGCTTACGCGGGTAGCGTTTTACTGACTTTGGCGATTTGATCGCTAAGTCCTTTATT
>JAYSVR010000372.1:0-15428 GCA_043718445.1 Acidobacteriota bacterium | reverse complement strand
CTGTCGCCCGCCTTCGCGGGCTAGCGCCTAAATTTCGCGCTTTTCCTGGGGTTTCGCCCAGCTTCTACGAAGCCGCGCTCCACCCCAGGCTTTATGCTACCGCCCGCCTTCGCGGGCTGAAAACCAACCACACGTTTCGTGAAAAGATTTGGGTAATGACAAGCCGTTAGAGAGGGCTACCTCGGCGTTGCGCCCCTCCGGCATCACCAAGCACCTCGTGACGGTAGCCCTCTCTAACGTTTGGGCTCTACGGACACGCTTCGCGGTTTTTCAAGAACGCAAATAAGCCAGGGGCAAAACCCAATACTTGCTGGCGGGTAAAACTTTGAACTTGTCGCGCGTCGGTACGCTCTCGCGGTGCAAGATGCCGTGCGGCGAAGCGGCTATGCGCTGCGTGAGTTGGCGATAAACGTCTATACACGCGCGAATCGCAATCTGGCTATCCGGCGCGAATGCATCGAGTTCGCTCAATGATTTGTCATAAAAACTTTCAGTGATCGCCGCGAGTTGCCTAACGACGCGCGTCAACGCGAACTGTTGCGCGGCGTCGGTCGCATCCAGCTCGACGATTCCCTGCTCGCGCAACATATCCAGCGGCAGATAAACGCGGCGGCGGCGTTGGTCTTCGGCTACGTCACGCAGGAAGTTGGTCAGTTGCAACGCGATGCCTAAGTCGCGGGCGCTTGCGAGTGCGCGCGCGAAATCGCCCGCGCGGTTTTCGCCATAAACGTAAGTCAAAAAATATCCGACCACGATGGCGCTGCCGTAAACGTAATCGTCAATCAGTTCATTCAAAGTGGCGAACGGCTGCGGCCACACATCGCGGCGCATCGCATCAAGAAACGCGCGATAGTGTTCGGGCGGAATGCCCGCATCGTGAACGACTTGCACAAACGCCGCGATAAACACCGGCACATCGTGTTGCAACATGGCGCGCACCGACTTTAGCCGCAGCGCGGTTTCGTAATGCGCGCTCCATTCGTCAAGCAACCTGGTGCGTTCGGCTTGCGTGCGCGGGAACGTGTCTACGATCTCGTCGGGGTAACGCACGGCGGCATAAATCGCTTCGACCTGCGCACGCTTGGCCGCTGGCAAAAAGCGCGTGACAGTGAAAAAACTCGTGCTGTAATTGCGCAACACCGAACGCGCTTGCTTAACGATCACTCGCCACGCGGCGTCATCGTCACGTGCTGCCAGTGCTTGTGAGCGCGTATCGTTTTCGAGTTCTTGCCACGCGGCTTCGCTCCACACCGATTTGCTCTCGGGCAAGGCGTCGTGGTCGGCAGGCATCGAAACTAAAAGCGCAGCTTGCGACATAACGATCAATCAGGCAGTTGCTTCACCATCGAGATGTAAGCGTTGACATCGAACTTGCGCGCGCAACCGCTCGCCGCCATAAAACGAATCATGCCAAACACCTTGCGCGCCGGAGCCCACGGCCTGTCGTGCTTTGCGCCAATCGCCCACGCGATGCCGGTGTAACCATTCGGGTCGCGTCCATCGAGTTCATAGCGATCATTCAACTCGACCGCGATGGCGAAAGCGTCTTCGGGCGACGGCGTCCATTCCAAAATTTTCTTCGCCCAATACATGCGCAAGTAACCATGCATCTTGCCGCGCTTGACCATTTCGAGTTGCGCGGCATTCCACAGCGGATCGTGCGTCTCAGCCTGCTCGAACTGTTTCAATGAATAAATAAATTCGCGCGGGTCGTCGCGGTGTTCGTCAAGCGACTTGCGCGCCCAAGCGTGACAGCCCGCGAGTGTGTCGTATTGCGCATTGCGCGCGACGTAATTGATCGCAATTTCGCGACGCACAATCATCTCTTCGATAAAAGCGTCTTTCGCCGGTTGCGGCGCTTTAGATTCAAGCACGGCGAGCGCGATGGTGTGCGGCCCAACGTGACCGAAGTGCAAATAAGGCGAAAGGTCGCTCGTGCCGCGCTGATGCGGCAGGTTGCGCGCCGTGTCGTAATGCGCGAGCCGTTCATCAATAAACGTTTGCAAAACATTCAACCCTGCCGCCGTGCCTCCGACAAAACTTTTCACCGGAGCCGCCGAACGATTGAGCGGTAAGGCTGCGAGCGTAGCGACTAGGTCAATTGGCAGTTGTGCTTTGCGATCAGGCCAACTGACTTCCGCTATCGGATTCGAGAGCGGCTTTAAGTATTCATCCCACACGCGATGAATTTTCGGCCTGATGGTGCGTGCGGCGTATTCCTCTTTCTCGAATAGCTTCGTCGGCACGATCACATCGGCGTCAATCGTCCAAAACGGCACGCGCAATTTTTCTGTCGCGCTGCGTCGCCAGCTTTCAGGTTCGCGCATCGGATTTTCATCGCCGATGACGAGCGCGGGTTTCACTTCATCGCAAAACTTGAGCAAGTCGTGATTGGGATAAGGCCGAAGGATGAAAGCGACGTTGCGTTTCTCACAGCGTTCGCGCGTTTCCTGCAAGCCCTGAACTAAAAAGTGATAGTGGCGTTCGTTGGCGTTCGGATAGCGCGGATGCAATCCGAAAAAAACTGCGACGGGCAAACGCAAGGCGTTGGCGATCTCAATGGCTTTATCCAACGCCGGGTTATCAACGGCACGTTGCGCGCGCTGCATCCAATAAACAATGCACTTGCCATTGGCATCGGGTTCGCCTGCGCGACGAATCGTGACGCGCGTCTCGCCGCCAAAATGCTGGGTGATGCTCATGTGTTCCCTTTCAACAACTCGGCTACGGCCTTGAAGCGATAGTCGAAAATCTGATTGACCATACGGCCCACAAAAAATTCGTGCGCGAGCCAGCCGGGCAAGCCCCATTCGACGCGATAACGCACGGTGTCTTTCATCAACACCTGGCGCGGCGCAACCGCTTCAAACGTATGCGTGTGATGCCACAGCGAATAAGGGCCGTTGATTTGGCGGTCTACGAAACGCTGGCCCGGCTCCCACGTTTCGATCAGCGTACGCCAGTTGAACGGCACGCCGAAAAGCGAAAGTTGGTAATCAATCAACGCGCCCGGCTCCATCTTGATCGGCGCGGGCGTCAACACTTTGAAACTCAAAGCGGGCGGCGTGATGCGTTCGAGATTCCGCGCATCGGCAAAAAAATCGAAGGTCTCAGCCAAAGTGAGCGGAATCGTTTGGGTACGTTCGAGGACGTGAGTCTGCATAAATTTATGATTTGAATAAGTCGTGCAAGGCTTCGCGCAAGTGCGGAAAGCGAAAGGTGAAACCCGCTGCCAGCGCGGCTTGCGGTTCGACGCGCTGGCTTGCCAGCATTACGCTCGCCATTTCGCCGAACAAAAGATCGAGCGCGAATTTCGGCACGGGCAACACCGCCGGACGGTTCAAGGCGGCAGCTAATTCTTTGGTGAACTCTTCGTTGGTGACGGGGTTGGGCGCAGCGCCATTGAATGCGCCGCGCGCGTTGTCATTCATCAACGCCCAACGCAGCAAACCCAAAATGTCGTCACGATGAATCCACGGAAACCACTGGCGCCCGTCACCTAGTTTGCCTGCGATGCCGAGCTTGAAAGCGGGCAGCATGGTTTTGAGCGCACCGCCTGCGGGATCAAGTACGACGCCGGTGCGAATCAGTGCGACGCGCGTCCCAAAGGATTCGGCTTTCAGGGCTTCGCTTTCCCACTCGCGGCATACGTCAACTAAAAATCCTTCTCCGGCTTTGGCGCTTTCGGTCAATCGTTCATCGCCGCGATTGCCATAAAGACCTACGGCAGAACCGCTAACCAAAACTTGCGGCGCGCGTTCAGCTTGCCGCATCGCCGCGACCAAGTTGCGCGTCGCCAATACGCGCGAATCACGAATGCGGCGTTTGACTTCAGCCGACCAACGTTGCGCGACGGGTTCGCCCGCGAGATGAATTACGGCTTCGACATTTTCTAACGCAGCCATCGGCGGCAACCCCGCTTCGGGCTGCCACGCGAACGCAGCTTGATGGGCTACGGCTTTGGCACTTTCGACGCGCCGCGTGAGAACTGTGATCGCGTGGCCTTCGCCCGTGAGTTGCGCGCAAAGCTGTCGTCCGATCAGCCCTGTTGCGCCCGTCATCAAAATTTTCATAAAAGATTTGCTCCGCGCTGCTGTCTTTGGTTCAGTCCAGCGCCTGCAAGAAAACGATTTAACATGTTGATAGCCGTCTCTGAATTTCGCCAAACCTTATAGCTCGCCCTTTAGCTTGTCAATCTATTATCTATACATTAACTAGACAATCAGTGCGACAGCGTCGAAATTAAACAAGGTTTCCAGCCTTGTCTTTGACAGTGCCTTGTCAAAAATTTATGCTTCGTGACGTTATGTCAAATCCAGAGTCACTCACAATTCAAAGCCCCATTCAGAATAACGAAGCTCCGAAATACCGCATTGGAACCGTCAGCCGCCTCACCGGACTGTCAGCCGATGTCGTGCGCGTGTGGGAGCGCAGATACAGCGCGATTAATCCCAAACGCAGTGAGGGCGGTTCGCGGCTTTATTCTGACAGCGACATCGAACGATTGCGCCAGTTGCGGCAAGCGGTCGAGTTCGGGCACGCCATCGGCCAAGCCACCAAGTTGTCGAACGACGAATTGAGCAAGCTGATTTCGCCTCGTCATCAAGCACAAGCTATTGAGATGAATAGCCCGCACGATTACCTGCGCGACAATTTTCTCAAGGCCATCGAAGCCATGGACGTAACCGCCGCCGACCTGGAAATCAGCCGCGCCGCTACGCTTTATCCGCCGCGCGTGTTGGTCAAAAACATCGTCGCGCCTTTGCTGACCGAGATCGGCGAACGCTGGGCGCACCAAGAATTTGGCATCGCCCAACAACACGTAGCGACGCATCTGATTCGCAATTTATTGAGTTCGTTGATTCGGCTTTATCCGCCTGACGCGGCGGCTGAGAGCATCGTGATGGCGACGCCGCAAGGCGAACGCCACGAGTTCGGCTTGTTGTTGGCGGCGCTCTATGCCGCGACGCGCGGCTGGCGCGTAGTTTATTTGGGAGCCGACTTACCCGCTGCTGAAATTGCGCGCACCGTCAAACTCACCCGCGCGCGCGTACTGGCGCTTAGTCTCGTCAATCCGACTTCGCCGCAAGTACTCAACGAATTGCTTTCAATCGCGCAACTCACGCCGCCGACTACGCGCGTGTGGCTGGGCGGACAGGAAGCCTCAACGCAACGCGGGTTATGTGAACGCGCTGACTGGATTATCGTCCGCGACCTCGAAGACCTGGACGACCGCTTAAAACGTTAAGCGCTGCACGCCTTTTATATGTTCTTCTCAACCGGGATTTTCATCGCTACGTTCAACTTGTATGATGCGCCTTCACTGAAGGCGCATCATTGCTATGCGCCCTTCCCCACTTCAACCCATTTGAGCAAATCATTCGATGAGCAAAGCGAAAAAAACTCTGAAAACGACGTCATCAAAAACTCCGATCACCCAACCCGACACCGGCAAACGTCGGATGCTATTCATTGGTCTGGGCGGGCTGGGACTCGCCGCTGCGGGCGGCTTGGCTTATCAGGCGAACCAGCCGGAACCAGTTCCAGCCACGCCAGCTTCAACCAACTCTGCGGGCAACTCTACCGGCAACGTTTCCGCTACGCCCGCTGCTGCGTTCAAGCCGTTGCCGCCGGTGAAACTCACGGCTGATTACGCCAACGCCTTGCGCGCCGCCGAAGACATCGTCAGCCATTACACCCGCGAAATGATGACGCCGTGGGCCTTGATTCACGCGGTACGCGGCTTCGGAAAGGATTTCAAGTTGACGGACGGCAAACTTGCCGTAGACCATCTTTGCACCGAATTCACCGAAGAACGCGAGGTCAACGGCAAACGCTACCTGGCGATTCAACTCAACGCCGAAGCGCATGAAAACAGCTTTTTGAAAACCTTTCTCGAAGCAGGCGTCAGCCCTGAGCAGGTGCTGCGCGCGGGGCAAAATCAATACACCTTGCGCCAACTCGGCGAACACGCACAGGCGCTGTTCCGTTGCGACACGAACAATTGGGGCAAGCACGACCCGAAGTTTTTAGAGAAACATTTGCCGTGGGCCTTGATCGCATTCTCGTGGCTGCGCAAACCCGCACAGGCTACGTGGACGAACGCTTATGGCGAGCAGATTGATTTGCACCACATCTTTGAGCGCGCGCTCGCCAGCTATGAGCGCACCTGTTCGGGCTTGCGCGAAAGCCTGGCAGCAGGCACTGACGAAACGCTCGAATTTCGCCAGGCGATTACGAAACACAGTTGTTACGGCTTACACGCGGTTTATGGTTTTCTCGCCTGCTACCGTCAGGGATATAGGCGCGGCGACCTTCCGCAACGCATCGCGGCCCTGCTTGACACCACGATTCATCGGCTGGCGGGCGATGCCAAAGCCCTCGATCGCGAAGCCGATGCGGTCAAAGCTATGGGGCCCGATTACGTTAATCGCATGGCCGTGAGTTCAGCAGAAGGCCGCGTCATCACGCAAGGCAGTCCGCCGCCCAACATCATCCAGATGATGCGTTTGCGCCAACAGATTCAGGTGCATGGACACGCTTTCGAAGCAATCAATTACGGCTTGTTACATAAACTTTTCACGCTCACTCCCGACCAGGCACGCCGCGTGAAAGCGGGCGAACAGGCTTTTTATCAACACCTCGTCGAGTTGCGCGCAATTGATCTCGACGCTTATCGCCGCTGGCATAGCAAGTTCGTTGACGACCTCGTGATCGCCCTCGGACACGCGGTGCGCGCGCTAAAATTGCTGACGCCGCAAAACCCCGACTTGCTGAAAAGTGAACAGTGAACAGTGAACAGTGAAATGAAGAAGTTTTTGAAAGCCTGTTTGGCAATTCTTATTGGTGGCTTGTGTTGCGAACTGAATGCAGCTGCGCAGGTCAAGCTCGCGCCGTTGCCGCTGCTCACGCCTTGCCCACAACGCGCCAGCGATGTGGCGTCAGAGCAAGCGGCCCAACCGTTCATTGCTAAACTAAAAGATAAAGATGCGGCGGTGCGCGCAAAAGCCGCACAGGAGTTAGGCAAAAGCTGTTATCAAGCTGCTGCCCTTCCCTTAGTCGCCGCCTTGCAAGACATCGAACCAACGGTGCGCGCCGCTGCCGTCATAGGGTTGGGCCAACTCGGCGACCGCGAAACCATCGAAGACTTGCGAATGATCACGGGCGATGCTGACACGAAAGTGCGGCTCGCGTTGATTCAAACGCTTTCCACTTTCACCACCTTTCTAGCGCGCAATGCCGTACTCAACCACATCGCTAATCCCAGCGACTTTGAGGTTAAGGACGAGACCGATGCGCGCGTGCGCTGCGTCGCCGTCTTGACGCTCAACGAACTGCCCAACGTCGAGTATTCGCGCAAAGGGATTTATTTCGTCTACGGATTTTTGAAAAGCCCTCACGCCGTCGTAAGGCAAGTGGGTGAACAAACCATGCTGGCGTTGAAAGATACGCGTAACGCGCTGAGGGAACTGATAGATACGCTCAAGACGCATAACAACCCTGAACTGCGCCGTTGGGCAGCGGTCTGGCTAGGCAAATTTGGCATCGAAGACGGACGCGATGCCCTCACGGCAGCGGCGGCCAATGATGCCAGTCCGGCAGTGAAAGACGCGGCGGCGAAGGCGTTGACGCAATTCAAAGCACCAATCAGGTAAAAGAAGTACGGCTTTGGCTTTTCGTTTTTCGGCGTGTAGTATCGCGCCTCTTTTTACCCAATCCATTCAACAACCATTGATTCTGCTGGCAACCATAATTTTTCTGGCTGAAGCAAAGTCGAGGAGGAATCTTGAGCGTTCTCGTAGATAAGAACACCCGTCTGATCGTGCAAGGTCTGACCGGCAAAGAAGGCACTTTTCACGCGCTGCAAATGCGCGATTACGGCACGAATATTGTGGGCGGCGTCACGCCCGGCAAAGGCGGCACGACGCACGAAGGCTTCCCGGTCTTCAATTCCGTGGCTGACGCCGTGAAAGAAACAGGCGCGAACGCTTCGGTGATTTACGTACCGCCGCCGTTCGCCGCCGACGCGATTATGGAAGCCGCTGACAGCGAATTGCCGCTGATCGTGTGCATTACTGAAGGCATTCCTTCACTCGATATGGTCAAGGCGTTTGCTTACGTGAGCGCGCGCACCTCGCGCTTGATCGGCCCCAACTGCCCCGGCGTGATTTCTCCGGGCCAATGCAAAGTCGGAATCATGCCCGCGCGTATTCATCTTGAAGGCCGCGTCGGTGTGGTCTCGCGCTCTGGCACGCTGACGTATGAAGCAGTGGGCCAACTCACCGCGCTCGGCATCGGACAATCAACCTGCATCGGCATTGGCGGCGATCCGATCATTGGGACTACGCAAAAAGATGCGCTGATGTTGTTCAACAATGATCCCGACACCGACGCCATCGTGATGATCGGTGAAATCGGCGGCAGTGCCGAAGAAGAAGCGGCGGAATACGTTAAGGCGCACGTCAAGAAACCCGTCGTCGGATTCATCTGCGGACAAACTGCTCCACCAGGTCGCCGCATGGGACACGCCGGAGCCATCATCGCGGGCGGCAAAGGTACGGCAGAAGAAAAGATGAAAGCCATGACCGCCGCGGGCATTCACGTAGTGCAGAGTCCCGCCGACATCGGCGCAAAAGTGAAAGAAGTTTTGGGAGCGTAGGCATGTGAAAAAAATTGTGGCGACCTCTTGTTAATGCAAAGTCGCCACAATAATGGCTTAGCCACTTATTATTTCTGGGCTTTTCTCCTCAACTATTTCAGCGTAGGACACACAGCAATGCGAACTCAACCTTCAATATTCCCAACAGAGCAAGAAGAAGAATTTTTGTCAGTCAAAGAGGCTAGTGAATGGGCAACAACACGCCTAAAGAAGAATGTCACGACTTCCAACATTACATATCTCATTCAATATGGTCGAGTAAAAAAGCATTCTTTTGAAGGAATTACAAAAGTATCAAAAGCCGAACTAGCAGAATACTATAACTCCTATAACGGGACACGCGAGCTATCCTGGCGTGAACAATTAGGTGGTGACTTAAATTGGGCACTTTCTTTTGAGCAATATAAGGAATCTGAAACAACCAAACACGTCCACAGACTCCACCCTTACAAGGGCAAATTCATCCCTCAACTCGTTGAGTATTTCTTAGATAGTCACACTGATGACTTCAAGAAAGAGGTTTATTTTCAAGAGGGTGACATCATCCTTGACCCTTTCTCAGGAAGTGGCACAACAATGGTTCAAGCCGCAGAGCTTGGCATGCATGCCATCGGAATAGACGTATCGCCATTTAATTGTTTTATAGGAAACTGCAAAGTTGCTAAGTACGATTTACTAGAAGTCCAAGCAGAGACAAAACGTATCACGAAGCTACTTACCTTAAAACTTAAAGAGTCTCCTATCCCTGATTTTGACGAACAGCTATCCACAGTCTTAAACGAATTCAACAATAGATACTTTCCTGCCACGGAGTACAAATACAAGGTTAAAAACGGGGAAATCAATCAGGATATTTACGGCGCTGAGAAGGAAGCTGAAATACTACCCGCGTACAACAACTTAATCGGTAAATACAAAATCGGGTTAAAGCAAGACACAGAAGAAACCTTTCTTGATAAGTGGTATCTGCCTCATATTCGAAGTGAGGCGCAATTCGTACTCGAAGAGTTGAAAAAAAATAAATCTACTGATGTAAAAAAAATCACCTCGTTGATCTTAAGCAGAACTATTCGCTCCTGCCGAGCGACAACGCATGCTGACCTAGCAACACTTATTACGCCCATCTCAGCAATCTACTACTGCGCAAAACACGGTAAAATATGTAAGCCTTTGTTCTCAATACTCAAGTGGTGGGAATCTTACTCTAAGGATACTATCGGCAGACTAGCGTACTTCGACAAACGCCGGACAAGCACATTTCAAGTGTGCCTTTCTGGAGACAGCAGAAGCATTAACATAAAAGGTGAGATGCAAAAGAGACACCCTGAATTCTCTAAAATTATAGAAAACCAAAAAGTTAAAGGGATATTTTCAAGCCCTCCATACGTGGGACTCATTGACTACCACGAGCAACATGCTTATGCATACGACCTGTTTGGATTCCAACGCAACGATCAACTAGAAATAGGCCCTCTTTATCGAGGGCAAGGCAAAGAAGCCAGACAAGATTATGTTGATGGTGTAGCAAACGTCTTACTTAATTCTAAAAAGTACCTGTCCGAAGATTTCAACGTCTTTTTAGTGTCGAATGACAAATATAATCTATATCCCGCCATTGCTGATAAAGCTAAGATGAAAATAGTTAATCAATTCAAGCGTCCAGTACTAAATAGAACTGAAAAAGACAAAGCCGCATACGCTGAAATCATATTCCACTTTAGAGAAAAAGATGACTCTAACTAAAGACCAGAAGGCAGCAATCACAACTGTGATTAAAGATTGCCTGAGAAAAAAATTCCAAAATTATAAGCCTGAAACAAGTGTTATGCCTTTTCACTATCGATTGATCGGCAAAGATCGAATGGCGCTATTCTCCTTTATTCAGTCTTTGAACACTACATTTGGCACTTCAATTTTTGAGCCAGTAGCTGTCGCTCTTGCCCAAGACAGATTTCTAATTGCCAAACATCAATATGCAATCGGGAATACCATCACTGATTCTTGCCAACAAGCTATTAAAGGGATAATTAACAATTTATCTATGGGTTGCCTCCCTGACAAAGAGAGAGAGCTAGCCATTGTGAGACAATTTGCAAGAGAGGGCACGCCTAATAGTCTCAAAACTGTAAAAGTTGATCTTTTTCTTCAGGCTCATGACGGAGAAATTTTCCTATTTGATCTAAAAACGGCAAAACCAAATATCAGTAACTTCAAAGACTTCAAGAATACGTTGCTTGAATGGGTAGGTATTGCGTTGCACAAAAATGCGGATCTAAAAATCAACTCCTTAATAGCGATTCCTTACAACCCATACGAACCTGCTAAATATGAAAGATGGACGCTAAAAGGAATGCTCGACCTTGAAAAAGAGTTAAAAGTTGCGGAAGAATTTTGGGATTTTCTCGGAGGTAAAGGAACTTATACTGATCTACTTGAATGCTTTGCTGTAGCAGGTGACGAAATTAGACCTGAAGTAGATGCGTATTTTTCTAAATTCAAAATCAACTAAAGTTCAGTAGGCCGCAATTCAATCCTGATAGATAACAACGAAACCTATTGCCAGGAAGCGCTCAAACGTTTGCGCGAAGAAGCCGCCGCAAAAGACGAAGAGTTGAATGGTGAGTTGCGCATCAAACAACGCAGCCTGCTGGAAATCATTAAGTAAGGTTGATTCACCCGTGATTGAGCAAACTCGCTACGAAGCCCGCGCCAAATCCGTTATCAATTCCAGTAAAAATAAGTGCCCGTGATAACGCAGGATTAACTCTCACGTTACCACGGGCACTAAACTTTTAACGCGCGCTGAAGTTTATTTGGCTTCGATCATTTGATCGCCGCGCCGCGCCAAAGTACGCAACCCTTTCGTTGCATCCCACGTGAAGATGGCCGTGCTGGAATTTTTGAACTGGCCATAAAAAAACACTTCGGCGCGATCATTGATGACCGGCCCCATGAACTGGTTGAGCATGTCATCGGGCTTGCCGTTCGGCAGCTTTTGTTCGAGCAAGGCTACTGCTTCGACGGCGGTTTTACGTTTGACGAAAATGCCGCGCGTACGTGAACCGTAATTCCCCAAAAACGCTATCTCGCCCTTGTTGTTAAGCGCCGGATAGTTGAAATCGCTGAGCGTTACCGACATCCCTTCGATGGCGTTGCCGTCGCGCGCCACGAGTTGCAGCGGGCCGTTCACCGGTTTCAAAAACAAAGCGCGTCCATATTCGGGTCCGTCGAAAAAGGCCGCGAAAAGTACGTCGCCATTGTCGTTGAGCGCGGGTGCGCGATTGCCGAAGCCGATGAAATTGGCGAATTGTTCTTTGCCCGCAGCATCTTTGTATTTCACCGGCGACGGCTTGCCTTGCATCGCCAGGTTTTCAACCTTGCCGTCGCGCAAGATAAAGATGCCACCGCCATCGCTGCCGATGCGCGAGAACCAGGCAATCTCGCCGCGTTCGTTGATGCGCGCCGGATAGTAATGCTCTGAAAAGACGCGCGTTTCGCCCGCGCCGATTTTCTGTCCGCTGCGTACGATGAGTTTTGCCTTGCCGTTTTCGAGAATGAACAAGCCCTTGCCGTCAGGGTCGGTATAAGTGGCAATAAAAGCCGTCTGCCCTTTGCTGTTGGACGAAGCGTTCGCAATGCCGCTGAAAAACGAAGGCATGTTCGGCACTTCTTCGCCCAGCCGCAGCAATACCTTGATGCCTTCGGCGTTGCGGATGAACAACCCCGTCGGTTTCGAGATGTATTGATCGCGGTTCGGCGCGTTGGGGTTTTCAGGCAAGGGTTCTTTTCCGGCGAGGTTCGCAATAAACGTGAGGTCGCCATTTTCACTGATGGCAACGCTCGTGATTGACGTAATCTCGTCTTTCAGGTTGAGAATCTTGGCCCCTTCGCGGGTCATCTTAAATTTGCCATCGTCCTGCGTCACACAGATGGTTTGCGTGCCTCCCGTCGCCGAGCCGGGCGCGTTGTGCAACGAAAGAAAAGCGACTTGCCCTTTGGCGTTCGTGGCCGGATTGCGGAAGTTGCCGTGCTGATCGGGCCGCAACGTAGGTGCAGGTTTCGGCGCAACCTCTTCTGCCACCGGCGCGCTCTTGGGCGTAATCGCTACCGGCTCGTCTTCGTTAGTGGCAGGTTTCGGTTTTTGCTGCGGGCCTGCTTTATCAGGTGAAGCTTGGGCAACAGGTTGTTGCGCAGCCGCCGATGAGAACACTACGCCAAACGCACAAAGCGCCATGACTAAAAAACTAACCAAAATACTGTTTCGATAATTTCGCATTGGAAAAAAGCCTCCGTGGTAATTGCAATTGTGGGCGGGGCTGTTGGCATCAAGACCGCGAACGGTATTGATATTTTATGACCTCAGCGCAGCATCAATTGCCTGCGCTACGTAATCTTTGAAAGCCACGCGCATACCGGGAATGTGATAACGCAGCGTACCGTCTTTGCCAAAAATAAACGTCTGCGGAATCGGGCCGCCGGGACGCGCTCCGTTGAACGTCATAAACAAAGGCATCGGCGCGAAACCTACCTGATAATTGAGTTGGTTTTCCTTGGTGAACTCTTTGACAGCCGTCATCGCCTGCGCGGGATTCTCGACCGTGAGGCCGACAATCTCGACGTTCTTGCCCTTGTAAGTATTGGTCAACGCGATCAGGTCGGGGATTTCTTTGCGGCACGGGCCACACCACGTAGCCCAAAAATTCACGATGACGACTTTCTTACGTCCGAGCAGCTTAGACAGTTTGACCTTCGACCCGTTCAACATCATCACTTCGTAATCTTTGCCTTCGAGCGGAATCGGCGTCGGGCCGGGCACAACCGGAGCCACGACCGGAGCCACTGAAGCCGCAGGTGTCGCCAACGCAACGCTAGCCACAGGCACAGGCACAGGTGTCGTTGTCGAAGGAACTTCGTTTTGAATAATGGTGGAAGTCGCCGCTGGGGATGGCGTAGGGACAGGAGCATTAGTCGCTGGCGTCGCCGGGCGTTCGCAAGCCGTTAAACCGAGCGTCAAAGCCAAACAGGCTGCGCTTAAGCTGATACGCCAAAATGAATTTTCAAACCGCATGTTAATGGTAAAGCCTCGTGAGTAAGATGTGCGCTGTTAGTCATCAGCACGGCGCACATCATAGCCGTCGAATATAGGGCTGACAACACAAAGTCTGGCTTTCGCCAACAGCGCACGGCGCTTCATTAAAATCCCGCCTCTGGCGGCAACTTATGCAACCGAAAACGCGTAGTGGCGTTCAAAGCGATGCGAATTTACCGACTAACAAATACAACCCGCTAGCTTTGTTGGACTCACGTTAGAGTCCCTCATTCACTTTCGAAACTTCAAGTACCTGGGGTTTTCTGTCAGGAGATATTTATGATCCGTTCCCGCTTATCGCTCTCCTTTGCCTCTCTCATCGGCCTCATCGGATTTGTGCTGCTCGGAATCTGCGGCTGGCAGTTGCGCATTGCTAACGGCGTTGCCGCACAAGGCACGCCTGCTCCGGTGCCGGTGTGGTCGCCCACTGGCGGCCCGCAAGATGCACAAGTGTTGTCGCTCTTTGCGGCATCAGGACAATTGCTGGCGGCCACTTCGAGCGGCGTCTGGGCTTCAACTGATGCGGGACGCAATTGGCAAAAGCGCAATGTCGGATTGCCTGAATCAGCCTTCGCTTATAGCTTTGCGGGCAGCTTGGCTTACAGCTTTGCGGCGCTTGAGAACACGATCTTCATCGGCACGCGCTCAGGCGTTTATCGTTCAACTAACGGGGCGCAGTCTTGGCAATCAGTGAGCATAGGGCTTCCGGCTTTTGAATTTTCTATCACGCTGACGACTGATGCCGAACGGCTTTATGCCCTCACTTATTCCAACGGATTATTCGTCTCGAACGATCAGGGAGAAAGCTGGACGCCTATCAGTCAAGGCTTGCCACCGAACGGCTTAAGCATGATCGCGCGCGGCACAACGCTGTGGACGGCGACTGCGCGCGGCGTCTATCGTTCGACCGACGGCGGACAAAGTTGGGCGCGCACCAATCAAGGCCTGCCCGTCAACGCCTTCGCCAATTCTTTCGCAACTGACGGCGAACGTTTCTATGTCGCGCTCACCGGCAGCGGCATTACGCAAGGCGCCGCGCCGCGTGGCGTTTTCGTTTGGGACGAAGCCGCCAGCCGCTGGAATTCGTTTAATGACGGACTAACAGACACAGCCGTCAACGCGCTGCACGCACTTGGCGTCGAGCTTTATGCCACCACTAACAAAGGCGTCTTCCGATTAGAAAAAACCTTATGGCTATCTGTCAGCAATGGCAGCAACGGCAGCAATGGCTTGCGCGGCAGCGCAACGGCGATCACGTCAGTCGGCAGATCGCTTTTCGTAGCCAGTGGTGGCGACATTTTCACGTCGCTCAATCGCGGCGAAACGTGGACGCCGCTCAACGTACGTTTCGAGCTGGCGAGTTTCTTCACCGCGTTTGCTTACAACAACGCAGGGGCTTATGTCGCTACGCCAACCGGCGTATACCTGCGTCCCAATCAGGTCTCAGCCGGGTGGCGACGCGCGAGCAATGGCCTGACTAATTCAGATGTCATAGACCTCACTACGCAAGGCCAAACCTTGTGGGCCGCGAGTCGTGACGGCGCGACCTATTTCTCGAACGACAACGGCGACAGTTGGACAAGCCGCACTGCCGGACTCGCAGGACAAACGCTAACCACCATCGCCGCCAACGAAGAGCGCAGCTTCGTCGGCACGAAAAGCAACGGCGTATTCAGCTTG
>JAYSVR010000371.1:0-44324 GCA_043718445.1 Acidobacteriota bacterium | reverse complement strand
AGGGCTGTGGCTTCTCAATGCGCCGCCCACGATTAGCCAAGACGTGAGTTCGGAAACTTACACGGACATTTCGGCAGACGAAAATTAAGCTGCGTGTGCCTGAAACGTTTTTACTTTTTTCGACATACGTAATTGGAAGTCAGTCGAAAGCACCGTTTTAACACAGGCCAGCGCTGTCAAAGCTAATTTAGCCTATCCCTAAATAGACTTCGACCGGTTGGTTGAGAATCACGAAACGTCGCGCGCGGGTCGCGTAGCCGCGCCAGCACGAAAAGGAAAGCGCCATACACCAGTAATCTAAAACGTGTTCCAGTTCGCAGGGCGAGACATGGAAAAAATTAACCGCGTAATCGCCCTAGGTCTGAAAGCCCACTTCACTCTATCAGGAGGCCATATGAATCAAATAAAACTTAAAACGTCTATCTTGTTTGTCGCAATCATTAGTTTAGCAATGGTAGCAATTTGGCCGCCCAAAGCACGTGTCGCACAGCCCGCGCCGGGAAAAAAGATGTTTGTCTATGGGTTCGTCTCTGCTGCTGTCTTGCAAACCACCCCGGTTCAAAAAATCAAGGACATTGCTTTGCCCAATGCCAAAGTATTTCTGGTGCGCTCGAATAACCTCAATGCTCCGCTCGCTTCATCGCTAACCGATTTGAGCGGGCGTTTTGCTTTGAAGACCACGCAGACCGGCGTTTTTACGTTGTGCGTAGAGGCGGAAGGGTTTCCCCGCACTTGTTCCAGAAAAGAGTTCAGACTCGATCAAGGCGCGGCCAAACATTCTGACACGATCCGCCTGCATCCGAGCAGAAACTCGGATAGCGCAACCACTTATGGCGAAGTAACCCTGCGCGATGGAAGCCATCCACGAGGGTTTGAGCCGTTTATGGGTGTGAATGCTTATGGCCACATCGAACTCCTCGTCGGCGCGAATACCGTTCATCGAGGCTACATCAATAATTTCGGGGAGTATGTGATTCCGGCAGTTCCCGTCAAACAGGACTTTACGCTGCGGGTGAGAGTAGAGCAGGAATCGCTTGACCGCCGGATTGACAAGCTCACGGGATTACAACCCTTTCGCGATTATCCGATTGATATTCAACTCAATAATAGCGCCCCCAAGGTTCGCCTGGTGTCGGCCAGCGTCAATGGGAAACCGATTCAGGTGGCCGCGCTCGGCAATACGGTAACGCTGAAAGCCGTTACCGTAGACCGAGACGCCGACCAGTTGACATACCGTTGGCTGTTGTCGAATGGGAAAACGTTCGGCCCTACGACAAACCCGGAATTGCAATGGACCGTCCCGACTTCCAAGGGACGCTTTTCCGCCACCGTGCTGGTCAGCGATAACCGAGGCGGGTATTCTCGCAATACTCATACCGTCCTCGTCAGCAGCGGCGGCATACCCTTCAGCGGCACGGTAGTGGATACGGACGGCACTGCCATTGGGGGGGCGCTCATTGATGTGAACGGACGGTTGACGAATGCCAACAGCAAAGGCTGGTTCAGTTATGAGGTCCCCGTGCAGGACAAATACGTCATGACGATTCGGCAACCCGGAATCCCTGCCCCGAACCAGAAAGCCTATGGCACGGCATCGTTTGTTTACACCGGATCGCTTGTAGGACACCGTTGGGTGCTAAGACCGGCTCAAGTCTTCTCGGTAAATCCGCAGCAGCCCATTAGATTGCAATTCAGACGCAACCAAAATCAGAAATGTCTCGGCTCCACAGCAAGCAAAATAGATTGGACTCCCTATCTCAACGCCGGTCTGTTTGAATGGCAGGACGGAAAAGGGAACGCACTTTCTTTCGAAGACTTAGGGCGGCGTGATTCGCGCGCCGTTCAGGGAGTTATGGGTTTGCTTTCGAGAACGAACGCCGCTTTATCGCGGCAGTTGGCAAAATTAACAAAAGTCCAGGCTATGGTGGATGACCGCCCCGTGCCGTGCCGTGATGGGATTCAAGTCGAAATCCCTGCTAACGCGCTGGTCAATATGGTAACGGGACAACCTCCCAGCAGTAATGTTCGCATCGCGCTTTCCGCCATTGATCTCACGGCTCCAGATCAAATGCCAGGGGATTACACCGCCTTGGACGGAAATGGCAAGGTGGTCAGCATGGAAAGCTTCGGTGCAGGAAGTATCGAGGTCGCAGCAGGAAACGCACGCTTCAATCTGACGCAAAAGTGACGATTCCGGTGGATGGCACTCAACTGGCGGGCAATGCCACGCTCGCTCCTCAAATTCCGTTTCTTTATTTCGACGAACGAAGAGGCGTGTGGAACCAGGAAGGTATGGCGACACTGATGGGGGCGGGCGCGAACGCGGCTTACGTGATGCAAGTCAGACATTTCTCGACCATGAATGCGGATATTTTGAAATCAGGCCAATCATGCGTGGCCGTCGAAGTTGACCCGGCGGCCAATTTCACCTTGCCCTTCAATGTCGAAGTCACCATGCCGCCATCCGTGGTGAACCCGCAGGTCATTCAAGTTCGCACATTGGCCGTAGACACCACGAAGAGCAACGTCATTTACAACTTGCCGAATGACACCAACATTGTGCTGACGCCGATCATTTCCGGCGTGAAACCGGACGGGTCTGTCGGCAACGTGCCTGCCGGCGTGTTCGTGGTCAATACCGGAGGGCCGCAATCATCCGCCGTCAATCCGCCCCTTCAGAATGCGGATGGAAGTTATTACGCCGAAGCCGGGACCGGGCCGTGCCGGGCGAGAATTAAGCTGACGAACAAAAGCGTCCCTGATTTGGACGACGGCCTTGATTTCCTGCAAGGGTTTTCGTTCCAGGCGACTGACGATGATGATGAATTTGTAACCAGCCAAACCATCGCAGACAACATCATTCAAGGAGCCAAGGATTATTACAAACGAGTTGACCCGCGTGAGTTGCGCAGAAGCTTCAACCTGTTCAAGCAAAAGAATAGGTTCGGCCAACCGTTGGACGCGGCGCATGGCGAAGTCGAATATGACGCAACATATGCTAATTCCGGCGACCTGGGTTTTGGCCGGGATATGCACTGTCGGCGCAATTGGTCGAGTGACGACAACAAGTTTGACATCGCCTGTTACGTCACCAACTACGGTCAGCCGCCGATCTTCAACCCCGATCAGGTAGACGCCGATAACGCGCACAGCAAGACCAACCCTGATGCAACGGTGACGATGGAATACTCACGAGTCGAGAATCCGAGCAATCTTGCCGATCCCAACGCGCCTAACGACCCCAGCGTGCCGATTTCTTTCCCGGACCCTGAGCGTGCCGTCAAGTTTTACGTCTACAACACGAACGCGCCAGACACCGCGCCGCTGGAAAAGGCCGACCTTGACGGTCGTGGCAATCGCCCCGTCCCACAGTTGTGCGTCATCTGCCACGGCGGGCAAGTGGCCAGTGAAGCCGCTGACCCAACCAATCCCACCGGGCCGAAGAAAGGGGCGTTTGCGAGCCGCGCCGACATTATGTCCATGCGGTCGAATTTCCTGCCTTTCGATTTGCACCTGTTCAACTACCCGACTGCGAAGAGCAAGGCGAGCCAACAGGCGGCTTTCAAGAATCTCAACGAGAATATCGTCAAGAACGTCGCCACCGAAGTCGCCGCAGGCGGCGGTGCCGGACAGGCTATCGTTAAATTGATTGAAGAGTGGTATGCCGGAGGCGCTGCGAATCAGAATGAAAACGCCGTGATTCCGGATTGGGACAAGGCCAATCCAAATTCGGATAGCCACCGGTTCTATCGTGACGTTTACGCTCGCGCTTGCCGCACCTGCCACATCGCGGAACCATTTACCGCGCCGGTCTATACGAACAAGATTGATTTTCAGAACGATATCGCCAAAGTCCAAAGCCGGGTATGCACTGAAAAAGTAATGCCGCATGCCAAACGAACCAACGACCTTTTCTGGACCAGCCTCGGGCCGAACATGCCGGCCTTCCTACAACTCTATGGACAAACTTTCCCGGGTTGGCTTTCTTCCGGCGCGGCGAATGACCCCAATCAATGCGGTCTTTTCTTCCAACCCGGCGGCCCGGTGCTATCCCCCTTTGCCAACGATATTTTCCCGATTCTCACGGGCATAGGAAGCTGTACGAGTTGCCATTCCGCTGTGGGCAATGCCAATTTCGTCATTGGTGGCAGTGCGACCACCACCTATAACAGCCTTTTGTCCGCGACCGCCAAAGACGGCTTCTCGAAATACATCGTTCCGGGTAACTCGGGGGCGAGTTTGCTTTACCAGCGCATTAACAATGGCTCCATGCCGCAGGGTGGCCCCAATCTCACGACCACTCCGGGGGGCGAAGCGTTAAAGATCAAAAACTGGATTGACGCGGGCGCAGGAAATTAAAGCCCGCTTTGCCATCCGTGTGCGAACACCCCGGCGTGCCGAAGCTGGCATGCAGGGGAGCGACAATCCATCAACCAAGCAATAAAAGGGAGAACTCAAATGTCGGCAAATTTCATCGATTTCGTATCGTCCTTGATTTATGGGGACATGGGAACGTTTGAACTGGGAACGACTCCGCCAGCCGGAACGCAAAACCTGCTGCATTGGACCGTTGATAACGAACCTAACACCGCCACTAATCTAGCGCTGCCAGGCAATTTGTTTCTGGCACACCACCTCGATTACATGCTCGCTCGCTATGAAGCATGGCGGAGCAAATACTTCCTGCCTCCGGTCAGACCCTGGGATGGCACACTCGCGTTTCCGCCGGACGCGGATAGCCCACCCGTGCCATTGCCTGCTTCGCTGAATGGAAGCCCCTTTCCAGGTGCCTGGACCGAAGTGGAATTAGGCAATGCGGTCAGAGCCTATTACAACCAACTGCGCAACTACCAAAATTCAGCGGGTGACCGCATGGAGCTCGATGATGAAATCAAGGCTCCTTACAGCTACCGTTATTGGGCTTTTATGAAATGGGCCAGCGACTTGCGCAAGCGTTTGTTGGGACAGCCGGTCAATCATGTTCATGAAGTATATGATCGGGATGGCACCCTTCTTTCGGACAAGGATTTTACCGATAAGCTCTATATGGTGCATCACATCTGGCATACCTTTGGGGGAACTCAATGGTCTACGCCCACGCCTTTTTTCAAAACAAGTGTAGGTCAGGCAGGCAGGCATAAAAAAGAAATCAGCCGGACGCAGATTGGGGCGGAGTTTTTCACCTTTCACCGCGACCATTTGGAAATCTTTGACCGCTGGCTGGCGCGCACCGGTCAGGACAAAGTGCAGTCCATCAATACTTGCGCCCATGACGTCGGCACCAATCCTACGCCTCCCGCAAATGTGGATGTTTTGACAGACTATCTATTTTTAGGGCCGGGACACCCCGTGGTTGACTGGACGCAAGACCCCGCCACCGTTGATTTCGCTCCCGTTCACGTTTCCTATTGGGAAGGTAATTTGAACGAATTTTCCAACCTCGGTGAAATGGGCCAATGGTTTGCACGTGATGCCAATCCATTCAATGGCACGACGACCAGTAAAGATCCAAACCAATTTGGTACGGCCATAAATGTTGTCGGAGCTTCCGATGACGGCTATCACGGCATTGGGCATGTGGTGAACGGTGACTTGATCTGGCCTGTCCCCAATAATCACTCTCACCGCTTTTTCGCCTGGCACGGCTTCATTGACAACGTATGGAAAAAACGCGAACCGCAGTTCAATGCCTTTCTTCCTATCCAGACCGATGGCAGCAATTACCCGGAGCCATTCGTCCTGACCATCCTGCGGGAGTTTTCCACCAGCACCAATTCCGTCGAACCGCCCAATGCCATCGCGGGCATTGATTTGGCGACCGGCAACGGCAGGGTGCGCGTCAAGCTCAACGTGAAACCCGACCCATTCAGTCGCACGCTCGAACTGAAGCTTCGTTGCGAAGTGCTGCGCGAAGCCGGCGGAACGTCTCCCATCTTCACGCTGTCACGCAATCTGGAAATCATCAACAGTGGCACGCCTACGCCGAGCCAGCGTTTGCAAAACACCGATTTCATCGAAGAGTTCGATTTCACGGGCCTGGTGGATGGCGACGGCGACGGGCCGTTCAAAGCCGACAATCTCGCCTTCCCGGTGCCGACGGCGGCGGGGTTCAAGAACAGCCGCATCAAGATCAGCGGTTACCTCGTGAGCCGCTTCCGCGCGAACGGAACCGTGCCAGCAGTTTCCGGTACGATTTCCAGCGCGGGGACGACCGTCACGGGCAGCGGCACGGCGTTCAACACGCAACTGCGGCAAGGCGACCTCATCCGCGCCAATGGAGAAGTGCGCATGGTCGTACTCAACAACAACGCCACTTCGCTGACCCTGCTCGAACCGTTTTCCTCGAATTTGGCCGCTGGCGCGGCATACGAACGGCTTGACGGCTTCGATCACGAGTCGGTCATTGAAATTCCACTGATCCAAGAAAAACAAGCCCCGGAGGTAACCACCTATCTCGACCGCAGCACGTTCAGCCTCGATCAGGTCAATGCCGTCGCGGCGGGCGGCACGAGCGTTTTCCCTGAGGCGTTTTACGTCGTGCTGCAAGATCGTACCTCAAGGCCGTTGAACATTGTCTGGCCGCCGGAGGTAGAGCCGACCTTGCATAACCTGACTGCGCCGCCGGTTTACGGAGCCGGGCTATACCCCGATCTGGCTGCCACTCATCCGCCGCTCATCGAGTTGCGAAGAATGGATAACTCGCTCGTCCCCAACGTCAGCGTGCAAGTGACTGCCGCGCAGCCTGAAAGCCCCAGCCAGCATCCGGGCGTTCCGCAACGGATTACCTATCTTTGCCAGGTGACCTTCGCTGGAACCGGCACTTTTACCGCCCTGAACCTGCTCAATGCGGGAGATTTGGAAGACGTCAAACTGGTCATCACCGCCCGCGACCGTTCGGGTAACGAAATCGTGGATGATAGCAAGCGCGTTCGCCTGCAAATCAACGCCAATCCTTACATGCTCGATGGTCCGACTTCGTGGTTAAGCATTGACGCGCGCGTCTTCCAAATTCGTGAAGGCCAGCCGCGTTTTGGTGTGCCTGCGGGTTGGACGAATCCGAACACGTTTATTAAAGCGGTGATTGACAACCTGCGCGCCGGAAACGGCACGGCGGGCGGCGAAAGTTTCGACAACCTGCCCACTGACCAAGGGACTGCCGTGCTGGAATATGCCACGACTCTCGGCGGCCAGAACATATACAACTTCACCTTGTCGAAAGTGCGTCTGCAAAGCGCCAATCCTCTACCGAACGTGCGGGCGACCTTCCGACTGTTCCGCTGGGGCACGGCCAACGTGGAGTTCAACAATACGCTAGCTTATCGCTCCTCCACTTCAGGCGTAGGCTTACTGGGACGAACGAGCCTCAATGAACTGGCTTCCATCCCTTTTTATGCCGAGCCGCGTGTGGCCCCTTCAGCCGACATGGCTGCTTCGCAAACCGACCAAAAAAATCTTGATTCGTTTCCTGCCCCAACCACTGTCGGCGATGAGGTATGGAGGTTTTTCGGTGCTTATCTGGACATCAATCAGCCGGTCTCCCAGTTTCCCGCCGCTTTTGTCAACGACGGCCCGTTCAGCGGAGCCTTGCTTTCCATCCGCGACCTGCTTGTTGACCATCACCAGTGCATGGTGGTCGAGTTGGTGGAAGCCGGAGACCCCACCACTCCGGGCGCCACGCCGGGTACGTCAGACAATTTGGCGCAACGCAATTTGCTCATCGTGCAAACCGCCAACCCGGGCGATGAAATCACGCGCACCGTGCAACATGCTTTCAACATAGACTTGGTACGCAATCGCCATCACTGGAAAAAAACCGACCATCATGACACTCATCACGACCATCATCCCGACCACAGCCAGCCGCGCCATCACCAACCCGCGCATGAGCACCCCGGCCCCTCTCATGGAGCAGGCGGTTCGTTGACGGCTTTTCTCGAAAACAATTGTTGCGAAGAGATTGAAGTCAGACCGGCGCGTCCCGGCTTGGTTCCAGACGGGCATCACACCAATGCACACAACCATCTGGCAGGAAGTTGGTTCGCCCAATTTCCGGAGCAACTGAGAAAGATTCGAGAACGCCAACATCTCGAAGCTGAGAAACAGCGCCGTTGGACTTTCGACGCCGTTGACTGGAAACCCGGTACGGGTCTGGACGAACTGGCGATCTTCTGGAACGACTTGCCCAAAGATTCCGAAGTAACCTTGTTTTTGCCAGGCGCGAACGTGGAGGAAATCTTCAATTTCCGCAATCTGCGGCATGCGCCGCGTACCGTGCAAATCGTTGATTCGCACACGCTCAGGCTTTTCCCGGAAGGCACGACCTACTTGCCCATCCCGCCTTTTTGGGGAGACAACCTGGCCGGTATGTTTAGCGTGAAACTGCCAGCGGGCATCAAAAAAGGCCAGCGCTACCACATAGACGTGCGGCAAGTGCGCGCCGATGAAGCCCGCACTTTAGGCGGTTTCCAACTGAACATCCAAGTCGAAAAAGCGCACGACCTATGGGAAGCCGAAAATCGAACGCTCGAGCTTTTCCACAAACGCCTCAGTCTCACGCCTTCAGCAGACCGCTGGCGCCCCATTATTGCCAAGCAAGTCGAGTTTACGCGCAGCCGGGCAAAGGCCTTGGTCGAATTGAACAACGAAGAAAACCCGACCACACCGCCCGTGCAATGGACTGACCCGACCGGCAACCAACGCGGCCAAAAAGTCCGGGTAGTGGTAGAGAAAATTCAAATCCTCGATGACCGCGAACCATGGTTCAAAGGCAAAGGCGAGTTTCGTTTTGTCACTAAAGTGTTCACACCCGACAACGGCGGCATACTCCGTGAAGCGGTTTTCCCGCCAAGTGGGAGTTATTCATTGAGCAGCCGACCCGGCGGCAACGAAGTGCGACTTGACGCTACGATTTTCGAGGGCTGGGCCGAGACCACCCTCGGCATCGAAATTGGCGGCGTGGAACTCGACACTTTCGATCCCGACGATCGCCTCGCAACTTACAAGCGCGTGTTTGAAGGGAAACCGTCAGATTGGCTAGCCCATTACGCTCCTACTGGAAACCCGATTGACCCCCAACATTTAAGCGGCTGGAAACTTTGGTACCGGATTGAATACGCCGGATAAAAGCTAAGACACAAAAGGGGCAAGCCCGTAGACTTGCCCCCTTGTTACTTTCCGACAAGATCATGTTCGCGGTGCCGGTGAAGGCATCAGTCAACTTATAGCTCCTGCAAGGCTTCCTGCTGATCCACTTTCGCGCGCATCGCTTCGGCCAGTGCGATGCGTTTAATTTTCATCGAAGCCGTGCGTGGGAAGTCTTCATTCCAAAGCACGTAACCGCTCACCCGTTTGAAATTGAGCAGCTTGCTGTTCATTTGTGCGAGTTGTTGTTTGAGTTCATCGGTGAACGCTTGGCCTTCATTCAACCGCAAGACGATGACGAGTTTTTCGCCGAGCATCGAACGTTCGGGCCATACGTAATTCGCCGCGAAGACGCAAAACTCTTTGACGGGCAGCTTGCCGAAAGCGTTCTCGATGTCTTCGGGGTAAACGTTTTTGCCTTCTTCGGTGACGATCATGTTTTTGGCGCGTCCGAAAAGTTGCAGGTGGCCGGTCGCGTCGAAACGTCCCAAATCGCCGGTGATGAGCCAGCCGGCTTGAATGGTTTCGGCGGTGAGTTCAGGCTCGTCCAGATAATGCGACATCACGGTTTTGCCACGTACCGCTACGACGCCGATGCCTTCGCTGTCGGGATTGCGGACTTGAATTTCTACGCCGGGCAGCGGCTTGCCCACCGTGTCGGCGCGAAACGGATTCAGATCGTTCAACGTAATCGAAGTGCCCGCTTCGGTCAGCCCATAGCCAATCGAAACCTGAATCCCCAAGTCGTAAAAAAACTGAATGATCTGCGGATCGCAAAACGTACCGCCCGTGAAGATTGCGCGCAGTTCGCCGCCGAACGCTGCATGCACTTGGCTCAACAGCTTGCGGCTTAACGCGAGGTTTGGACGTTCGCGCGTCAGCGTTTTATTCAATGATCGCAGGCGTTCAAATACGAATCGCTTAAACGGCGGCAAGTCGGCGAAGCGTTGTTCGAGTCCGGCTTGCAGGTTTTTGAGGATGAGCGGCACGAGGGCTACGTAAGTGATCTTGAAGCGCGTGAAGGCTTCGCGCACGTATTCAGGCCGGAGGGTGCGCAGGTGAACTACGGTTGCACCGCAGACGAACGGGCCCAAAAAACCCACCATAAAATCAATCGCGTGATTGGTCGGCAGAATGCTCAAGTAATTCGCGCCCGGCCAAAACGCATAAAGCGAAGTCAGTGACGCGCACTGTTCAAGATAGTTGTTATGCGTGAGTACGCAACCTTTCGGACGCCCGCCCGTGCCCGATGAATAAACGATGCAAGCCCAATCGCTGCGTTGGCGTTCGATGAAATGCGGCTCGCCGTCGGCACACGCTTCGTCAAAAGGAATCGAGTTCAACAAGTCGCCTTTTTTCGGCGGGTCAGTGACGATGACGGTCTTGAGAGTAGTGAGTTCGGCAAAGTCTGGGCATTGCGTAATCGCGCGCCAGATGTGGAATTCAGTAACGAGCAATTCGGCCTGCGAATGTCTGAGCAACGCCAGTTGTTCGGGCGCTGAGAGTTTGTAATCCAGCGGAACCAAGACGCCGCCGCTGTGAAAGATCGCGTAAGCCGCGACTGACCAGCGCGACTGATTGGTCATGATAATCGCGCCGCGCGAGTTCGCCGCGAAGCCGCGTTGCCTGAAGCCGCGTTGTTGAATGAATTGCGCCAACGGCAAAGCGCGCGCGTTGAATTCGCTATAAGTCCAGCGGTGGTTTTCGCGTTCGCGGTCGGCTTCGATCAGACAGGTTTCGTTGGCGAACTCGGTCAGCGCGGCACGCAAGGCCGAACCGAGTGAAGAATGTTGTGCGAGATTTATCATTGCGAGAGTTTGACAGTTATCCGAAAAAGATAGGCACGCCGTTACTGCTTGGCAGGCAGCCGTAATGAAAGCGTAGCGCTGGTCAAACTTCAAGGCTGAGGCTTTTGCTCAAAAAATTAACGGCAAGAGAATTCAGACAGATGAATAAGCCTCCTGGCTCATTCGTGTCTTTCTCTTGCCGTTATTCCTTTTGTCCGCCAGTTTAGGGAACGACGGTGACAGGCGGATTTTGCGCGGCGGTTTCTTTCCGCTGAGTTTGGAGCTTCGTCCAATAATCGAAGACAAAAGTTTTCATCGCCTTGTGTCCCCACCGCGTATAAAAATCGTAATCCTTCATTTCATCGTAGGCCTTTTCAACGTCCCAGCCTTGAAAAGTCATACGAAAAACCGCCGTAAATGCGCCGGTGCGATGGCGTCCGCCACGGCAATGCACAAAGATCGGGAAATTCGCCTGGTCTTTCACCAACTCAAGAAAGCGTTGAATGGTTTCCTGCGGCGGATATTTCGTGTCGCTCATCGGCAAATTGATATAGAGCAATCCGGCGGCTTCGGCCTTGGCTTTGGCGAACGATGAGGTTTCTGCCTGCAAATCAATCACGGTTTTCACGCCGAGCGCCGCGAGTTGCTGATACTCTTCCGGCTTGGGTTGCGCGCCGCGAAAATACTGATCGGTAACTTGTCCGAAGTTTTTGATCTTGCAGTTTTCGACCGCGAGAGTCGGTTTGCTCGGCGCAACAGGAGCAGCTTTTTCTTCAATGGGTAAGTTGGCAATGATGCCGTCGGGCGCTTGCGCGAAAGTCGCCGAAGCAACAAGAACGACCAGCAAACCAACCGAAAGCCACGTGCGGTGGAAGCGACAGGCGGATACATTCTTTTTCATAAATCACCGTTGAGTTTGCCGATCAATCAGTCTTAACTTCAGTCAGTGTCGGCGTTAAATCTGTTTGTCTTAAACGCTGCGTGGTGACAACAGCGTTATTTACCAGGACGGCGCATCGGATGATAGTTATCCAACTTGGTGATGTCTAGCATGAATTCAAAATTATGGATTTTTTTCTTCTCATCGAATCGCAATCGTCGTTTCGTTACTAAACAAGCCGCCTCTGCTGATGCGCAAGCGTTGCGCGCCACTCGATAACCCGGCAGGCAACACAACGTTCAATTGATTCAGCCCGACAAAGCCCGGCGCGCGTCCGGCGTATTGCACCGTCGCGGGCAAGCCGTTGATGAATGCGCTCACCGAACTCGCTACGTTAGCCGTTGCGCCGTCGGTGGCGTCTGCGCCCAAGCCCGTGAAATACAACGCAAGGATGTTCGCCTCACCGTTGGCACGCAACGCGGCATAAGGCGGCAAGGCTCCCGTGAATGCATCAGTGGCGGCAGCGGCTCCATTGCCGCTGGCGTTGAAGGTAAAAATCGAAGGCGCGGCTGGTTGAGCCACAGCGGCAGATTGCGTGATGCGTCCGCCGGGGTCGGTGAACTTGAGCAACAGCGGGCCAGGTTGCGTGCCGGGCGGAATCTGAAAATTGATCTGCCCCGGCGAAACGAAAAACAGCGGCGCGGCACGTTCAGCACCCGTCACGTCTTGCACCACAATCGTCGCCGCGCCCAACGTCGTCGGCAATGGAACCGCACTTGCCGCCACGGTCGCATTCGCCAGATTGACGCCAAAGGCCGTCACGATGGAATTCGGCGCTACGTCGGTGAACTTGTAACTCGCCGATGATACGACTTTGGCGTTCGGCACGAGGGCGCTGAAATCCACGATAAACAATCCGCCGTCAAGATCGCTCAATAACACGCGGTCGAGTCCGCTGAACGGATAAACGCCCCAGTTGCCTTCATAACAATCTGCCGGGCAATTCACCGGGCCGGGGAAGGTGTCATAGCCGCCCAGATAAACCGGCGACGCGGGATTGCTGATGTCCCACACCAGCGTGCCGGCCTGATACCACGTGACGAAAAGCATGTTGCCGACGATCATAGGATTATGCGCGCTGTAACCGTCGCGTTCGGTCGAGAGGCCGATAGACGCGAGCGTAATGGTTGATACCAGCTTCGGATTCGCGCCATCCGTCATATCGTAAAGCCTTACGTCGCCGCCGAAAGATTCGCGGCAACTGGCGAGAATCTTTCCGTCATTCGTCGCCCACGAACTATGCGAACCGCCGCCGCTGTTGATCGTCGCCAAGCGGCGCGGCGCAGTCGTCGCCAAGTTCGAAATATCGTAAACATCCATCGTGCCATTCAGCCCCGACGTATACATCCGCCCATTTTGCGCGAAGGTGTTATGCACGGCTTCGCGCGCGCTGTTGACCGTCACGTCGTATTTGAAAACCGGACGCGCCGGATCGCGTACGTCAAAGATTTTGATGACGTTCGTGCGCGAATCCGATTCGATCAGAAAGCCGTTGTCTAAATGCTGTTCGTGAACCGAGCTAAAGCCCTGCTCGTTAGGCGTGATCGTACTCAACAAGCGCGGATTCACCGGGTCGCGCACATCCACGATGTGTACGCCCAGGCCATCGTCGCTCGAAAAATATCCGATGCCGTTCTTAACGATCACGTCGCGGAATTGCGCCGAGTTAGGCGCGTCATAAAAACCCACCTGGCGCGGGTTACGCGGATCGGCAATGTCAATAATCATAATGCCGCTGCCGCGATAAGACGCGAGATAAGCGTAATTCCCTTCTCCCCACACATCGGCATAACGATTTTTTACGTCAGGATAAGGATCAAGTTGACCAACCAGTCGCGCGTTGGTTTGCGCAAACGAAACAACAGAGCACAACCACAGGCACAGAGCCAGTGAGCAAGACTTCATGCGATACCTCGTTAAGTAAAATGATGGGGAAGCGTGATGGGGATGGCTAAGATTATGCGTTTTCTTTCGGCGCGCTTTCAACTTCGTCGAAGCCATCGAAAAAGATTGCAGCACTCGTTATCAGGAACGCCTGACCGCACGCTGTTCATGCCATTGAGTGATTACCAGACGATCTGCGTCAATGCTGCGGCAAGAATTTGATGATCGGTGGTCAGCAGCGCAACCTGCTGACCCAGACTTTCCAACCACAGAACGGTCGAAACGATTAAGCGATCGTGCATTTCAGGCACGGCAGTAGCGGTAAGACTTTGTTGCAAAATCGCCAACGTGAGCGGATGAAGCTCGATGCGCGCATCCGCCAGAACATCGTTGAGCAACGTCGCAACAGTCGGGATAGTCGTTCGTCCTTTGGCGACAATGTCAATGGCTTCGGCCAAAGCAATCGTTGGCAAGATAAGTTTGGCCTGCGGGTCATTGAGCACGACACGCGCGTTTTTTCCCAGCTTTGGATTGCCTTCGAGAAACCAAATCAAAGCATGCGTGTCTACGACATACTTACTCGCCATTTAGTTGCGCCTCGGTTGGATGCCATTCTGCCAACTTAAAATCCTCTTCCGTAGACATGGGCTTGCCCGTGTTCCGATATTTGCCGTAAACCAAGCCTTGGGCTTCAATCGAAGTAGCAGCCGGTTGCAAGTCTTCAGCCACCCACTGCAAAAGCCGCAGTTTGTCAGGCCAGCTCATCGGCCTCACTTGCGCCATAATCAGTTCGAGTTGTGACGTAGCCATTCTTTACCTCCGTGTCGTCAGAAAAATTCCGTTGCCGCAAAATGGTAACTGAAGCCCTAGGCGGCAAACAACCATCAGAGCCGCGCTTCGATGCGTTCGGCCAAAGTGCGAAAGTCCCTGACGCCTTGCACTTCGCACTCTTAGCTATTCATTTTTCCCACGCATATCGCTCTTGACGTAAGAAGGTGTCTACGTCTTCGGGCATAGCAAAACTTCCGTGTCCTGCGCCAAAAAGTGAGGCATAGCCTAACCTCGCTTCAGCGATTTGTTCTTCATCCGTTGTAGCCGCCGCGGCTTTCAATTGATTGAGTATCTCGAGTGCCACCGCAGCAAACGAATACCCCATTCCGCGCAAATGCGTCGAAACACGCATTCTTTCTGAAATGTTCTCGAATCGTTCAACATCAAGCAACTCGTTATTGCCCGACTCAACGACTACATCAAATTCCCAAAACTGTTTTGTCTTAGTAAGCCAAAGACCCGAATAGCAATTGTCAGGCACTGGCATATGAGACAACTCAACCAGAATGCCATCTTTAATCATAAGATTGCCACGATGTAACAACGGAGTTAGCCACACAAGAATATGAGGCGAACATCCGTAAGCCGCTGTGCGTTCTATCTCGGCCTTTCTGTCTTTTATTTGTTCTTGAACATTTCGCTGTATTGCCATATTAGAGCCGCGCTTCGATGCGTTCGGCCAACGTGCGAAAGTCGCTGACGCCTTGCACTTCATAATCAGGCAGTTCGACATTGAAATGGTTTTCGAGCCGCGTGAGCAATTCGAGCGCCTGCAAACTGTCAATGCCCAGCGTTTTGAAAAAGTCGTCGTCCGCTGTGAGCGTCGCGCGCTCCGTTTTGAAATGAGTGGACGCGAGCGTCAGGATTTCGTCAATGATTTGTTCGAGAGTTTTCATAACTTGATGGCTGACGTAGAACAAGATGCCATCTTGTTCTACATCAAAAAACGATGCTGTAACTCACGCCCGGTTCATGCATCCGCACCATCACCAACGAAATGACATGGCGGTCAAAGGTGTAATTCACCATGCCGTGTGTGTCTACGCCGTTGAAGACGATGCCGCTCGAAAGGCGTTTGGTCAGCACGATATTCGCGCCCGCCAGCGGCAACCAGCGGTGTTCGTAAGTGCCGTAAGCAATGCCGACGTAAGGCGCGATGGGCAAGCCCGCTTCGCGCCGCAAGCTCTTGCTCACCGTCGCATAAAACGATTGCCCTGACGGAGTACCCAAACGATCAGTACTCGTACCCAACATCACTGCGGGACGTTTTGCCGTTTCGGTCAACAGCAAAAAATTGACCAGCGGTTTGAACTCGCCGACCGACGGGTTGTATTCAACGCCCGCCGTCAGTCGCGGATGAAAGCGATAGGTCAGCGTAGTGCGCCACGCCGCACGATCAATCTGACCGGGCAGCCAGCGCGCGCTGAACGTAAACTTCTGTTTTGATGTATTTGCTGCCCCGCTCACGGCGCGGCCCTCGCCCGGTCAACTCGGTCAACTCGGTACGCTCGAATAATCAGCCGCTTGCGCCACTTGTTTTTTGGCTTCTTTATTGGCTTGGGCAATCAATCCTTCAAGTTTCTTTTTGAGTTCGGCGGCGGTGATGACGCCGTTGAAAATGGCTACGATCTTGCCGTCGCGCCCGATCAAGACTGAACCGGGCAAGGCTGGCCCTAAGCCGAACTTCGCCATGTCTTGTGTCGTCGCGCCCATCCAAACCGGAAAGTTGAGCTTCGCCGTTTTGATGAAAGCGCGCACTTCTTTGATCGTCTCGTTTGTGTCGGCTGTCGCGCCAACGACCTGCAAGCCATAGGCGGCGTATTCGTTTTGCAACGCGACGAGTTCCGGCATCTCTTTCACGCACGGCCCACACCACGTAGCCCAAAAGTTAATCAACACCGGACGTCCGCGATATGAGCTTAACTTTTGCTCTGCGCCAAACAGGTCTTTGAGCGCGAGTTCAGCTTCAGTGCCGATGAGTTTGACAGCAACTTGATTGGCGAGCGCGTTGGCGTTGCCCAGCGTAGTCAGCGCATTCACTTTCACGAATTGCTTATCGCCCGCTTTGCGCGTCGCACCAGTGATTTCGACTTGCTGCGCCATAAACGCGAGCCAGTCTTTGCCGGGCTTCTTAAACGCGCCGCTTTCAAGTTCGTAAAGCGTCCAATCCTTTTCGCCTTTCACCGCAAGCGAAGCGCCGATGCCTTTGGCGGCGCATTCTTTCGCGCAATCCATATCGGCGGGCGTACCGTAAGCGACTTTCGAGCGGTCGGCTTCCGTCCAGCAAACCGTGCAAACGACTTGTCCGGTGAGTTTGGTTTGCGCGTAACCGATAGAGGTAAGGGCAAACGTCAAACCGAGGAACACTGCCAGGAACCTTGAACTTTTTGCTGCTTTTGATTTTCTCATCGCTACGTTCTCAAACATTTTCTTATTAACCCTTCTTCGCGGCTTTGCCGCAGTGATGTGCGGAAAGTCTCTGACTTTCCGCAAGGAGCGAGCTTTGCTTTCGGGCTATGCCCGCCGCGTCATTCAATCGAACCAAAGCCGTTGGGACTTAACCAGAGTGACGTCGCGGGCGTAGCCCGATAAATTTATGCCTACCGGAAAGTCAGAGACTTTCCGCACATCACTGCGGCAAAGCCGCCACATCCTCAAAATCCGCCGCTACTTCAGCCGTCGGCACACACAATGGTTTTCTGGGCGGCAACGAAACCATCTTTAATCCAAGCCGTTCTTGCATTTCAAGATAGTGCGCGCCGATTGCATCAACGTCGTAATTAAACCGCGCCGCGATTTCATCGCGTATGCGACGCACTTCTTTTATGACTTCATCGTCTTCCATTGCGCTCCTTCAATAAGCCCAACGCATCAATACCGAACCCGCCGTAAAGCCCGCGCCCACGGCGGCGAACAATACGAGATCGCCTTGCTTCAGCTTGCCGTCATTGATCGCGTCGTTCATCGCCAGCGGAATCGTCGCCGCCGTCGTGTTGCCGTATTTGTGAATATTCTTGATGACTTTCTCTGGCGGCAGTCCCAGCTTGTTGGCCGTCGCGTCAATGATGCGCAAGTTCGCCTGATGCGAAATAAAACAAGCCAAGTCGTCGCCCGTCAGGTGGTGCTTGGCGAGCATGCCGGTCGAGAGTTCTTCCATCTTGCGCACCGCGAATTTGAAAACCGCCGCGCCGTTTTGATGGACGTAATGCATCTTCTTATCTACGGTTTCGTGCGATGACGGATGCAAGCTGCCGCCGCCGGGCATATACAAATGCTGTCCGCCGCTGCCGTCAATTTCGTGATGATAATCAATCAGGCCAACGTCTTCGCCCTCTTCGCAAGGCTCTAACAAAATCGCGCCCGCGCCGTCACCGAATAGCACCAGCGTCGTGCGATCTTCAGGATTCAGAATGCTCGTCATCACGTCTGTTCCGACGATCAACACTTTTTTGTGCGTACCGTTCTCAATGAATTGCGCGCCCGTCGTGAGCGCGTAAAGAAACGACGAACACGCCGCCAGAATGTCGAAGCCCCACGCTTTATTTGCGCGAATCTTGTGCTGAATCAGGCACGCCGTCGAAGGGAAAAGCATATCGGGCGTAACGGTCGAAACGATGATGAGTTCGATTTCATCGGGTTCGATGCCGCGTTGTTTCAACGCCAGCGTCGCCGCTTGCGCGCCCAACTCAGACGCGGGCGTACCCGGTTCGACCCAGTGGCGTTCGTGAATGCCGGTGCGTTCGACGATCCAGTCGTGATTGGTGGCGACCATCTTTTCGAGGTCGTGGTTGGTGACGACGCGCGGCGGAACATACGTCCCCAGCGCAGTGATTTTGGCGCGGCGCAGCTTGTTCATTGACGTGCTTTCTCCTTACTGGCTTTGAACGCGCGCTGACGATTGGTGCGACGTTCGCGCGTGACGAAACTGGCACGCATGAAGTTGAAACGACGGGATGGCGGCACTTGCAATTCACAGGTGACTGTCGCCAGTCCGGGGTATTCAGCCATCAACCGTTGCGTCAATTGTTTGTTGACGATTTCCCAATAGGTGTTTTTGTTCGGGTAATCGGTTAAAAAATTTTCTACGAATTTCACCATCGGCACGAAATCGGGGTATTCCTTCTCGCCAATCCCCCTGATGTAATCGTAACGCACCGTGATATTCAGCAGGTGCGTCTCTTCCTGATGTTCGAGTTTGAAGTCTTTGAGATAGAACACAAAGCCTTCGCGCAAAGTGTCGTTGGCCAGCCCGGATTGGGGTCGTGCAGATTGGGGCTGTGCGCTTTGGGCGTGCGCGCTTACGCTCAGGCACAAGCCGACCCCAACGAAGGTCCCAAGTAAAGTGATGAGGGCGGCAAGCGACGATTGGAGGCGCATGGAAAACAGTTTTTTCATGGTGGTTCTTTAAGGCAGATAGGGTTGTGCGTCCGTACTTTCTACGAATTTGCGCAAACCCGCCGCAGTGGCGGGCTTGGTGAAAAGGTCGCAGAAGATTTCAATCTCCTGTTGTAATTCCGCATAAGGAATCGGTTTGATAAATCGTTTCGCCGTCGCGCTCGTCGTGCGGTCAAACTTGCCGACCTGCGCCGCCGTGAAGCGCGCGACTTTCAGTGCATCGCCTTCGCCAACCAACTGGCTCACGAGTCCGACGGCTTGCGCGCGCGCGGCGTTGAGGCTGCGTCCGGTGAGCAACAAATCGCGTACGAGCGCATTGCCCAAATCGCGCCGCAAACGCGGGATGCCGCCGAAGCCGGGAATCAATCCCAACCGCAATTCGGGAAAGCAAAAGCGCGCTAGCTTGTCGGCTACGATCAGGTCGCACGTGAGCGCGAGTTCAAAGCCGCCGCCGAAACATACGCCATGCACCGCCGCAATCGTCGTCAGCGGCGAGCCGTCAAGCGCATTCATCACCGCATGAATGCGCTTGAGAAAGTCGCGCACTTGCGGCGCTGCGTTAGCGAACCCAAGCGCATTGGCTTGCGCGTATAAATCCCGCAAGTCTGCGCCCGCCGAAAAGCCTGCTTTGACCGTACTGTGAATGATGAGCGCGTGCGCCTCGTGTTGCAGCGTCTCGTGCGCGGCGACGAACCGTTCGAGTTCGGCCAATGTTTGCCGCCCGATTTCATTGGCCGGTGCGCGATGCAAGGCCAGTTCGATGCAACCGTCTTTGAGTTCCCACGAGAGCGTTTCGCCCTGAAAGTGATTCATACGGCGTCTCTTTTCAGAAAGTCTTCTTCACGCTTGGGGTGACGGCGTGATCGCTTGCGCGAAGGGCGACGCGGCGGCTCATCCACATATTCGTCCCACTCCTGCTCAACGGGCAGATTAAGTGGTACAAGCGTTGAGAGTACTGAGCTAATCGTTTTGGCAAAGACTTGCACCACGATTCCTATCGTTACGACGCCAATCAGAATTCCCGTGCCGGTTTCTATCGCGGGCCAAATGCGATGCAACAACCAACCGATTCCAGCGCCGCCTATCAGCAGGAATGCCACCGATGCCGCAAAAAACGTCAGTATAAAAAGAAGAAATTTTTTCATGGAAATTTTATGAATTGAACATCACTCACGTGTCTTGGGATCAAGCGTTTCGTTCGCATTCGACTCATCATCCTTCGGCGGTTCAGTCGTCATTGCGCCCCACGCCATCAAGCCCATGATGCCAAGTACGATGCCGAGAAATATGCAGGTGCCAGCCAGAATGAACATCGTGAATAATCCTTGATTCGATGCGTTTGCCAGCCCGGTTCACCGGGCTTTCCCGTTAGGGCAAATAGGCCAGCCGTTCGACGGCTGGTAAAACGCGATGGATAACAATGAAAGGCGCTTCTGCGTCTTTCTCGTGACAGGCTTTAGCCAATGGGCATTCACGCCCGATGGCTAAAGCCGATGATGGAAAGCCCGTTAAAACGGGCTAAACAGAACCCGCTTCACGCCAACCAGCCGTTGAACGACTGGCCTATCCGCCCTGCGGGAAAGGCCGATGAATCGGCCTGACTTCGCGCATCGTGTCAGAAGCCCGCGCGTCAGCAAGGGCGGCCTCGGCGTTGCGTCCTTCGGCATCAACGAGCGCATTGTCAATGCAGCCCTTGCTTACGCGCGGGCTACTGACACGGCACTCGTTCGCTTACGCTTTCTTGCCTGCATACAGCGCCTCAATCTCTGCCGCGAAATGTTGATTGATCGCGTCGCGTTTGAGTTTGCCGTTCGTCGTGAGCAATCCGCTCTCAATCGTCAGCGGCTCTTTGCTCAGGTGATAAGCGCGCACCTGTTTGTAATGCGGCAGGTCGGCGTTGAGTTGGGCGACGGCGGCATCGGCTTGCGCCGCTGTCACTTCGCCCGTGATGAGCGCCGTCAGGAAGCCGCGATCATTGCCGAACACTACGCACTGTTGCGCGGCGGGCAAATGAAAGGCGAGCTTTTCTTCGAGGGGTTCGGGCGCGACATTGTGGCCCGATTTGAGAATGAGCAGGTTTTTGAGGCGTCCGGTGATGGCCCAATTGCCTTGCGCATCCACTGCGCCCTGATCGCCTGTATGAAACCAGCCGTCACGCAACGCCGCCGACGTAGCCTCTGGTTTATTCCAATAGCCCGCGAAAATATGCGGCCCGCGAATAATGATTTCGTCGCCTTCGCCCAGTCGCATTTCGATGCCGGCGATGGCGGGGCCTACGCGACCTGGCACATAAGCGCGCGGGTCATCCATTGTGCAAATGGCCGTCGTCTCGGTCAATCCGTAAACCTGCAACACCTTGATGCCCAGCATCTGAAAGAAAAGCTGCGTCTCTTTGTTCAGCGGAGCCGAGCCGCAAATCAAGGCTTTGAGTTGCGTGCCGATTTTCTTTTTGACGTTGCTGAAAATCAGCCAGTCCGCCAGTTTGAATTGCAACTTATCGAATGCGCCGCGTTGCCCTTCCTGCTGGCGCAACCACGCGGCCTTGCCGTTTTGATAGATCGTTTGAATCAAGCCGGGTTTCGTAGCGATTTGGTTTTCGACGCCGGTGCGAATACGTTCGAGCAACGTAGGCACATTCAAACAATAGTTCGGTGCGGCGAGTTTGAGTTCGTCGGCGAGCTTGTTCAAATCCATCGAAAGCGACAACAAGCTGCGGCGCGACAAGGCGGTGAGCAACAGAATCCACGAACCGGCAAAACAGAACGGCAAATAATGAAAGACCTGATCGGCTGTGTTGTCGGTCGCGCCTTCCATCAACTGATCGAGGCGCGCTCCGGTGCAAGGAACCATGTGATTCAGATTAGCGGTATTCAGCATCACGCCCTTGGGTTCGCCCGAAGTACCCGACGTATAAATAATCGTCACTAAATCTTGTTCAGCACGCGGGTTCGGTTCATCCATCTTCGGCTCACCCGTCAGGGCGCTGTCAGGTTTGGTTGCAAAAATGTCATCGAACAATTTCAGCGGAGGCGGAAAGGCTCCGCTGTCTTTAGGCCAGTGATCGGTGATGCCTTTGCGCAAGGCTTCGTCGGCGCATACGACCAGCCCTGCGCCGCAATCTTTGAGCATGCCGACAAGTTCTTTCGGGTCTTGCCGCGCGTAAAGCGGTACGACGACGACGCCCTCGGCCATCAAGGCCAAATCCATCGCCGCCCAACGAATCGAATTGGGCGCGAGCAAGCCTACGCGGTCGCCAGCTTGCAGCTTGGATAAGCGGATGAACGTGCGCGCTGCCTTGATCTGTTCGAGCAATTCGCCGCACGTCACTGTGACGAACTGCCCGTCAATGATTTCGCGGACGACCGGACGATGAGGCGTTTTGCTTAGGTGGTGAAAGATGTGTTCGAGAAAGTTCATCTAAGCGGCTCTCCGTCTTCCAGCGTGTAAACGTCTTCGCCCTCGTCGTACCAAAAATCGAAAGCTCCACCTTGAGCTGCCATCCGCGCCATCGCACCCGGTGGCAAGTCGTCTTCCAGCAACTCGACCAGCAATGCTTCTGCTGCGTTATTCGGCTCGTTCATAAGGTTGTCTTGGCGGCTCTGCCGCAGTGATGTGCGAAAAGGCTGTGCCTTTTCGGAAAACGAAAATAGTTATCGGGCTACGCCCGCAATGTCATTCAAGCAAGGCGAATTTTGCGATGTTCAATGCGATTCAAATTCGTTGACGTTACGGGCGTAGCCCGAAGAAATTCGCTCGCGCTGGAAAGGCGAAGCCTTTCCACACATCACTGCGGCGGAGCCGCGAAGAAAGTCTGAACGATTGCGATTGATTCTCAGCCATACGCTTCCAACAACTTCCGCAAGTTTACCCCAAGCGGCGGCAAATACGCTTCCCACGAATGCACGCCCTGGCGAATCGGAAACTCAGGGTAGCGGCGTTGCAGATGCTCTTCAAAATAGACGCCCATGCGCGCCATGACTTTGAGGTTTTTAGCAACCGTGCGGTAAATGCCGTCGCGGATGGCTTCTTGTTCGGTCATCAGTTTGTCGAGGATGACGACGAGTTTTTCTTCGAGGTTCGCGTCGTCTACGGTCAGCAGCAAATCAGCTTGACCGCGTTCATTCATCAGGTTGCGGATGCGTTCATCCATCGTCACACCGGCTGAGGCTACGCCCGCTGACATGCAAGTCACGATGCCGTGAAAGCGCGACGAAACCATCAGATGGCACGCCGTCAAAATGCTGACGAACTCATACATATTGTAATCATCCGACGAGATGACGGGCGCTTGCGCGTTGAGCTTTTGATTCATTTTGGCGCAAGCCTTGACGTCGAGCATTTCTGACGCGGCCAGCACGACGAATACGTTTTGCTGTTGGCGGAAGCGATTGACCGCGTTCGCCAGCGCCGTGATGTATGCATCGTATTTGCGATCTACTTCGGCTCCGGCTTCGTGAAAATAAAACGCTCGGTAATGGCTTTCTTTATGCGCGCCGGTCAGCGTCTTGGCAGCGAACTTGGCGAGCGAAGCCTTCACCGGCCACCAGAACGGATTGATCGGGCATACGACCAGCACGGGCGTCGAGCTGTCCCAGCCAAGCTCGCGCAATACGCCTTCGCCGTAACTTTTCGGGTGCGGCTCAAACGTCCACGCCGTATCGGTGCCGAGTTCGGTCGCCACGCCGAACTTGCCCAACACTTCCTGCGATTCGGGATTGCGCGTGATGATGAGCGAATCTTTGCAATAGCGTTTGAGCAACGCCGCGACGTGAGAATCCATGTGTCCGGCTTCGGCGCCGTAACCTACGCTCAACTTGTTTTGCGCCGCCGCCGCGCCTAACGCGCCGATCATCATCGTCGTCAGCGCATTGGCGAACTTGCTCTTGAACATCGAACCTTCGCACGCAACTACGCCATCGTGACGCGGCACTTCGCGCGCGAGCATCGGCGGGAATACGTCGGGCAAATGAATCTGTTTGACGCCTTTGAAATAACCGTCGGTGCGTTGAAAGTTTTGCGTCAACACGCTCAACGCGCACTTGTCATCACCCCCGCCTTTATTGATGACGTGTTTGATCTGGCGCAGCATTTCTTCTACGCGCACGTCCGCGCCCGTGTTGCGCGTGCCGTTGTATCCGGTGAAAAACAGCTTCAGCTTGCGGCGCGGCGTCCAACGCTCGCCGCCGCCGATCAGGTATTTTGCTTTTGACCACTCGATGACGCCTGCGACCCAGGCTTCGAGCGCGATGTCCATGCTCATATTGATTGCTCTTTTTGGTTATTGGGCTTGGCCTTCGTCGGCTTCGTCGCGTAGGCGCATTACGTCGGCTTCTAAAAAAATTGCCGCGAGATCACGCAACGGGACGGCGGCATACTTCTTCCCCATCACGGTGACAACGATGCGTTGCACTTCGGCTCGGTCTACCAAACCGTCTTGCCGCAACAGCCACAACAGGTCGAGATGGTCTTTGCCGCGCCCGGCGAAAAATTTCAGTACGACCAACCATTCGGGCGCGATGATCGGATGTCCCGTGCCGCTGTCAATCGCGGCATCGAGCGCGCCCGCGTACCACTCGGCACTGTCGTCATCGCGGACGATCCAATCCACCGTAACAGTTTGCGCACCCAGCGGAACGGCGTAGCTTTCGCCGCCGAACGACAAGCGGCGTTGCGCTTCGACGGTTAGCGTTCGGTCAGCGACTACGTCAACGTCGGTCGTCGCGCGCGTGAAGCCGTACAAGTGCATCGCAATGCCGCCCGCCAACGCATAACGAATTCCTGATTGACGTGCCAGTTGCGCCAGTTCTTCCAGCGCGAGCAAGCCGTCTTCGGTGCGCAGCGTGGGATGCAGGTTGCGACGAATGTAAGCCTGTATTTTGTGCTTGTGTTCGTCAGTCATTAGTCATTCGGCAGCCAATCTTTATAAGGATAAGTGAAATTGCCTTTGCGGCTGAATTGTAACAACGGATAACTGTATTGCGAAAAAGGCGCAGGCTGCTTGCCCGTCTCGGTCGTGATGCGCGTATTGTCGAATACCGTATTGAAAGTCAGATAAGGCAAAAACACTTTCAACAACGTAGCGCTCAAGCTCACCGCATTGCCGCGAAACGTGTCGGCAATAAAGTTATTCGTCGCGGTAAAAGGCTTTTCGAGCCACGGCAAATAGAGCGGCCCGCTTTTGCCGCGCGCCTGCGACAAGGCGTCAGTCAGTTCTTTGAAGGTTTGCGAACTGCGGCCTGACGAAAGGTGATAGATGCCGTGATTCGGCTGACCTTTTTGATGAATCGTGACGATGGATTCGGCGACGAAGTCTACGTTGACGATGTCTATTTGATCGGTCGGGCGAAAGGGCAGCACGGGCAAGCCCGCGAGAAAGACGAACGAACGCACCATATCGAATTGCGTAGTCTCGGCGTGCCGCGAATCGCCCAGGATAATGCTCGGACGAAAGACCGTATGCGTTACGTCGGGCAATAACTCATGCACCATGTGTTCGCAAAACTTTTTGGTCCGCGCATAAGGGTCATAGTCCGAACGGTTCCAATCCAGCGAAGCGTCTTCGGTGACGACTTCGTTTTGGCGCGTGCCGCAAATGGCTACGGTGGATACGTCGCTGAAACGGCGCAATCCGTGTTGATCGCGCGCGGCCTGCGCGAGCTTGATGACTTCGAGCGTACCGCGCAGATTGACGTTGAGACAGGTCTTCTCAGACTTGCGGTTGAGCGAAGCTGCGCAATGAATGATCGAATCGGTCGTCTCAACCAAGCGCCGATAGTCGCTGTCGGTCAAGCCGAAATGCTGGTTGGTCAGGTCTCCGCGAAAGATGTTGATGCGCGTCTTGAGCAATTCGTGAAAGCGCGGGAAGTCGAGATGCAATTGCAGCGACTGCCAAAGACGGCGTTCGGCTTCGGCGTCGTCTTTGGCGCGCACCAACAAATTGAGTTGATCGGTGTGTTGTTCGAGCAAGAGCGACGCGATGTGTGCGCCGACATAACCAGTTGAGCCGGTCAGAAAAAGTGCCATAAGTTTTAATTCGTTTACGCCATACTTGCTTCAGCCGGTGGCGCAGGCATTTGAAATGGACGCCGCATTTTATGCTCAATCGGGCGGCCTTCGATCAGCGGATAAGACCAGATGCGCAGCGCGGGAATGTGGACGTTGATCCAATAATCCCACCAATCAATCGTGCTGGCGTCATAAGCGAACGCGGCGCGTTCGGCTGCGGGCAAGGCGGCAGAAAGAATTTCGACATTCTTTGCTTCGAAGATGTGGTCGTTGTGCAAGATGAACGGTTCGTAAAGCTCGATGAGTTTCTCGACTTTTTCTAAATCGCGCGCGCGGCGAATCAAGGGCGAACGCGACATCGGCAACGGCGCGAGAATACGTTGCAACGATTGAATGACCTGTTTCTGGCGCGGCGCGCTGAACGATTCATAACGTTGTTTGGTCACTGAAATCGAATCGAAATAGAGTTTCACGCGATGATCGAAATCGTCTTGCGCGCGGTAATGCTTGCGGTGCGCGAGGCCGGTCAGTTCAATCGAACGCCGCATATCGCATGGGTTCGTCGCCGACGTAGCGAGTTGATACATCGCTTCATGCTTGCGCTGAGTGAGCGCGGCAGAAATCAGCGTCATGCCGCGACAGACCAAGTCTACGGGAATGATGTCGAGGCATTTCTTTTCGTTCGACGGCAACTGGCGAAAGAACGTGCCGAGCAGATAAGACAGCGGCGCGCTCGTGTTGACGCCTTCGTTCCAACCGCTGAACGGGTCGTGCGTAGAGGTTTCGACAATCGAAGGCCGCACAATCGCAATCGGCAAATCACTTCCCTGCTGGACGATCAATGACTCGGCCATGCTCTTGGTCAGCGTATAAGTATTCGGCCAGCCCAACTCTTTGGCGCGACGCATGCCTGCTTCGGTGAGTTCAAAGCGCACCCAACGCTGACGCTGTTTACGCAATTGCACGTCGAGTTCTTTTTCAGAAAGCTGTTTGCCTTTGGCTTGCAACTGCGCGGTGAGTTCCGCCGTGATGTCAGGCGATTCGGCGCGGGCTTCGATGTCGGCGGCGAGTTTATGCAACGCAGCGTGTTCAGCGGCGGCGTCATAATCTTTGACCCCATACGGCGTGTAATTGGGTTTGAGCGTTTCGTTGACGCGCCCGTCGCGGAAGCCTACGACGTAACAGGTCGAGAGGTGCAACAACGAGACGTGGTCGCAACTGCGCATGAATTTCAGCATCTCGACCGTCGCGTCTACGTTAATCAAAAGCGCCTGCCGCAAGTCGGGATTGAAATCAGTCAGCCCTGAACTGTTGATGACGACATCGAGTTTCGCGCGTAAACGCGGCAAGACGGATTCATCCAGCCCTAAGTTCGGCGCACTCACATCGCCTTCGACGATTTCGATTTTGTCGGCGATGAACTGCGGCAGCTTGTCACCGTATTGCTGATGAAAGCTCTCGAACAGCGGCGATTCGGCGATGATTTTTTCGAAACGCGCCAGCGCAGGCGTCGAACGGCTGCGGCGAATCAGCAGATAAATTTTCCCGATTTCAGGCAAGTCTTTGAGGATGTTCGCTACCCAAACTTTGGCGATAAAGCCCGTGAAGCCGATCAATAACACGTGTTTGCCCGCGAGCGATTCTTTGATTGAGAGATGTTCGACGCGCTGATGCGATTCAAAAACAACTTGCGGCGTAGCGAGCGGCGCAATGGCGCGCGCCGTCGGTTGAATCGCGCGGCGCAATTCTTCGAGCGTATAGCCGAGCATGCGTTGCAACTTGGCTTCGTCATACTGTCCGTCAGGGTGGCTGCCGATGAAACGCGCCAACACCTGACGCGGACGAATCACTGCGCCGCGCAAACGCCCCGTCGCCAAGCCATCGCGGAACTCCAACCGATTCGCTAGCAAATAAGGTAAGCCTAAATAAGTCGCCAGCGGACGCATCACGTGATCGAGTCCTTGGCTGACCAGCACGACCGGCTTGCCACTCGCTTGCACCTCACGCAATTTCGCCAAGCCCGCTTCTTTCAGCTTCGGCTTGAGGTGATAGTCAAAATACTCTTCGCCCAACGCATCCAGCCGGTCGCAACTGACGCCGCGCAACAACAGATGCAACATCCGCGTGGCAAACTTGCGCTCCGCCGCATACAACAGCGGGCGAATCACGGCAGATAACGCCAGACCGCCGCGCCGCATCCAGCGGTCAGTGAAACGTTGCGAATGCCAGGTGAAAAAACCGATGGGCCGCACGGCGCTCAGGTTGAGCAAGCTGCCTTCGACGCGCCAATAAATCACGTCAGTGGGAATGAAGTTGTCGGGTTGCGTTGAATTCACAGATGCCAATTAAACGGGGCCGCTGCGCTTTGCACACGACGTGCAAACTCAGTCGCTCAAAACGTCTCACAAGCGATTTGCCTGTGAAGCCGTGAGCCAACTGACCAGCAAAAAATGTTGTTGCTTAATGCTTCGAAAGTTTAGCTTTTTCAGTTTGAGGCTTGCTGCTCGCGAGCGCCCCAAAACGATGGGGTATGAGACCTTAAACGACGAATTCAGTCAACCGGCAGAACGCGCTTCAACCAATGATCCCAGCCAGCTTGAGCGTAAAGCCTGACAGCAATGGATCGCCGAAAACTTCAGCGGGATTGTCTAGAATTTCGACCGGCGCGTCGGGGCGATAGACGTGAACCTTTTTCTCTATCGGATCAATCAGCCAGCCGAGTTGCGCGCCGTTATCAATGTATTCCTGCATCTTGTCTTGCAGCTTATTCAAGCGATCAGTTTCCGAGCGCAATTCGACTACGAAATCAGGGCAGAGCGGAGCGAAGCGTTTGCGTTCTTTCGGGCTGAGGGCTTCCCAGCGTTCGCGTTTAACCCAGGCAACATCAGGCGAGCGTTTGGCGTTATTCGGTAAGCGAAAACCACCGGATGAATCAAACCCAATGCCGGTACCATCCGCTTCGGCCCAAGTGCCAAACCTCACTGCTAAAGTTAAGTTTCGGTGTGAGCCTTCGCTGCCCACTGGCATCATAATGATCATATGGCCTTCATTCGTCATTTCGATGCGCAGGTCTTTATGGTCTGCGCAAAACTGCCAGTAATCTTCTTCGGTGAATTCGTGTTCTCCGAAATTGATGACGATCTCGTCAAAGTCTTCCGGCAAAGCGAGCGTGAGTTTCTTTTTGGCTCTTACGGCTCCGGTTCTCGTACTCATAAAACGACCTCGCAAAAAAACACACAAAGGAATTACGCCGCTTCAGCTTGTTCGACTAAGGCGGTGCTAAGGTAGGACATTACCTCGCCGTTCATTTTTTCGATTTCGGCAAGATAGCTATTCGAATAGCGTTTATATTCCTCCGCTGATCGTGCTTGCGCGCGCATGTCGGCGAGTAGGCGCGAAAAGAATGCGATACGTTCCTGTGTCGCTTGTAATTGAATGTCGGTGGCAATCATTGCTTTACCTTTTGTGTTGTTTCCACGATGCCGCGATGTTTTTCCTCGCGCGTAGTTTGCCAATGCAGCAGAAATGTTTCGACGGTTTCTCCGACGATAAAACCCGGGCGAACGGCGAACAAACTGGCACCGAGTTCACGTTGCGCGCGTAAGTGGTCAAACAACGGAAGCATTTCTGGGTCGTAATCCGTTTCGTCCAAATCGTCCGCCATCACCAAAATGATGTCAACGTCGTTGGGGTTCGGCTTGCTGGTCACGTAGCTGCCGAAAATAACGAACCGCAAGAGCTTGCCGGTCGCGGCTACCAACTGATAAATCCGCGCCAGACGTTGCGTTACCAACTGGCGTTGTAAGGTGCTTTTGCCGAACTCCTCAATGACCTCAGCCAACAACAGACGATGCAACCCGGCAGGCAAATCACCAAACTCATTGAAGGCAGGGAGTGGCATTACGATGAACATAAAAAATGAGGAGCCTGCCAGCAACGCCGGAGGCTCCTCGTTGACTTATCACGAAAAGTTATACGGTCGCCGGATCCGCTACATCAGGGTTGATGCCCAACGCGGCAAAACCTTTCAGCGCCTTTTCGACCGTGATCTTGCCTTCGCGCGCCAGCTTCGACAGCGTAGCCGCCGCGATGGCATTCGCGTCCATCTCATAAAAGCGCCGCAAGTATTCGCGGCTTTCCGAACGACCGAAGCCATCCGTACCCAACGACACCAAGCGAGTGCCGAGCCACGGCGAAAGCTGATCGGGAACGATTTTCATGTAATCAGTGGCCGCGATGATCGGGCCTTCGGTCGCGTCCATCACCTGACTGATATAAGGCCGTTGCGCCGTTTGATCGGGATGCAAGCGATTGAAGCGTTCGACAAAGAGCGCGTTGCGGCGCAATTCGTTATAACTGGTCACGCTCCATACGTCGGTGATGATTTGGAATTGTTCTTCCAGAATCTTTTGCGCTTTGAGGGCTTCGCCGAGAATCGAACCGCTGCCGAACAGTTGCGCTTGCGCGATGCCTTTACCGGTACTGACTTTGTGCAAGCCTTTGAGAATGCCTTCGCGCGCGCCCTCGGGCATGGCGGGTTGCGTGTAGTTCTCGTTTTGCAGCGTCAGGTAATAAAACACGTCTTCGTTGTCGTGGTACATCCGGCGCATGCCTTCTTCGACAATAACGGCAATCTCATAAGCGTAAGCCGGATCGTAAGCCGCACAGGTCGGAATCGTACTCGCCAGCACGTGCGAATGTCCGTCCTGATGTTGCAGCCCTTCGCCGTTGAGCGTAGTGCGTCCCGCCGTCGCGCCGCACAGAAAGCCGCGTCCGCGCGAATCGGCGAACGCCCACGCGAAATCGCCGATGCGCTGAAAGCCGAACATCGAGTAATAGATGTAAAACGGAATCATGTGCATCCCGAAGTTCGTGTAAGCCGTACCCGCCGCCGTGAACGATGCCATCGAACCGGCTTCGGTAATGCCTTCTTCGAGAATCTGGCCTTCTTTGATCTCTTTATAAAAGAGGAAGTTGTCGGTGTCGTGCGGCTCGTAAAGCTGGCCTTGCGAGGCATAAATGCCGACCTGACGGAACAGCGATTCCATACCGAAAGTACGCGCTTCGTCAGGCACGATAGGTACGATGCGCTTGCCGACGTTGGGGTCTTTGAGTAACGCGGTCAGGATGCGTACGAAAGCCATCGTCGTAGACATTTCGCGTTCGCCGGAACCTTGCAATGAGTCTTTGAAAAATTCGAGCGCAGGCGTTTGCAAACGCTCAGTCGTCACCTTGCGTATCGGCACCGAACCGCCCAACGCTTTGAGTTTGCTCTGAACATAGATGACTTCGGGGCTGTCAGGTTTGGGAATAAAAAACTCGAAGTTGCGCGCCGACTCTTCATCCATCGGCAGGTTGAAGCGTTTGGTGAAATTGACCAAATCGTCTTCGCTGACTTTTTTGGATTGGTGCGCGAGGTTGCGACCTTCGCCGCCTGACGCGCCGAGGCCGTAACCCTTGACCGTCTTCGCCAAGATCACCGTCGGCTGGCCTTTGTGTTCATAAGCGCGTTTGTAGGCGTTATAGACCTTGAGCGCATCGTGTCCGCCGCGCCGCAAGCCTTCGAGGTCTTTGTCAGAATAATCTTTGACGAGTTCGAGCAGTTCGGGATATTTGCCAAAAAACTTCTCGCGCACGAACTTGCCGTCTTTGGCTTTGAAATTTTGGAACTCGCCGTCTACGCACTCTTCCATGCGCTTGAGCAACAAGCCCGATTTGTCGCGGGCAAACAATTCATCCCACGTCGTACCCCACAACACTTTGAGTACGTTCCAACCCGCGCCGCGAAAGGCCGCTTCGAATTCGTTGACGACTTTGCCGTTGCCGCGCACCGGGCCGTCAAGCCGTTGCAAATTGCAGTTGATGACGAAAATCAGATTGTCGAGTTTTTCGCGCGGCGGCAACGTGATCGAACCCATTGATTCTGGTTCATCCATTTCGCCGTCGCCCAAGAAAACCCACACCTTGCGATCAGTCGCGGGAATCAGTCCGCGATTTTCCAGGTAGCGCATAAAGCGCGCGTGATAGATCGAATTCAACGAAGCCAAGCCCATCGAAACCGTCGGGAACTTCCAGAAATCAGGCATCAGCCACGGGTGCGGATAAGACGAGAGGCCGGGTTTGTCACGCAATTCGTGGCGAAAGTTTTTCAGGTGATCTAGCGTCAAACGGCCTTCGAGAAAGGCGCGCGAATAAATGCCTGGGCTGGCGTGGCCTTGAAAGTAAACGAAATCACCCGGCTGTTCGCCGTCTTTGGTTTGTATCGAACCGCGAAAGAAATTGTTGAAGCCGACTTCCATCAGCGTCGCCACCGAAGCGTAAGTCGCAATGTGTCCGCCGATGCCCGCGTCGTGTTTGTTCTGGTTCAAGACCATCGCCATCGCGTTCCAGCGAATGATGGTCTTGATGCGACGTTCCATCTCGCGGTCGCCGGGATAAGAAACCTGTTCATCCGGCGCGATGGAGTTCAAATAAGGCGTATTGAATTGCGTAGGCAGCGGAATGCCCTGTTTGAACGCGTTCTCGCGCAGCGCGTTGATGAGAAAGCCCGCGCGTTTGGGATCGGCTAAAATTTCTTCCCAGGCTTCGAGCCATTCAGAAGTTTCTTGCGGGTCAAGGTCGTTTACTTCGGGGGGAGCCGCCGCTGCGGTTGCGGCGGCGACTTGAGCTTCGAGTTGAGCTTTTGCTTGCATCGTTCTTCTTCCAGTCCTTCGCTTATTGAGGGTGATTGCGCGCGAGCGCAAAGATGATTGCGTTATGAATTCAGGTGACTGCCTTGCGGTAAATCGCACTATAGCCCAAAGAATGCGCTGGCGTGAAATGTCGTGTCGCACTGCTATAAGTTTTCACTTCAGATCGCCTCGCGTACCTTGCGCACGTAATGCGCGACCAGCGGAACCGTGATGCGATAACGGTAACTGTTGCCTTCCGCTTCGCGTGTAACAATCTCGCGGCGTCTCAAGCCATCCAACGCAGCGCGCAAGCCTTCATCATCGTTCGCCATCGCCTTGAGTTCCTCACTCGTAGCCGACTCGTTAAAAGCCAATCGTTCCAGCACGCGGCGCGCGAGGTCGGAACCGCTGCGGCTTTTCCAGAGGTCAGAGAAATAGGCTTCGCCTTGTTGCAAGGCCAGCGGAATGACTTCGTCGAGATCGGTGGGCGGAATGCTTACGGCGGGTGGGCGCGGGCGTTCGCCTTTGAGGATGAGCCGGTTGCAGTGTTCGACCAGCAAGCCGCACAGCAGTTGAATGAGATAAGGCTGGCAATGCGTCAGCGCGAGAATGCGTTCGACCGTTTCCGCTGCGTAAATATCGGGCGGAAAGCTGCGCACGGGTTGTACGATCAATTCGCGGGCGTCGGGTTCGTCGAGAAAGCTGATCGAGAGAATTTGCGTATTGACCAACGCGCTCGCCCAATGCGGCGGCAGTTCGTCCAGATAATGTACGCCGGAAAGCAGCACCGTGATGCGGCGGCGGTATTGAATGATGTTGCGCAACAGATCGAGTACGCGCGTGTCCATCCGTCCGGCGGCGATGGATTCTTCCAGATGCTCGAATTCATCGAGGCACAGCAACAGCGTACGTTTGCCCAACGCGTGCTCTACGGCATCGAGCCATTTGCCGAACGCGGGATAAGGGTCGCGGCGTAAGCTCTCGCGTTCGAGCAACGGCACCCGCAACGGATCGCGTTGATAGCGTTCGACGTTGCGCCGCACCTGTTCGCCGATGGCGTCGGCAAAGCCGATGAAGAAATTGGCTTCGTCTTTGCCGCTGAATTTCTCGTCCTGCAAATTGATAAAGGCCGGAATGATGGCGTGGCCCAAACGGCGCGGCAGATGCAACAACAACGAAGACTTCCCTACGCGCCGCGTGCCGAGCAACAACAACGTAGCGCGTTGCTCCTGTCCTAACGCTTCTTCTAACTGTTGTGCCAACGCGACACGGCCTTTGAATGGATTATCGGCTTCGTTTAGGTCGTCAGGTTGAATCGGTTTGCCGCCTTTGAAATAAACTTGGGTAATAGGTTCGTTACCGGCTTGAGCAGCTTGGGTGGCCTGCTGCTCGGCGACAATCAAGGCTTCCCATTGGATGACAATTGCGCGCATTTGCCCCGTCGAACCGCGCAATGATTCAAATAACTTTTGCGCGTCAGCCAAACGCCGCAATTTATTGGCCGACGAATCTGCCAGCAATGCACTAGCAGCTTCATCGCTGATGGCGCGCAATTGGCGCAAGTCACTTTGCATTGCATCACCCCAGCCTGTGCGTTCATCCAACCAGTCTTGCGCTGTTTTGTAGTTTGCCAGAGTAGCGAGTGATTCAACCTTCGTGGCTTCATCAAGTGAAATTTCGCTTAGGGCTTGATAAGCAGCAGGCCAACGATATGGATGTTTAGCTACTTCACCAATCGCATCTAATCCGAATTCAGCGTCATCGTCATCGTCATAGAGTTGCTTGAGATACTCTACCAAACTTGGGAGAGGAAGGAGGATTGCTTCATCCCATCGGATAGGCATTACTCGCCAGAATTTCTGTTTTAATTCAAATAATCCAAAGCGGTTTAGTTGTCCTGCACACATCGTTAAAAGAGCTTGCAGAGGGTAAAAGATCAAATGCGTGTGTACGGCAACGTAAGTACACCAACCTATCCAGCCGCTCATCAATCCAACTGCCAAGCCCATTACAAACGACATACTCCACTCAAACGCCTGCCGTCCAGACCTAGTAGTAGGAGGCCCATGAAGCAAGGCACCTGCGATGCCAGTCGTCACACTTAGCAGAATACCTCTTGTTGGAGGGTTGAAAGAAAGACCAGTAAGGCCCACCCATAGACTCATTCTAACTATTATTTCAATGCCTAGAGAAATATTGACAAACACAACCAAGGCCATACCCGAAATCACCGCTAAGACAACACCCAATGCCGCACCAACCCTAATCACACGGTAGCCAAATGACTCAAGGATAAAGACAAAGGCAAGCGGCCAAAGCGATGCTAGTAAGAGCTGCCCAAAAACCATGCGGGCTCTTTTCAGTAAGTCGTTCTTATGCAGGCTAGAACGTTCCTTCCAAAGACTGGTTCGGCGAACTTCGGGGAAAAGTGATTCAGTTTCAGTACGAAACCGCGCAGGTTGAAAATACAACCGCAATGGCAACAACAACCCACCAAGAATGAGCTTGCGCCAGTTCATTTGTCTTGTTCCTTCTGTCATCTCAGAAATTCCCAAACGCGATTTCTTTGCGGCTGCGCCGCAGTGATGTGCGGAAAGGCTGTGCCTTTCCGGGAAGCGATGACACTTCTTCGGGCTACGCCTGCCACGTCAATCAAATCGAACTAAATCAGCCACGTCGGAATCAATAGGCTGCCAAACAGAATGACATTGGGGGCGTAGCCCCATCAATCATTTCGCCTACCGGAAAGGCACAGCCTTTCCGCACATCACTGCGGCATAGCCGCGAAGAAGGCACGACCGCGAAGAAGGCACGACCTTTCTGCCAATCAAACGACCAAGCTGTGCATTGGAACTACGGCTTCGCTTTTTTATCTTTTTCCTCTTCCGCTGAGAAATACGTATCAACCAACTTGTCGAAGACTTTCTGTACTGACACGCGCCCGGTCAGCAACAGCCCGATGACGAAGATCGTCAGCAACAGCTTCCAATGCTCTTCGCACCAAGTGATCGCTTTGGGCAGCCACGCCATTTTGTTCAGCCATTGCGGGTGTTTGAGCCGATGCCACAAACCGCGCGGCGAAGTAACCGACAGATGCGCCGGATTGACGAAACAAAGATTCGCCGCGTTTCTCTCATACCGATCTTTTGCTTGAGCGTCGGTTTCGCTTTGCACCTGTGACCAATAAAGAGCGTCGCCTGCGCATTGCAAGCGGCACGGATGCGTGTCTGCCCATTGCCGCGCCAGCCGCACTTGGCGATTGTCGAGCGGGTTGTCGCTGGGCTGGGTGAGCAAGGCGTCGGCGGCTGCGGGCGAAAGCTCGCCGAGTTGCAGCGGCGTCAGGTAACTCAGCAACGTAGAAGTCATTTTCTGTTGGTCAAAATAATCTTTGAGCGGTTGGCGCGTAGCCAGCACCAACGCGAGATGATTGTCGCCGCACAACGTACGCAGGTTGTTGCAAAAGCCGGGTTGCGCATACGCCGTGCTGGACGGCTCGAAGACGCACTCGAATTCGTCAACCAACACGACCACTTTCGCCGTGCGCAACGTATTCACGCGTTGCAGGAGTTGCTGGCATTCGGCGGCGCTGGCTTCGGCGCGGGGCGGGAATTCCGCCGCGAGCGCGGGGATGCGTTTGATGACGCCGCTCAACAGCGCGCCGTAAAAGCGCGCTTCGCTCTTGAGGTCGCCTTGCAGGTTGAGGCGCACTACGACAAAGGAAGGCTGCCCCGGCGCGGCGGGCAAGTGCTGGTCGGCGTGGCCTTCGAGATGATTGAGCAACGAAGTCTTGCCGATGCGCCGCTCGCCTACGAGATTGAACGAACCGAATTGCGCGCTGCGCAAGCCGTTGGCGAGGTCGCGCAATACGTCATCGCGTCCGAACAAAGGCTGTTGCGCCGTCAACGGCTTGCCAGGTACGAAGGGCGAACCGCTGACGATCAGCGCGCGTGCACCGGTAGGCACTAAATCAGCAGGAGAATGATTCATAGCGTTTAGGCTTCAGGGTTGATTGAGTTGGGTACTGCTTACGGACTGAACTGCGTTGGGGCTGGCAGGCAAAGTAAAAGAAAGCGGCGCAGGCTGCAACCGAAACGCCGCGAATGGCAGTACGGGGAGCGTAAGCGACCTGAGCCTCGGCAATGCGTCTCGTCGGAGTAAATTGACGCATTACCGAGGCTCAGGTCGCTTACGCTCCCCGTACTGCCCTGAATACCGACTAGCGAAAGTTTGACATCACTCAGAGCCGTTCATACACTCGCCGCTCTTTTCACCCAATAAATAAAAGGTTTTCTGCAATGTTCAAGCTCTATAACACGCTCACCAATCAGGTCGAAGAATTTCATCCGCTCACTGACAACACGGTTCGCATGTATATCTGCGGCCCGACGGTTTACGACTTCGCGCACATCGGCAACTTTCGCACGTTTCTGTTCGGCGACTTGTTGCGGCGCTACCTGAAATATAAGGGCTATCAGGTTCATCACGTCATGAACATCACCGACGTAGACGACAAGATCATTCAACGCGCCGTCGCCTTGCATATGTCTTTGCGCGATTACACCGATCAATTCACCGAGCTTTTCTTTCAGGATTTCGACGCACTGGGCGCAGAGCGTCCTGAAGAAGTCTTGCGCGCGACCGATCACATTGACGAGATGATCGAAATCATCCAGCGCCTCAAAGCCAACGGCCACGCTTATGAATCGGAAGGCTCGACTTATTTTCGCATCGCCAGCTTCCCTACTTACGGCAAGCTCTCGAACATGAATTTTGAAGGCAACGTCGCCGGAGCCAGCGAACGCATGGACGCCGACGAATACGATAAAGAAAGCGTGCGCGATTTCGTGCTGTGGAAAGCCGCCAAAGAGGGCGAGCCGTCGTGGGATACGCCGCTCGGCAAAGGGCGTCCGGGCTGGCACATCGAATGCTCCGCGATGTCCATGAAAGCGTTGGGCGAAACGTTTGATATTCACGCGGGCGGCATTGATCTAGTCTTCCCGCACCACGAAAACGAAATCGCGCAATCAGAAGGCGCGACCGGCAAACCCTTCGTCAAGTATTGGGTGCATAGCGAATTCCTGTTGGCCGAAGGGCAGAAGATGTCGAAAAAACTCGGTAACTTTTATGTCGTACGCGACTTGATCGAACAAGGCCACACCCCGCGCGCGATTCGTTATCTGTTGCTGTCGGCGCAGCACCTGAAACAATTCAACTTCACGATGGACGGTTTGCGCGGAGCCGAAACCGTCGTCGCGCGCCTCAACGATTTCAAAGTGCGCTTGTCTGAAGTCAACGCCGAAGCAGGTGAAACCGCCGCCATCGGTGAACTGATTTGGCGCACGAAAAAAGACATTGAGACCGCACTCGACGACGACCTCAACGTTCCCGCAGCCCTCGGCGCGCTACATGACTTCGTACGCGAAACCAACTCGGCGATTGCCGCAACGACGATCAAAGCCGCCGATCAAAAAGCACTGCTTGATTTAATTGATAAGATAGATTCGGTCTTCGGCATTTTCGGCGAACTGAAAAAAGGCTTCCTCGACGCCGACATTCAAAGCCTGATTGACGAACGCCAAGCCGCCCGCAAAGCCAGAAACTTCGCGCGGTCTGATGAGCTTCGCAATCAACTGATTGAGATGGGCATCGTGTTGGAAGACACGAAAGACGGCGTGCGGTGGAAGCGCAAATAACGACTCTGAGGTTAGGCGGGGGCTTTATGGCAACCGCGTAACCTCTAACCTGTGAGAACAAACCTATGATGAGTGACACTGGAGTCGCCAATGCCAAAAGAATGATGGCAGCTATTACCGATAACCTATTGGCAATCGTATTGTCTGTTTTGGTGAACGGAATTTTGCCTATGAATGACAACACGACCAGCCTCGTGGTCATCAGTGCCGTTTATCTAGGTTACTTTGTAATTTTTGAGTCTCTTTGGGCTAAAACGCCAGGGAAGATGTTCACAGGCTTGACCATTCGCAAGATTGACGGCACTCAGCCGGGGCTCAAGGAAGCCTTGCTCAGAACCGCCTTACGGCTTTTTGAAGTCAACCCCTTACTCGCTGGCGGACTTCCGGCAGGCTTGTCAATCATGTTGACCAAAAGAAAACAACGGCTTGGCGATCTGATAGCAGGCACAATAGTTGTTCCGGGGAAAGCGCGCTAACGATTATGGTTAAATCCGCTAGTCAAACCGTCACAAGGCGCGTCCTTCAAAAAGACCTAAAGCTCTTGCGGCAACTGTTTGAGCGCAATGCTTGTGTGCGCGTGCCGAATGCTGAACGCTTTGCCGCGCGTCAGAGCGCACCATACAAAAAAGGCTATGAAGTGCGTTTCACGTTGATGGATGAAGATGAGTTGGAAGCCGCCTTGCGCGCTTTGTATCGGCTCGATTTCAAACCGGGTAAGCCTTACATCAAACATCAGCAAATCATCCAACCGCTTTATGGACGCGCGCAATTTGAACGTTTTTGCGAACTCATCGGTTATGACTGGCAAGCGCGTTAGGCGATTCACCACCGCGCTACGAAACCAAAGAGGCGCTGGCTGAGGGCACGCTGACCTGGAGCGCCGCAGACAACGATTGTCGCACCGCCAATTGCATTTCCGTTCGCACCATTCCTTTTAATCCTTGCGCCGAAAGCCATTCTAGCAAAGCCTCGTTAATCAATTGCTCGCAACTCTGCCCATTGGTAGCGAGTTGGCGAAACTGTTCGAGCGTCGCCGGAACAATCCGCACGGATTGTTCCAACATCGCTTTTGCCTGACGAAGCTCACGCGCCGCAGGGCCGCGAGTAATCTTGGTCGGGTCAGGCGGCGTCTCGCGCGTGTAAGCCTGATAGTCAAAGTCATCGTTGTCTTTCATAGTATTCCTCAACCCATTTTTTATTGGCGTCATACGCCGTAATGATGCGATAAAGCGGCAGGTCTTGGGTGGTAAAAACGATAATCAAGAAGCGATCCCACGGCGTCTTACCTACCCACAGCCAGCGATCTTCGTGTTCAACCAAACTGACTTCCTCAAATCCGTTCAGGTCTTCAAAGGCCGCCACCACTTCATAAAATTTGACGTTGTGTTCTTTGACGACGGTTTGGTACTTCGTCTCGTCCCACACGTAACCGATGTCCATCTTTTTTCCTCGGCCTCCCTGACTGCTGCTTAAACGGCGGCGCGATTATAGGCTGCGATCAGACAGGCAGCCAATGATTACGAGCAATTCGCGGTGGCTAACCGCTAGCGTAGCGCCGGATGCGAATTCGCTTACGGCGTAACGTGATGAGTGACGTATTCGAAATGCACTGGCACGCTCTCATTGAGTTTCACTTTGACGACGGCTTGAAACGCCACCGGCCACGCGGCGTCATCATTCAGTTTCATTTTTTGCCGTAACTCCCTCACTAAATTGGCGCGCGTGACGTATTCAGCCGCTGCGCCCGTGCCTTCATTGGACGAACACGACTTTCGGTTGCTGCGGCAATTGCGGAATTTGCGGGTTGTATTTTTGCGAGCCGAGTACGATCACGTTTTTGTCTTTCAAATTTTCCCAACTCAGATTGCTCGAACGATGCACGGTGAGCGGCACGCGCTGTTCGGTCAGCAGGCGCGTGAGCATGAAAAGACCTTCGGCTTCGCCGACGCCGGTGAATTTAAAAATCGCGCGCGTATCGCTCGTGCCCAACGTCGCCGTCAGCTTTTTGACTTCGGCATCGTTGACGATTTCGTCAGGGTGATTGAGGCGCGTGCCGCGATACATATGGCGGTCGAGCTTGACGAACATCGGCGTGCCATAAACCAACAGCGTCGCCTTTTCGCTTTGCAAAAACGGTTGCCAGAACGAATGCAATTCAGGCGCAAGGGCTGCGCGTGCGGCGTTCGCGCGATTGACGGCGGCGAACAGAAAACCGAACAGGCCTGCCAACAAAATGAAGCCGAGTCCGGCGACGGCGTAAACCGGCCAACGCAACCGCACGGGCGGACCCACCGGAGCGAGTTCATTCAATGTCGCAGGAGCTTCCACCACGGTGCATGTGTAAGCCAGATCGTAATGGCCTTTGGGAATTTCAATCTGAATAGGTTGCGGCGTGGTGAGGTAATGCTCTTTCAATTTCGAGCGGAGCTTGCCGATGTCTACGCGGACGACGGCGTCGAGGCGCGGGTCGTAATCAGCCGGCTTGCCCAGCGCTTCGACGCCGATGGTGTATTCCTTCAGCGGCTCGCCTGCCGCCGTGAGCGACTTTTGTCCGAGATAGTTAAGCAGCGCGTAAAGGTTGGTCTGTTCGCGCACGATGCCCGCTTGCAAGAGAGCGGCGAACGCTTCGGCTTTTTCCTGATGCGACAGCAAAGACAAGGGATGACTCCAATCAAAAGTGATTCACTGAGCGCGGAGTCTAACACTCGTTCATTTTTTTGCGACGCCGTAAACGCCAATGGTAACAATACGTTGAGCCATTTCAGCAACCGGGTAATTACCGTAACTTACTTGCCAGATGACGCTTTCAGTCTAAAGTCGCTGCGCGCGAAATGTCGTTTGCGCGTCCATCAATCCATCAACGAAAAGAGTTCTACAATGATCGCCAAGCACCGCAGTCTGTTCGCCGTTCCGTTATTCACAGTCGCCTTTTTGTGCATGTTCGTCACCGTGAGTCTCGCCCAGGAAACGCGCGGCGCGCTCACCGGACGGGTCACCGACGCGACCGGAGCCGTCATCGTCAGCGCCAAAGTCAGCGCGACTAATCTCGACACCAACATCACGACCAACGCCGTGACGAACGACAGCGGCGGATACACGCTGCCTTATCTGCTCGCCGGACGTTATCGCGTCGCGGTCGAAGCGGCGGGCTTCAAGCGTTCGCAACGCGACAACGTGGAAATTCAAATCGGCGACCGCCTCGGACTCGACCTGCAACTCGAACCGGGCGGCGTGAACGATACGGTCACGATCACGGGCGAAAGCACGCCGTTGCTCGACACTTCGACGGCGAGTTCGGGACAAGTGATTGATCGCCGCCGCATCGCCGATCTGCCGCTGGCCGAAGGCAATCCGATGACGCTCGTGCGGCTCGCGCCGACCACCGTCATCACCGGCGTATTCACCGCGATGTCGGCGCTCTCAACCAGCGGCCCGTCGGATTTCACCGTTGAAGGCACACCGCAAGGCGGCAACGAATTCACGCTCGACGGCTCGCCCCACACGGCGGATCGCGGCGGGCAAGCCGGTGCATTGCGCGTAGGCATGCAACCGCCGCCCGATGCGATTCAGGAATTCAAAGTCGTCAACACGAGTTTCGACGCGCAACAAGGCCACACCGCCGGCGCGAGCGTTGACGTATCGGTTCGCTCAGGCACGAGCAAGTTCAGCGGTGGCCTTTATGAATTCGTGCGCAACGACGTATTGGGCGCGAACGATTTTTTCAGCAATCGCACCGCGCCGCGCGGCTTCGACGACAACAACAAAGCGCGCCGCGAAGCCCGCCGCTTCAATCGTTTCGGCGGTACGTTGGGCGGCCCTGTGTGGCTGCCTTCGTTTGGGATTGGTGACGGCTGGGGCAAGAAATTGTCGCAAACGTTTTTCTTTGTTTCTTACGAAGAGATTCGCACCGGCTTGCCGTTGACTGAAACCTTGACCGTGCCTACGGCGGCCTTTCGCAACGGCGATTTCAGTTCGTTGGCGACGGGGCAATTGGTTTATGACCCTGCGACGGCGCGGCAAGCGGGCGCGCGCGTCGTGCGCGATCCGCTCAATTGCAACGGACGCGCGAACGTGATTTGCGCCAATCGCATTTCGCCCATCGCGCAAAAATATCTTTCGTTCTTGCCACTGCCCAACCTGCCCGGCGTCGAGAACAACTTCCTCGGCAGCACGTCGGAAAAGAACGGTTATCGCGTATTGCTTACCCGCGTAGACCAAAACTGGAACGAGCGGCATCGTTCGTTCTTTCGTTTTTCGCGCAGCTATCGCAGCGAAGACGACGAGAACACGACGGGCGTGCTGAACGGCGTGCGGCTCAACGGACGCACCGGTTCGCGCGGCAATCTGGGCGGCGTGTTTGACCACGTTTGGACGCCGTCGGCGAATACGATCTTGAACGTGCGCGCTGGTTACACGCGCTTTCGGCAAACGCGCGATCAGATGGCGCAACTCGATACGTCACCGGCTGACTTGGGCTTTTCGGCAGCGGCGTTGGCGGTGTTCGGTACGCGGCGCGGCATTCCGCGCTTTGTCGTAGGCGGTTTGACGAACGTCGTCGAGCAAGGCGGACTCGTCACGGTGCCGCGCACGACTTCGTTTCAACCAACCGTCACGCGCGTCTTTGGCAGCCACTCGTTACGCGTTGGTTACGACTTTCGCGTTTATCAAGAGAACCGTTCGCCGGTCGAATACAAACTCGGCGAGTTGCAATTCAACAATAACTTCACGCGCCTCAACGATCAGAACCCTGCGCTGCCCGTCGAACAAAATCGCGCGCAATCGGTCGCGGCGCTGTTGCTCGGCATCCCGACGGGCGGCGCGATTCCGCTGACGCCGCCGAGTTCTTATCAAAGCCTCTATCACGGAATTTTCTTTCAGGACGATTGGAAAGTTTCGCGCCGCCTGACCTTGAATCTGGGCTTGCGCTACGAACTCGAAGGCGCAACGACCGAACGATTCAACCGCAACCTGCGCGGCTTTGACGCGACGGCGGCCAGCCCCGTCGAAGCCGCCGCCAAAGCGGCTTATGCGCTCAGTCCGATTCCTGAAGTCGCGGCGGCCAGTTTCAATGTCAAAGGCGGATTGCAATTCGTCGGCGACAATCAGCGCGGCTTTTACGATTCAGACCTGAATAACTTTCAACCGCGCGCGGGCTTCGCATTTCAAATCAATGACAAGACGGTGCTGCGCGGCGGCTTGGCGATGTATACGGTTCCCTATCCGCTCGAAGCGATCAACGCGACGGGCTTTGCTTCGTCCACGCCGATTGATCCTTCGCCGAATCTGGGCTTGACGTTTACGGCTTCGCTCGCCAATCCCTATCCGAACGGCGGCATCAGGCCGACGGGTGCTTCGTTGGGACTAGCGACGTTTTTGGGGCAGAACATCAACGTCGTTCCGGTCGGTTTGCGCAACGGACAATCAGCCAAGCTCGAATTGAATCTGCAACGCGAACTGCCGGGCCGCTGGATGGCCGAGATTTCGTATGTAGGCAATCGCGGTTATGACCTGACGACGAGCGTAGACCTCAATCCGATTCCGCGTCAGTTCCTTTCGACTTCGCCGGTGCGCGATCAGGCGCGTGTTGATTTCCTGACGGCGAACGTCGTGAATCCGTTTCGCGGTATCGAAGCCTTTCGCGGCACGACGTTTTTCACCGCCGCGCAACAACCGCGTTCGCAACTGCTGCGTCCGTTCCCGCATTTCGGCAACATCACTGCACGGCGTTATGACGGATCGAGCGATTATCAATCCATGCAAATCCGGCTCGAACGCCGCTTTGCGAATGGCTACACGCTGCTCGGCACTTATGCTTTCTCGAAAGGTTTAGAAAAGCTCTCGCTGCTCAACGCGGTAGACACTGATTATGAAAAGCGTTTGACGGCGGCTGATTCGCCGCATCGTTTGAACCTGAGCGGCATTTGGGAATTGCCTTTCGGACGCGGACGCAAGTTCGGTTCGAGTTGGGGCGGCGCGC
>JAYSVR010000038.1:0-8376 GCA_043718445.1 Acidobacteriota bacterium | reverse complement strand
ATAGAGCTTGAATTTCTCTTCGCCGAGCGCGCTCTTGAAGATGCGATTCGAGAACGCATCGCGCCATTCGTGTACGAGCAAGGCCGCGCGCGAATCGGGCTGCGCCTTGCCGTCCCATTGTGTGAGCAAAGCGGCAGTGGCTTGCGCGTCAGCTTCTTTCGCTAAGGCTTTGGCTACAGCCCGTGCAAACGTCGCACCGCCAATTGCAAACGTATCGCCCAACACCGCGCGAAAGTCTTCAATCGTGATTTTGCTTTTCGTGGCGAGCAGATCCCCAATTAGTTGATTGATGCGCTTTTGCCGATAAGGCGCAGACCAGGCGTGCGTCAGATGATAAGGATAATCGCGTCCTACTACGCGCGAATTGGCCGTAGCGATAATGCCCGACGGCGGATCGAAGACGTGCGGCAATTTTTCAAACGGAATCCAGCCCGTCCATTCGCCGTCGTCTTTGGTTCCGTCGTAAGGCACGCTGCCGTCGCCGCTTTTGCGCATAGGAATTTTGCCCGCGCCGTAATAACCGATATGCCCGTCAACGTCGGCGTAAACAAAATTTTGCGTCGCTCCGGCAAAACCTTTCAGCGCGCCTTGAAACTCAGTCCAGTTGCGCGCGCGATTGAGTTGGTGAAACGCGAGAATCGAATCAGGCGGCGTGTCATACAACGACCAGCGCAGCGCGTAACGTTCGTCGCCCTTTTCTAAAATGATCGGGCCGTGGCGCGTGACGATGACTTCGACGGGTTGCGTTTCAGTTTCAGGGCTGGTCGCTTGCTTGCGTACTTTGATTTGTTCGGTGCGAACTTCAGCTTCTTTCCATCCGCTTGGCGTGAGGTAACGCGAGCCGTCGAATTTCTCTTTGAATAAATCCTGCACGTCGGGGCTGAGATTGGTCATGCCCCACGCGATGCGGTCGTTGTGGCCGATGATGACGGCGGCGATGCCGGGGATGCTCACGCCTGCGACGCGCACGCCGGGCGCGCTCAAATGAACCATATACCAGATGTTTGGGGTCGAAGGCGCAAGATGCGGATCGTTCGACAGCAACGGTTTGCCCGAAGCCGTTTTCTTTCCGCTCACCACCCAGTTGTTGCTCGCGGCCAAACCTTCGGCGTGCAATCCAACTAAGGCCAGCGAACGTTCGCGCATCGTTTCATCATTCAACGTAGCCGCGATTAACTCGCGGCTCACCGGCAAGGCTTGCGCAATCTGTTTCGCCTGTTGTTTAGCCACCTTGTCGCTTCCTACGACTGGCGTATCGAGCGGCGTGAATTCCATCAGCAACTCTTCACGCATTGGGGCAGGCAAGTCGGCAAACGCGGCGCGCATCACATCCTGCGACCACGAAGTCGAGAGGCTTTCCATCATCATAAAACTGATGACCATCGAGTCGGCAATCGTCCACTGACGCGGCGCGTATTTAAGAATGCGAAACTCTACGGGCAGGGAAGTTTCGGATTGTTGCGCGATGAAGGCATTCACGCCGTCGGCGAAAGCCTGGTTCACTTCGCGCGCCGCGCCGGTCATCTTGGCGGCGATGTCTTCTGAGAATTTGGCGAAGCCCAGCTTGCGGCGGCGAATGTCTTCGTTGACGGCGACCTTGCCGAAAATCTCAGCGAGTTCGCCGCGCGCGTTGCGGCGCAGCAAATCCATCTGCCACAGCCTATCGCTTGCCGTGATGAAGCCTTGCGTGAAATATAAATCGTGATCGTTGGCGGCTTCGATATAAGGGATGTGGCGTTCGTCGCGGCGTACGGTTACACGTTCGCGCAAGCCTGTGACTTTGAAGCTCTTCTCCAACGGCTTTTCAGCAACAGGCGACTGTGCGGGTGTTTTTACGTACTGAACCTGTAATGGCCTACCGAAAATGACGTAGGAGGGAAATGTAAAAACTAGGGCTAAACGTATTAAAAATAAGGCAGGTTTAGTCATTACTTGTCTCCATTAAAACTTCGCCCAGCTCTAACTAGCTGAAAATCCGCGGCGCGTTTTTTTCTCAGATAGGAAAAATACTTCGCCAGGCTGCGACTCCACGGTGACAGGGAATTTTCCAAAGCGAAGAACACGGTAAGCATTAACGAAATGAGCATTAAGAGTATTACTAATCCGTTCAGCGTATTTGCTTTTGAGATAGACAAGGTTAAGGCAAAAAGAATAATCGCCAACGTCAGCGCGTAGCCTAAAGGCTGCCATTTGGTTACCCGGTCAAGCTGACTTTCTTTAGCCAGATCAAGTGAGAGTTGTTCTAACTCAAATTCGATTTCACGAATAATCTCGTATGGTGCGCGTTGCTCAAGCACTGACAATTGATTGATCGCTTCAGTTAGCCTGAGTGGGGCATCCTGCACGTCGAAGTCTTGCGGCAGCAATAAGGTGATTGCCTCAGTAAACCCGTCATATTTTCTGGAATACATGATTGCCGCGCGATGCTGGATTGCCACGCCTTGCCATTGATTTCGCCGTAAGAATTGGTCGAATTTATTAAAGCTCAGCCAGGCGATGCGTGGGTCATCGGCACTAAGTTTTTTCATTACACGTTTCCTCTTGAGACATCATCAAGCAGTCTCGTCAAGCTCTCAGGGGTTAGCAGTTGGTTGCGGGGAACTCTAATCGTAACGGTCGCGGTGTTATTGGTAATGCTTCCCTGGATCGAATACCAGTAACAACACTTGCGTATGGTCAGTTTTTCTTCGTCATTCTCGAGCCATTCAGCAGGCTGCTGGGGCAGACACATCAGAATCAGGAGCAGCGGAACCGTTCTGCTCACCGCTAATCGTTGCACGATGTCGTTATAGGTTTTTACTTCTAACGGATAAACGACTTCGCCGCCATCATATCGCCACCGGGAAGTAGCTTTAAGTTGGTAGTCGAATTTGATTCCGCTTTCGACTCGCCTTCCGTCTTCAGCGACCATTATTCTCGAAATCGTTCCATCCACGCCGTAGTCAATAGACGGTTTACCGATTCCCATTCCCGCCCTAACCACTATCGCAGACAAATATGCATGGCTCAGTCCTTCTTCGATGTGTTGAGTCGTAAGCATCGCTGTTTAGACTTCCTTGCCATAATGGCAAATAAATTTTCCGTTCAATCAGCGAGAGTTTACGCGCTGAAGTCCTTAGAGGGTAGCCTCATTTCAGTTTGCCAGTGAATTTGCCTACGCGCCCATCGGGGCCGACGGCCCAGCCGATGTCTTGCGTGAATTTCACGCTGTTGAATTTGCCGCGCCCTAAACCGATCCACGGTGATTTCGGGTCAATCAAATAATCAGTGCCTGACGTACCCGCCGTGACCCAAATACCATTCGCCCATACGACGCACGAACGAAAGCCATAAGGTTGATGGTCGAGCAGCGTCCATGTCTTGCCGCCGTCTTGCGTGAAAGCGGCGGACTGCGCTCCGTCATCGGGCTTCTGGTAATCGCCGCCGACGAGCATGCCTACGTTGTCGTCTTTGAAGACAATCGAGAACGCACCGGCTGCCGTGCCGTCTTTGCGTAACGGCGTCGCGCTCACTGCCCACGTCTTGCCGCGATCATTCGAGCGAAAGACGCGCGCCGTGTTGCCGCCTGAGACGAGAAAAGCGTTCTGCTTGCCTTGCGTAATGAGACACGTACCGCTCGCCGCGAAGCCGCCTTCGCCCGCGAGAGCTTCGGGCATTGCGGTTTTCTCAATCGAACGCCACGACTTGCCGCCGTCGTCGGTCGTGAGAATCAGGAAGCGCCCTTTTCCAGAAATGCTGACCGGGTCGCTCATCGCCAGTCCGTGGTCTTTGTCCCAAAACGCGATGGCGTCAAAGAAGGCTTGTTCATTAGTGTTTTGATAAGACAGCCACCACGTCTTGCCGCCATCCGTAGTTTTATAAATCCGCGAAGCCGCGCCGTTGCCGATGCTCAAGATATAAGCCGTCTTTTCGTCAAAGGCTTCGATGTCGCGGAAGTCGAGCTTTTCGGCCTCAGGCACTTGCAAGACTTGCCACGTCGTGCCGCCGTCAATGGTGCGCAAGACCGTACCGTTGGTGCCGCTGGCCCATACTACGTTGGCGTTGACGGCACTTAGGCCGCGCAACGACGCCGTCGTTTTTATCTCTTGCATCGTCCATTGCGCTGGCGCACTTACGGCACAGCACAGACCAACCAACACCATTGAGAAGAAGTTGAATCGCGTCATTTGATTTTTGCTTTCTGAAAAAATAGGCAGCGCGAGCTTACGCAATTTTGCACGGAATTGCACTTGCGCATAAGCTGCTATTTCCAATTTATGTAGACCTGTCTTGGCGGCTGTGCCGCAGTGATGTGTGGAAAGGCTGTGCCTTTCCGTGATGCGTTGAAATTGTATGGGGCTATGCCCCTAGGTGTCGCGGGCGAACGGACGCTGCGGGCATAGCCCGAAGACATGAGCCAGCGCTCGCGGAAAGGCAGAGCCTTCCGCACATCACTGCGGCACAGCCGCGCAGAAAATGTCAGGTCTTCTGTTGTTGCCAGTCATCGCTCAAACTTGAATTCAGGAGAATTATTACCCGTGAAAATTTTCGTTGCCCGTTTATCGCTCGCTTCATTGTGTTTGTTCATCGCTGCGCTGTGTTTCGTGGCCGTGAAGCCGCAAGCACAAACCGCTCCAAATTCGCATGACGAAGCCGCGTTGCTCAAGCGCGCGCAAAAGCTGCACCGCGAAGCCATCGTGATTGATACGCACAACGATGTGACTTCGCTGTTGCTCGACGAAGGCTTCGATCTGGCCGACAACGGCGTCAAGCCCGATGGTTCGTTGCGGTCGCACACCGACATCACGCGCCTCAAAGCGGGCGGACTCGATGCGCAGTTCTTCGCCGTTTATGTGGACAAAGATTTCGTGAACAAGCCTGTGCGCGAAGGCGGCGGTGCGGCGCGGCGTACGCTGGATATGATCGGCGTCGTTTATGAACAGGTCGCGCGGCATCCTGAAACCTTCGAGATGGCCTTCACGGCGGCGGATGTGCGGCGCATCGTCAGGCGCGGCAAGATAGCTTCGCTGATGGGCATCGAAGGCGGCCACGCCATCGAAGACAGCCTTTACGCCTTGCGGATGTATCACCAACTCGGCATTCGCTACATGACGTTGACGCATACCAATACGAACGACTGGGCTGATTCCGAAGCCGATCTGAAAAATCCGAACGTCAAACATCACAACGGCCTGAACGATTTCGGCAAGGCCGTCGTCACCGAAATGAACCGCCTCGGAATGATGGTAGACATCTCGCACGTAAGCGATAAGACGATGGCTGACGTATTGGCGACGACTAAAGCGCCGATCATCGCTTCGCATTCGTCGGCGCGCGCGGTGGCGAATCATACGCGCAACGTGAACGATGAAACGTTGCGCGGCATCGCCAAAAACGGCGGCGTCGTGATGGTCAATTTTTATGACGGCTTTATTGATCCGCGCAAAGCCGAACTCACGCTGGCCGCGCGCGCGAAGACCGAAGAGTTGAAGGCGCTTTATCCGAACGATCAAAACAAAGTGAACGACGAGTTGCGGGCGTGGCGCGCGGCGCAACCCAAATTCGATAAGACGCCGCTGTCAGTGCTGATGGATCATTTCATTCACATCATCAAGACCGCAGGCATTGACCACGTAGGCATCGGCGCTGACCTCGACGGCGTACCGATTGATGGCGTACCGGTCGGGATGGAAGACGTGTCGAAATATCCGGTGATTACGTTAGAGCTTTTGCGGCGCGGTTACAGCGACAGCGACGTGAAAAAATTGCTGGGCGAAAACATTCTGCGCGTGATGGGCGAATGCGAACGCGTCGCGCGCGAAATGCAAAAGGCGCAACCTGCGCCAACGCCTGCGCGATTGAAATAACCTGGGTGCGCACCGCTTCCAGCGTGCCGTAAAAAAAGCCGCGCAGCGTTCCTCTTTCTTCATCACTCGCATTGCGAGAAATCAGGGAAAAGGAACGCTGCGCGGCTTTTTTATAGCCCGCAAGGATGCGGGCGTACCCAGGTTAGCGCCGCACGAGCGTGAAATTATCTACGCCGTAATTGCTACGCACGTAACGACTCTGGCTACCCAGCGAATAAAGCCGCACCGGATTGCTGCCGTCCGTCACCGTGAAGTTCAGTACGAGGCGCGCGTTCTGGCCGGGGCCTGAAGCCGCGACAGCATTCGGAAGGCTCGTGTTGAGGAACTGCGCGCCCAGCGTAACGACCGTGCCGATGCTCGGTGCTACGTCGGCACTCAGGGTGTAATCGCCCGGCGCGAGTGTCAGGTCTTGATATGCTGCGTCGAGCAAACGGCGACCGAAGGCACTGAAGTGCAAAGCGTACTGCCCATTCGTCACATAAGCCGAATCAGTGACGATCTTGGCTCCGCCGCCGCTGACATACCACGTTTGCAAGCGCCAGCCCATGACATCGCCTGATTCAAAACTCGGATTCACCAACAGGTTCGCGCCTCCGCTGGGTGGCGGCGTAGGCGTAGGTGTGGGAACCGGTGTCGCGGTCGGTGAAGGCGTAGGCGTTGCTGTCGGTTGCGGAGTAGGTGTCGCCGTGGGTTGCGGAGTAGGTGTCGCCGTCGGTTGTGGCGTCGGCGTCACTGTGACGGTGGGCGAAGGACGTGGCGTAGGCGCGACGAAGCCGCCCAGCTTGCGAATGGTGTGCGTGAAATAATCGCTCACGAAAATTTCGCCGCGCGAGTTGACCGCAATCGCGCCGGGGCGCGTGAAGATGGCTTGCAACGCCGGGCCGTCCTGCCAGCCTTCGACACCGGTGCGTCCGGCAATGGTGCGCACCTGATTGTCGGCGAGCGTCCATTTGCGCACCGTCGCGTTATGCCAGTCAGCAATCAGGTAATCGCCGTTGCGGTCGCGCGTAATGCCGGTGGCAAAAAAGAATCCGGCCTGCAATGCGGAGCCATCGCCTTCGCCGCCGCCTGCGATGGTGGTGACGACGCCTTCTTGCGTAACCTTGCGAATGCGGCTGTTAAAAAAGTCCGCGATGATGAGATTGCCTTCGCCATCGAGTGTGAGTTGCGGAGCCGCGCCGCTGAAACTGAACAGCGCGTTCGCGCCTTGCCCGTCAGCATAACCGTTATATTGGCCCGCCAGCGTCGAGACATAACGTCCCGTATCAATCTTGCGCACGAGGTTCGAGCCTGAATCCAGCACGAAGATATTGCCCGCGTCATCCACCGCGATGCCGCTGGGGCGCGCGAATTGGGCGTTGACGCCTACGCCATTGCGTGTGCCGTATGTGCCGCTGCCCGCGACGGTCGAGACGAACCCGTTAGGCGCGATCATCCTAATTCTGTTGTTGCCGTAATCCGCCACGAAGATGTTTCCGTTGCGATCTATCGCCACGCCCGCCGGGCCGTTGAAGCGCGCGGCTGATCCGGTGCCGTTGGCAAAGCCTTGCACGCCGCCAGCGATAGTGGTGACGACGCCTTGCGGTGTGATGCGGCGAATGCGCGCGTTGCGAAAGTCGGCGACGATGACGTTGTCGTCGGCGTCTACGCAAATGCCGAGCGGCGCGTTGAAGCGGGCAGCCGCACCTTGTCCGTCGGCGAATCCGGCTTGCCATACGCCCGCGAGAGTTGAAACGTAAAGGCCGCCTTGGGCCTGACTGACTGAAACCTGCGAAGCGGTTGAAGCGATGAGGGCTGAAAACAACAACAGCGCCGCGATGACCAACGGCGCCAGTGGTTTGTGATAATGCGTAAAATTCTTTTTCATAGGTTCTCTGATGATTGGCCCACTCCCGAACGCAGCCTTGTTTAGATAGAACAACGCGCGCCGCAGCGGCTTTTAGGTGAAACGGAAATTTTCAGATCGAACATCCGCGCTGCGCTTGGGGAGTGTGGCGGATGATCGTGCGACGAATACAAGCTGGCGATTAGCGCCCGCTCTGATTGCCAAAATTAGGAAGCGGGTTGTACGTGCAACCAAAGTTTCGCGGGTGTGTAGCAGTGTAAGCAGGGAGTTGATGCGATCAACTACGTAGCGTTACGTGTTTTTCGGCTTTTCTTCATCTTCTCTGGCGCAAGGGCATAGCGTTTGTACTAAAGCGCCGCCCGGTTGGCAATGACCGCAGGTGGGCTTGATGTTATCGTGTGCGCCGCCGACCCCACGTAATTTTCAGAACCAATGAGGAGTCATGAAACCATGCGAAAAACGTTGTGCCTGACACTGTTGTTATTGGCCTTGCCGCTCACGCTCGCCGCCCAAAATCGTTTAACGACGGCCAAAGCCGAACTCGAAAAACTCATTGCCGCCAGCGGAGCCGAAAAGGTCGGCGTCGCCGTTTACGACACCGACAACAAACAAACCCTGCTGCTTAACGAACGCGCAGTCTTTCACGCGGCGAGCACGATGAAGCTGCCCGTGATGATGGAACTC
>JAYSVR010000370.1:0-4691 GCA_043718445.1 Acidobacteriota bacterium | reverse complement strand
CCGCTCAGGCCGCAATCAATCAGCACGCGCGTCTCGCCCGCGACCAAAAGAGTCACGTTGCCCGAACTGCCGCTGCTCAGTATGCAAATACGCATTACAAAAAAGGGGATGCTGTCAGGTGTGATGTAACAAGGCGGGCATCCTAACAGAGGGGTTTAGGCGTGACAAAAGCCGCTAGCTCACTCATTAGCGAACGTAGAAGAAGTGGTGCGAAGCCGTCAGGGAGCGCGGATTTTAATAGCTGCCAGCAGCTTGCGTTTGAGCAGGCGCAGCGCCTTGTTGTTCTTGCGCAATGCGTACGCCCGCGCTTGCGCCCAGTCGCGTAGCCCCCGCCGCAATCATCTCTTGGGCCGAAGCCAAGTCACGCACTCCGCCTGCCGCTTTGACGCCGATGTGCGCACCGACTGCGCGGCGCATCAATTCAATATCCGCGACGGTCGCGCCGCCTTTGCTGAAGCCCGTCGAAGTCTTCACGAAATCAGCGCCCGCCTCTTTCGCCAACACACAAGCGCGTACCTTTTCTTCATCGGTGAGCAACGCCGTTTCGATAATCGTTTTGACGATGGCGCAGCCTTCGTGCGCGGCTTCGACCACGGCGCGGATGTCGCGTTTGACGCATTCGTCATCGCCCGATTTCAACGCGCCGATATTGATGACCATGTCTATCTCGGTCGCTCCGTCAAAAATCGCACGGCGCGTTTCATACGCTTTGACATCCCACGGCGTAGCGCCCAACGGAAAGCCCACAACCGTGCAAACCTTGACCGGCGAACCGTAAAGCTGAAAGGCGCAATCTTTCACCCACGCCGGATTGACGCACACCGAAGCAAAACTATGTTCGCGCGCTTCGGTACAAAGCACTTCGATTTCGACGCGCGTGGCTTCGGGCTTGAGCAAAGTGTGATCAATGAAACGGGCTACGTCGCCGCTGCCCGCGGTTGCTTGTCCGCTGAGCAAACCGATGCGCGTGGCTCCGGCTTGCAAGGCGCAGGCGATGTGATGCGGACTGCACGCGGCGGCTTCATCGTGCGCGCCACCAGCCATGTTTGATGATTGCAGGCGCGCCATGATCTGGTCGGTGATTTGTTCGATGAGTTGGTCGAAGGATGAGTTCATAACGATTAGCAACAGACCTTGCGCGGACGTTCTTCGTTGATCGGCTGTCCGGCGCAATAGCCGCGCAACACCGCGCGCAGGATTTGCCAGAGACGTTGCCAGCGCGATTCATGATTCGTGCAAGTTGTAGTTTGAGATTGCATAACAATGTCTTTGAACGACGACGCCGCGAGGCTAACACAGCGAAACGCTCGTGAGCTAGCGCGTGCTCTTGTCATCGTCAGTCACGGCAGGCGGTGACATGCTCGGCGTACGCAACGAAACCAGATAGTTCGCTATGGCTTTGATCTCATCGGCGTTCAACCACGTCGGCGGCGGAACCGTCGCGCCCTGATGCGTGTTGGTCAGATACTGCGTCCATTGTTCCGCCGTACGCGTTGACACCTTGCGCAAGTCGGGCGCAATCGCCGCGATGCCGTGGCCTGCGGGGCCGTGACAGCTTTGGCAACTGCGTTCAAAGGCGCGGGCTACGGTGTCGGGGATGAGCGGTTCGATGCTTTGCGGTGCGGCGGCGAACGATGAACGCGCGACGTTCTGTGCATTCTCAGCGGACTCTAGAGTTTTCTTCTGACATCCGATGTTCAGGCTGAGTGCAACCAGCAAAGCGAATTGAATGAGGCGGCTTCGTTTCATAAATCAGTTAGCGCCGGTCTTAACGCCGAGCGGCGCGCGCTTTGAGGTTGGCATTGGCTTGCTGGCACTTGGCGCACAGCCCAAAGATGCGCAAGCTATGCCGCATAGGCTTAAAGCCAAACGAAGCCGCAATCTCATCCTGTTTTTGTTCGATGGTCTCGTTATAAAACTCGATGAGTTCGTTGCACTGCGTACAAATCAAGTGATCGTGATGCGGGTGGTTGTAGTTGTGTTCATAACGGCGATGGCCGTCGCCCAAACGTTCTTCGCGCGCGAGGCCGCATTCAGCCAGCAGCTTGAGCGTGCGGTAAACCGTCGTGAAACCGACGGTCGGGTCTTCTTCTTTAACGACTTGATAGAGGTCTTCGGCGCTCGAATGGCCTTCGGTGCGCAAAAAGACTTCGAGAATCACGTCGCGTTGCGCGGTGCGTTTGAGTCCGGCCTTTTTGATGTGTTCCCAGAAAATCGTTTTCTCTTCGGACAAATCCGATTTTTGCGGAGGATGCTCGTACATAATGTTTGCCTCTGATTGGGTTAGCAGGCGCGCATCATAAGCCTTTTGCGCACGCGCACTCAAAGGCTGACGCAATGTTATTTCTTCAAGATGCTCAGGCCGCTGGGCACTTCAGCCGGAATCATTGGCGCAGGAGCCAGATCATTCAACGATTTGAGAAAAGCTACGAGATCGCGTTCTTGCGATTCAGTGAGGTCGAGTTTCTTGACGCGGAAGTCCTGACTGTCAACGGGCAAGTCGCGTCCGCGTCCGCCGCCTTCGTTATAAAACTTTACGACATCTTCGAGCGTTGCGAAGCTGCCGTTGTGCATGTAAGGCGCGGTACGTTCGATGTTGCGCAAGCCGGGCGTTTTGAATTGCGCGATGCCGTCGGCCCGTCGCAACACCGCGCCAAAGCCCGCGTCGGCATCGAGCGGAGCGCCCTTTTCGTTTTTGGCGGGTATGCCAATCGAGGCCACTGAATCGTCGTGAAAGAGCGGCGCGATGTGGCATACGTTGCATTGGCCTGGCCCGAAAAACGCGACCATGCCGCGCAGTTGTTCAGTCGTCAGCGCCTCGTCTTTGCCGCTGACAAAACGATCATAGTTCGTATCAGTGATATTCAACTTGCGTTGAAAGGCCGCGAGCGCACGCGCGATGTTCGGCAAGGTGATGTCGCTGCCATCCGGTTGTGAATTCGCGCCAAAGGCTTTGCTAAACAATTCACGATAACGCGGCACCGCCCGCAAGCGACGCAACAACTCAGGCACGTTGCTCATATTCATTTCGTGTTCTGAAAACAGCGGCGCGTAAACTTGTTCTTCTAACGAACCCGCGCGCGCATCCCAGAAAAACAGTGTTTGATAAGCCACGTTAAACAAGCTCGGCGCATTGCGTGCCAACTCAGTGCCCGTGCCTTTGCGTTGCGTGCCGTAACCACTGCCGTCGCCGCCAATCGCTTTCGGCAAGCCATCGGCCATGCCGTAATCGGGATGATGGCACGACGCGCACGCCGTACGTTGATTGCCTGACAACACCGGATCAAAAAACAAAAGATGACCGAGTTCAGCGGCGGGCAAGTGGCTGCGGTTGCTGACGGGTTCGACGGGCGGCGCAATGGGTTGCGTGTTTTCTGCTTTCAGGGCTTGTCGCGCGAGCGCGAGCCACGCGCCGCGATCATCGGCAGCAGTGCGTTTGGCTTGCGCGGTGATTTGATCGAGCGTGACCGTCGTCGAAGCCTGCGACCGGCGCGCATACCAATAAGCCGTCAGTCCGCCCAACAGCATCACGACAGCGATCAGCAATCTCATGAAAGTGCGTTTAAATTCCATGAACGCGAACATAACGAAGCAGCTTCATACGCGCAACCCGCTTCAACGAAAGGTGCGCATCGCCGCATTAGGCAAGTGCGACGTAGCGTTGAAGCCAAACAACCACGCGTCGCCTTCGCGTATGCGCAACGTCGTCACGCTGCTGTTTTGCAACATCGCCATCAAGCCAAGTGTTTTGTCGTTGCTCAGGTTCAACACGCTGCTGACGGTTAATGCGATAGGCGTAGCTGACGTGAACACCGCAACGGTTTGTTCGGCGGCAGTCTCAATGAGGGCAGGCAATGCGCCTTGCACGCGCGCACGAAACGTCATCCAAGATTCACATAGGGACTCACCGTTGTATTCATCAAAGCGCGCGTTCATCCAGGCTTCGATGACAGCGCGATCACAGCGGCCTACGGCTCCGCGCACGGCATGCGGTTCAGCGCGCAACGTCGCTTGCATCGTCGCGTAATCAGCCGCGAACGTTGCATCATCGCGCAACAACAATGGCAACATGCTTTGATAGACTTTTGACAAACTGAATTCATTCCAACGCTCATCGCGTTGCGGCGCGCTGTCGTGCGCCATCTGTTGCAACACGAGTTGCGCCGTGTGTTGTTGCCGTTGCAACGCGCCCGTGATGACTTGATCGAAGTGCCAGCCTTGTTGCGCGAAATACTGTCCCAGCAATATGGCTTGTTGTTGTCCCAATGCCGACAACTGGTCATAAGCGTCGCGTGCTCCGGCTTGTCCGTGGCGAATGAAATAGATCGTACTCAACGGTGTTCCTAAAAACGGTTAAAAGCCCAATAAAAAAGGGGTGATTGCTCACCCCAGTTTTCGTTGGTATTTAGTTTTGAATCGCTTGATTGCTCAAGCAAAAACTATTTGCCTTTTTTCGCGGCTTTCTTCGCCGGTGCGGCCTTCTTTACTACTGCTTTCTTCGCCGGTGCGGCTTTCTTCGCCGGTGCGGCTTTCTTCACTGCTTTCACTGCTTTCTTTGCAGGTGCTGCTTTCTTTGCTGCCATGATTTTTTATCTCCTTTCTTAACTTGATAGCCTGACCACAAGATGATGTATGAACTTCTCTCTTGTGGACTAGAGCGATTAACACACTAGATATAGTTTATAGAGTGC
>JAYSVR010000369.1:0-4702 GCA_043718445.1 Acidobacteriota bacterium | reverse complement strand
ATCGAAGACGAAGGCCCCGGCGTACCGCCCGAAATCCACGATCAACTGTTTCAGAAATTCTCACAAGGCAAGAAAGGCAAAGGCAAAATCGGCCTCGGATTATATTTTTGCCGCATCACCATCGAACACTGGGGCGGTTCTATCGGCCACGAAGCCCGCGCCGAACGCGGCTCACGCTTCTGGTTCAAGCTACCACGCCCGCAAGTGAAATTACCGGCTTAGGAGTAACTTTGCGCGGTTGACGCTTATGCAAGGGCTTTGTTAGCATCCGCCCGCTTTGAGACCCGCTTTAAGGGATGAAGCATTGACAACACGGGCGCATAACTCAGCGGTAGAGTGCTGTCTTCACACGGCAGAAGTCACAGGTTCAAATCCTGTTGCGCCCATCCGCTCTCAAACAAAAAGGTTGAGGCAGAAATTATCTGTCTCAACCTTTTTGTTTTAACCGCCCGGCACCTCTGCGATATTTAAGCCTTTGCCCATTCTGCTTCCAGCAGCTACTGGCGTTACGCCAAAGAGGCAATACTTCCAAATTGTTTTGCAACGCGCGAACGTAGCCGACGTTCTGAGGCGGTATCAGTCCACGAATAGTTTTCAACTCAGTTACCACGTGACTCAATCAAGGAGAGTGAATTATGCGAAGAATGGTTTTCGGATGGTTTTTATTACTGACGGTGTTTTTGGCAGCTTGCGATCGACAGGAGAGAACTCCTGCCGATATGGCAGTAGCTTCTAACGGAGGTGCGGCCAGTAAGTCGAACGACGTATTCAGAGAGGCAACTGCCCAACTGACCCAAACTGCTTCCAAGCCTGCGAGTCAACCGGTGCCAGCCAAAGCCCAGCAAGATACGTTTACCAAAGCCGATGCTTCGCAAACTGTTGCGCAAGCCTACGACCGCAAGATCATCCGCAACGGCAGCTTTGACATTGAACTCGATCAGCCGGAAGCGGCGCAGGCCAAAGCGGCGACGATTGCCGAATCGAATGGCGGGTTTGTGGTGACTTCAGAGGCGCGCAAGACCGATGACGGCGTGAACGTCAACGTCGTTATCCGTGTGCCTGCGGCGCAGTTCGATAATGTGATTGGAGCGTTGCGTACGCAGTTGGGCGAGAAGGCGGGCGGCAAGGTTTTGCAATTCAAGCAAAGCGGGCAGGATGTGACCGAAGAGTTTCTTGACCTCGAAGCCCACATCAAAACCAAGAAGGCGTTGGAAGATCAGTTTCTCGTGATTATGCGTTCGGCCAACAAAGTCGCAGACGCGCTTGAAGTGCAACGCCAGATTGCCGAAGTGCGCGGCGAGATCGAACAGATGGAAGGCCGTCGCCGCTTTCTCGCCAATCAGTCGGCGCTTTCGACGATCACGATGGCGTTGCATACGCCTGTGCCGGTGATGCTGACGAGTTCGCCGAAAGGTTTCTGGCATCAGGTCAAGCAGGCGTTCGCCAATGGCGTAGACAATGCCCTAGGCATCGTGCTGGGCGTCATTCAGTTCGTGTTGTTGATGATCCCGATTCTGTTGTTGATCGTGTTGCCGGTGACGGCGGTGTTGTGGTGGTTAAAGAAACGATTGGGTTGGGGAAGGGTGAAAGAGGCAACGAGCGGTGTCAGTGGTACGTTGGGAGAGGAAAAAGGATAAGTGCTGTCGTCGTCAGTGTGTAGTTGGGGTGAGGAATCAAAAGCGGAAAAGAGCGAAAAATTTAGAACTGGCCTCTGGCTCCCATTGTGAAGATGCAGGATGTTTTCAGGAGTGTTGCGGTCTTCAGGTAGGACTGGTCGTGGGTGGTTGCGGGTTGCAGGGTTAATGCTCTGTGTCAGAGAGCAGGGAAGTCACAACGGGCAGCCAAAGGCCTCATCTGAGCGCGCGGTGGGACGCATCTCGGAAAATCAAAATAGCTAATCTATAAATTACAAAGATCGTTTGAGCAGCAAAGCGCGCGACTGGCCAGGAGCTGTGAGCAGATAAACAACCAGTCGCGCGCGAGTAAGCCTGCTACCTTGAATTGACAGGGGGCTGTCCGTTCAAGGTTGGCCAAGTTGGGATGCTAAGTGCCAGCAGGGGGAGAAAATCGCGCTGGCGCGTTGCGGCTTTAAGAAGCCCGCAGGCGCTTACTTGCGTTCAATATTTGTGATGTCAACGGCGGCGTCTGCGACTTGCAGTTTCGCCAGCGTGCGGTCAAAAACGGTGACGATGTTGAGGCCGACGACGGTCAAAGCGAATACGCTCGTGAGACCGATCAGCGTGAGTAAAAGCGAATACTCGACCATGTCTTGTCCGCTTTCGTCTGCTAGAAAATTTTTCAAAACTACTTTCAATTTCTTCATTGCGACTCCCATCCAAGTGAGGTGAACGTCATCGCTGTCGTTCGTCTTACGCAATGCCTATTGGCAATGACCGTGCCAAGCCATGCCGCGACCCGCAAAAGAATTTTTAACTGTAGCTTAACTATAGCAGGCATTAGATTTGTACTTCTGCAAGGCTGTGCGATGCCTGATGGTTATGGCTTTGAGGTTGTGTCTCTGCTTGTTGACGTGTCGTCAAGCCAAGACAGGTTTATGAGACGGGAAAGGGCGAAGCAAAGAATTGTCACCAAGTGATGACAGCGGGCCTAAGTTGTTGCGTTGGCAGGCTGCGCCCAATCGGCTTCGAGTTGTAACACGCCGTGGATGATGCGGTCGGCGAGCAGTACGTCGAATTGATATAACTGATTATGCACGTCCGCCGGATGCCGCCAGTCGGGTGCGCCGTTCTCAGTGTAGACCTTGAGCGATAAGTAATAAGGGTTGTAAGGCAATTCGAGACGCGGAATGCACAGATCAATGAAACCCGCGCCGCGCTTGATCGGCAAGGCGTGCGGGTGCGTATCGGAATTATTGAAGGTCGCCAGAAAGATGCCGTCGAAACGGTGTATGTCTACGGCAAACACGGCGTCGGGATAGTCGGCATCGGCTTCGTAATGCAAACGAATCGTGACCGCTTCGCCGACGTGCCACGTCCAGCGGGCTTCGCCTTGCGCGTTGAGCATTTCGACTTTGGTGATTTTGATTTTGCCGCTGCCCCAACGCGCGCCGACGAGTTCGAGTTCACGCAGAATGGCTTCGTGTTCGGCGGACTGAATGCCCGTGTTGTGTTGCGCGAGGTTGTGCAGGTATTCGTCTTCGAGCCGCGCGCAGAAAGCCTGATAAGCCGTCACGACTTTGCGCGCATCGCCGGTCATGGCTACGTGGCCTTTTTCGATCCAGATGGCTTTGGTGCAAAAGCGTTGGATCAACAGCGGATCGTGCGAAACGAAAAGCACGGTCTTGCCCGATTTGCGAAAGAAATCCATGCGGTCGAGCGACTTGCGCTGAAAGTAAACATCGCCGACCGACAAGGCTTCGTCCACGATGAGCACATCAGGGTCTACGTGAATGGCGGCGGCAAAGGCCAGGCGCATGAGCATCCCGGTCGAATAGGTTTTGACAGGCTGATTGACGAACTCGCTCAACTCGGCGAATTGCACGATGACATCCATGCGCTGATTCATCTCGGCTTCGCTGAAGCCTTGAATCTGCCCGCTCATCAAAATGTTTTCGCGTCCGGTGTATTCGGGATTGAAGCCGCTGCCCAACACAAGTAACGCCGTCGTGCGGCCTTCGACGCGCACCGCGCCCGTCGTCGGTTGCAGCACGCCCGCGATGATCTGCAATAGCGTAGACTTGCCCGCCCCATTGCGTCCGATGATGCCTACGGTTTCGCCGGTCGGGACTTCGAGACTCACGTCCTGCAACGCCCAAAAATCACGGTGATACTTGCGCCGGCCTTGCAACAGAATTTCTTTCAACCGTCCCGACGGACTGTCGTATATGCGATAAAGTTTGGATACGTTTTGAACTTCAATCATAGAGAGACGCTGGATAGCGTTCGAGCTTATCGGTCAGTTTGCGTCCGACAGCGAAGATGTTGTCGCCGCGCAAGTCGCGCGGGAGGCTCGAATGTTTTTCGAGCCAGCGTTGAAAGGTTTCGTCTACGTCGTGCCAAACGTCTTCGGCAGAGAGATGCGTGATTTTGAATCCGGCGGCTTCGAGCGCAGTCGCCACATCGCGCGGCGTATATTCGCGGCTGTGCCGGTCGGCCCGATGACCGCCATGACTGCCGCCGCGATTATAAGCGCCATAAATATAAGGCGGACTGCCCGCCAGACTTTCCTGAATGCTGAACGCGCTTACCACGTTTGGCGTAGTGATAAACAACAGCCCGCCGAATTTCATCACGCGATTGAGTTCCCACAGCATGTGCATCGGGTCTTCTTGCAAGTGTTCGATCAACTCGCAACACAACGCGACATCAAACGAGGCATCGGCGAAAGGGAAGCGATCACGCTCTACGTCAACGTTGCGCATGGGCAGCGCGACGGTTTCGCCGGTGTCGGCGTGCGTCACGCTTTGCAGCTTTTCTTTCGGCTCGCCTTCCCACCAGTTGGTGACGGTGATGTTTTCGTAGTTGCCATAACGTTTGAGCAGCGGCGGCATTTGCATGTAACTGCTTAATTCAAGGACGCACTGTTCGGGCTTGCCTGACGGGATAAGTTCGAGCGTACGCAACAATCGCTTGCCGTGACGCGCGAGATAGCTCGTCGCGTTCGGGTCTGCGGCGAAAAAGCCTTTGACATAATCAAACGCTTCGGCGTGATCGAATTGAATTGCGGCTTCGCTGGGGTGGGG
>JAYSVR010000368.1:0-4710 GCA_043718445.1 Acidobacteriota bacterium | reverse complement strand
ATGACACCGAAGGGCGCAATGCCGAGGTAGCCCTCGCTAACGGTCGGGCTACGGACACGGCGCATTACCTTAACTTCAACGTAATCAAACTCAACAGCGCGAAAAGAATCGCCAGAATCAAAAAGCGAAAGACGATCTTTGATTCTTTCCAATCCAACAATTCAAAGTGATGATGAATCGGCGACATTTTGAATACGCGCTTGCCGCGCAACTTGAACGAAGTCACCTGAATCATCACTGACAGGGCCTCCATTACGAATACGCCACCAAGAATGGGCAGCACCAGTTCCTGTTTTATCAAAACCGCAATCGTACCGAGTGCGCCACCGATGCCTAAGCTGCCTACGTCGCCCATGAAAATTTCAGCGGGCGGTGCGTTGAACCATAAAAACCCCAAACTCGCGCCGATCAATGCGCCGCCGAAGATGGTGACTTCCCATATGCCAGGCGTATGAACGAGGTCTAGATAATCGGCAAATATCTTGTGGCCGGTGATGTAAGTGAACGCCGTGATGGTCGAAGCCGCCACGACGGTGACGCTGATCGCCAAACCATCCAGTCCGTCGGTCAGGTTTACCGCGTTCGTCGTACCCATCAACACAAAAATGATGAAGCCGCTGTAAAGCGTGACCAGCACGGCGTAAGGCAACGCGCCCAATACGACGGCGTGAAAGTTTTTGAAAAACGGTACGTTCAGCACCGGTTGATAATCCATCACGCCAAAGAGCAAGCCGCTGACGGCGAGGCCGACGACGAATTGCCAAAACAGCTTTTGCTTGCCCGTCAAACCGAGGCTGCGTTTTTTAGCGACCTTGATGTAATCGTCCGCGAAGCCAATCAATCCGCTGCCAACCATGCCGAGCAGCGCGACCCATACGGCCCAGTTGCGCAGGTTCGCCCACAGCAACGTCGCCACAATCACCGAACCCAAAATCATCACTCCGCCCATCGTCGGCGTACCGCGTTTGGCCTGATGATGCGCCGGCCCTTCTTCGCGGATTTCCTGTCCGAACTTGAATTCGCGCAGCTTGCGAATGATGTAAGGCCCCAACAAAAAGCTAATAAACAAAGCCGTCAACGCCGCACCCGCCGTGCGAAACGTGACGTACTGAAAGACGTTGAACACCTTCAACGTCGGCCACTGACTGGCGTAGCGCTTGAATAAAAATTCGTAGAGAAGGTGATAAAACATTTGTCAGTAGTGGCGCAGGCTTCAGCCTGTGACCCGTAGCGTGGACTTTAGTCCGCGCGTAATTTTCAACTCGCGCGGACTAAAGTCCACGCTACGGGTCACAGGCTGAAGCCTGCGCCACGTCGGTCGGGGGTCACAAGAGACGCGGCGCGCAATCAAACCTAAAGCTTCAGGCCTGAGCGCAACCGCGCCTCTCGTGATAACTCAAATCTTTTTCAATTGTTCGACGATCTTTTCGGTACGCACGCCGCGCGAGCCTTTGATCAGTACGACATCGCCGCTGCGCAAATGCTTTATCAGCAGCGCCGCCGCTTCATCGGTGGTTTCGACAAAGGTCGCATCGCCTAATCCAGCGGCATGTGCGCCTTCGACTAACGAAGCCGCGAGGCCGCGTACGCCGAGCAACTCTTCCACGCCGAGCCGCGCGAGTTCAGCGCCGCACTCTTTGTGCATCGCTGCACCGTCAGCGCCGAGTTCGAGCATTTCGCCCGCGACGACGATGCGGCGCGTGAAGCCAGGCGCTTCGCACATCGCTTTGACGGCCTGCACCAGCGCGGGCGGATTGGAATTGTAAGAATCGTCAATGATCGTTACGCCGTTTGACAGGCGAATGATTTCGCCGCGCTTTTCTGAAGGCGCAGCGGCATTCAACTGTTGCGCGATTTGCACGGCGCGCAATTCAAACGCGACGCCTACTGAAGCAGCCGCCAGCGCGTTCAAGACGTTGTGGCGTCCGAGCAGGGGCAGCTTCACTTCGGCTTCGTCGGTTGGCGTCACGAGCGTGAACGCCGTGCCTGCCAATCCGTCTAACACGCGAATGTCACGTGCTTTCACTTCCGCTTCGGCATCAATCGCAAAACGAATCACACGCAAGTCGCGTCGTCGCGCAGCCATTTTCATCACGAGCGGATCGTCCGCGTTCAACACCGCCGTACCGCCCGGGCGCAAGCCGTCAATCAGTTCGGCTTTGGCGCGCGCGATGCGTTCTGATGTACCGAAAAATTCGATGTGCGCCGTGCCTACGTTGCCGACGACGCCGACCAGCGGAGAAGCGATGTCGGCGAGCCGCGCGATTTCGCCGTAAGAACTCATCCCCATTTCAAAGACCGCGAGATCGAAATCGTTGGGCTGCGCGCCGTTTGAAATCATTCGCCCAACCGTCAGCGGCAAGCCATAACTCGTGTTGAGATTGCCCAGCGATTTATGTACGCGACCCGCCGCCGCCATCACTTGCGCCGTCAGGTCTTTCATCGTGGTCTTGCCCGCGCTGCCGGTGATGCCTACGACCGGACGCCCCCACGCGCTCAAAACCCGCGCCGCTATTTGCTGAATCGCCGCCGCCGTATTTTCAACAAAGATCAATCGCCCAAAGTATTCGCCCAAATCCAGCGGCAGCGTCTTCGTCGCATACAACCGCTGATGATTCACGATGGCGGCAACAGCACCTTTGTCTAAAACCTCTTTGACGAACTGATGACCGTTGACTCGCTCGCCGGGCAGTGCGATGAAAACTTCTCCCTCCTTCACTGCGCGTGAATCAATCGCAAAGCCCAGCGGCTCAAACTTCGCCAGCGACTCATCCAGATTGTGGCTCGCTCCGCACCGGCGGGCGATTTCGTGTAACTGCATTTTGTTTTCGTGAAATCTGAACGAACGCAAACGATGGCAACCGGCATTGTCCCTTGTCCATTATCAATTATTGGCAAAGGGCTATCTCTGCCCATAATTGAAAATGGATAAGGGACAATGGTCGTTGCCGTTGTTTCGCTGTTCTCTCAATTAGCTTTGACGCCGTTGTTGCAATGCCTCGCGCGCGATTTCGCGGTCGTCAAAATGAATCTTGCCGGTTGCCAGCACTTGATAATCTTCGTGGCCTTTGCCCGCGAGCATCACGACTGCGCCGGGTTGCGCTTCGGTGATGGCGCGAAAGATTGCAGCGCGACGGTCTTCGATCATTTCAAAAGGTTTGCCGATTGCTTCAACGCCGGGGCGAATGTCTTCGAGAATCGTTTGCGGGTCTTCGCTGCGCGGATTGTCAGATGTGACGATCACTAAATCGCTCAGTTGCGCAGCCGCTTTGCCCATCAGCGGACGTTTGGTTTTGTCGCGGTCGCCGCCGCAACCCATCACGGTGATGACTTGCGTCTCAGCCGCCGCCGCGTTGCGCACGGTTTGCAAAACGCTGGTCAGCGCATCGGGCGTATGCGCGTAATCAACAATCACGGTGATGTCGTCTTCGGCGGTTGAACAGCGTTCAAAACGTCCCGCTGCGCCGCGCGCTTGATTGATGCCAGCGGCAATCGTCTTGGCATCGAAGCCCAACGCGATGCCAATGCCAATGGCGCACAGAATGTTGTAAGCGAACGGACGCCCCACCAACGACGAATCAATCACGATGTCGCCGAGCGGCGTGGTCGCGGTGAATCGCAAGCCATCCAAACCGAAATTCTTTTCATTCGTCGTGACGTCGGCTTGCTGGTCGAGCGCGAAGGTCAGCGCGTTCGCTACGGTTTCTTTCACCAGACGCTGGCCGTAAGCGTCATCAATATTGACGACTGAGCGACGCGGCAACTCGCCCAGACTTCCGTTGAAGAGTTTGCGCTTTGCCGTGTAATAAGCCTCCATCGTGCCATGCAAGTCGAGATGGTCTTGCGTCAGGTTGGTGAAAGCGGCCACGGCGAATTCGAGACAATCGGCGCGATGCAAGGCGAGCGCGTGCGACGAGACTTCCATCACGGCGTGCGTGCATCCGACATCAAGTGCGCGGCGCATGAAGGCCTGTGTGTCAGAGGCTTCCGGCGTAGTGAAAGCTGACGCTACGTCTTGCGGGCCGATGCGCTGGCTGATCGTGCCCATCAACGCCGAATGTTTTTTCGCGGCCTGAAAGATCGCTTCAACCAAGTGCGCCGTCGTCGTTTTGCCGTTCGTGCCGGTGATGCCCACCAATTGCAAAGAGCGCGAAGGGAATCCGTAAATCAACGACGCTGCTTGCGCCAACGCCGCGCGCGCATCAGCGACCTTGAGCCACGCGCCGGGAAAATCCGCCGGACGCGTTTGATCTGAAATGACCGCCGTCACGCCGCGTTTCAACACCGCTTCAACATAAAGATTGCCGTCGGTCTTAGCACCGCGGATCGCCACGAAGACAGACCCCGGGCGCACGCGGCGCGAGTCGTGTGTGACCGCATCGGTGATGGCGGGAATCTCGGTGTTTTTTGATACGCCGCGCTCTTTGCCGAAGGTGAGTTCGGCTTTGAGATGGGCGGCGAGTTCGTTAAGCGTAGTCATTCGTTATGGTGGTTACTGCGATGGTGGAGCAGGTTTGCAACCTGCTCCACCTGAAATCCTGAGAGCGAACGGCACGCGCTTTTGCGTCCACGGTGTCGCGTTGCAACGGTTTGTCTCCGGGCGTGTTGCATTGCGACTCGCTCTCAAGCTCTGACGTGGCGACGTAGCGCAGGCTTCAGCCTGTGACCCGTTGTGTGGTCTTTAGTACGCACCACTTTTTTCGCCAGCAA
>JAYSVR010000367.1:0-4720 GCA_043718445.1 Acidobacteriota bacterium | reverse complement strand
TGTGCTTTCAGGTTTGAGTTGCACTACGGGCTTGCCGATGCTGACGGCATTGCGGTCGGCGGTCGAACCGACTTCTGCCCCTCTTGCAAAAACGCCGTCACGCAAATCAGCGGCGTTCGCTTCAAAGCCATTGCCCACCAAGCCTACCGTCGCCAGGTCAGTCGTATGCGGCGCGCGAAAGCCGCGACTGACTTGCGCTGAAACGTTGAAGCCTTCGGCCAGCGTCAGCACTACGCCCAAACGCGGCGTCACGGCTTGCGCGGTCAGTTCGTCATCCGGCCACAGCCGCGCATCACTTAGCACGGGCACTATCGGGCTGAATTCAGCGCGCGAAACATAACTCACACGGTTGTATCGCAACGCGCCAATCAGCCGCAGCCGGTCAGGCTTGATGGTAAAAATGTCTTGCACGTAAACGCCAAAGTTTTGGTAAGTCGGTTTATCAGGCACCCGTCCGCGCGCGACCGTTGCGACATTCGTCACCGGATTAACGTTGAAAGATTTCGAGCGAATGCGGTCGTAGTAAAAATCGCCGCCTATCGTCAGGCTGTTGTGTTCACGTTGCTGATTGGCCTGCGCCTGAAAGCCGTGGACTTCGGTGCGTTCGGGTTGAAAGCTGATCGCGCCCGTCGGATTGCCTTGCCCGCCTTGATTGACGCGCTCTTCGCGCTGGGCGTTAAACGAATAAGACAGCGCCAATGAGTCGAACCAGAACGCGCCCATCCGTTCATAGCGTCCATAGAAGAAATCGTTTTTGAAGTTGCGCAAGTCCGCCAGCAGGTTGCCGTCGCCGCCCAGCGTTTGATCGAAACGTTTGCCGCCGTCTATCTGCGACCGCTGGTAATGCACGGCGAGAAAGTCGCGTTCGGTGAGTTTGTAATTCAACTTAAACAGTCCGCCGTATTGCGTGAACGCGGTGTCGGTTGAGCGTTCGCCGAACACATCTGAGCGAATGCCGAGAAAGCGCGTGACCGCCGCGTGCGTATCGAAACCGCGCCCGCTGCGCAAAGTGTTGCTGCGATGTCCGCTGAGATTCAACAAAACGGCGAGTTCGTTATTGCCGATGGTGGTGAGCAAGCTGCTGCCCCAACTGTGATCGGCACTGGCGTAATGCGTGCCGAACTGACCGTGCGTTTCATACTTGTCTGAGTTCGTATAAAGCGGCGTGCGCGTCACCAGTTGCACGCTGCCGCCCAAACTGTCGCTGCCGAATTGTGCGCTGTTCGGGCCGCGTTGCACTTCGGCGGCGCGCAGGCTGCTCGCGTCGTTCAGGTTGAAAAAACTATTCACGCCGCCCCGCGCCGCTGAAGTTGAAAACCTCACGCCATCAACAAACACCGCAACTTTCGCGCCCGTGAAGCCGCGCACGAAAATGCCGCTCATCGTCGGACTCGTGCGTTGCAACTGCACGCCCGGCTCTTCGCGAAAGGCTTGCGCCAACACCGAAGTCGCGCGCTGGGCCAGCTTGTCTTCATCAATCACATTGACCTGTTGCGTCGTCTTGTCGAGTTCCTGAACGGTTCCGACATCGGCGGTCACTGTGACTTCGGCGGTGAGCGGCGCGACACCCAAACGAATCTGCAAGCCGCCTTTTTCATTATTAGGAATTTGGATGGCAGCCCGCCGTGCGGCAAAACCTTTGGCCGTCACCAGCACTTCATAAGTGCCCGCCGTGACGCCCGTCAGCACGAACTGGCCTTGCGCATCGGTCGTCGTGACAGCGACGCCGGATTGCCGCGCGTTGAGCAAATTCACCGTCGCGCCTGTCACCGGCGAACCGCTGGCATCTTTTACAACACCTGTCACGTGCGCGGCTTGGGCTGCTGCTAACAAAGCAATCGAACCGAGCAAGCCAACGAGTTGGATAAAAAAATAAATGCGTAATTTCATAAGTAGGGTCATATTTTGAGTTCAGCCAAGTAATACCATAAGCCGTCGTTCGCCTGCATCAAGCAATAAACATTTCCTACTGACTGGCAGCCCGCGCCACGGTTTGTATAATGCGCTCTTCGATGAACATCGCTGCACAACTGGCTGAAGGCGTTTGGTACACGGAAGGCGCGGCTTTTGACGTAGCCACCGCCGTGCATAATCCCGATTTATTCGACGAACTCTTTGAGTGTCTGTTGAGCGAAGATCGCGGCACTTGCAAGCGCGCCGCGATGGCGCTTGAAGCCGTGAGCGAAAAGCGCCCTGAGTTGTTTGAGCTTTACGCCGACCTCGTGCTGACCGAACTCGAAAATCATTCGTGGTGGCACGTGCGTTTCAGGCTTTGCCCCATCGTGCCGCGCCTCAAGTTGACGCGGCACGAAAGCAAACGCGCCATCACGCTGTTTCAATTATTAGTAGATCATCCGCAAAACGCGCTCGCCGTGAATGCGCTCGGCGCGTTGAGCGAATTGGTCGCGCGCACTAACAACAACGAAGGCGATGGCGAGTTGCGCGAAGAAACGCTCTGGCTGATTGAACACAAATCGCGCACCGGTACGAAAGCGATGCAGGCGCGCTGCCGAAACGTTTTGCCGCTGCTTCGCACTGATGAACGCAGTAAAAAGAGAAGAGCGTGGTGAAGACAAATGATGCAAGTTCGTGCGACCGGTGAGTTCAAAGAAACAGTCGCCCTGATTTCAAATACAAACAAAATATTTCACGGTATTTCACTGAAAGACGTTATGCCCTTTTTCAAATCTGTAATCTCAAATTGCCTTTCCCTTTTTTTAGCCTTGAGCGTATTCGCGCAAGACAAACCCGCGACGCCTGCGCAGCCAACCCCACCGGCACAGGCTCCGCCCAAAGCTCCCGCGCGCAAGCAATCGCTGGGCGATAAGGCGAACCCTACGCTCGACGACGTGAACACTTATGTGGGCGTAGACAAGCGCGTCATCGTGATGATGGCGGCGCTGAATGTTGCGGGTTACGACCACGAAACCAACAACCGCGCGCTGACCGAATTGCGGCAAATGATTCGCACTGATCTGAAAGATTTGAAAGACCTGAATCCGGCGATTGTGCGCAAGCTGCGCGATCATTATCTGGCGCATCGTCAGGGACGCGCCGAAGTGCAATCCGTCGCGCCTTATTTGAGTCTGGCTTTGTCGCTGACCGAACCGCCCGCGTTTTCTTTAGACGTACCACAAGATCGCTTGCCCGATGACGTACGCGACATTTTAGATTTTCTGCCGTTGATACAAGACTTTTATCAAACGTCCGGCTTTTCGCGTTTGCTGCCGAAATACGTTGAGGCTTATGGCAAGACGGCGGTGACTTATCCGCAGGCGGCGGGCGTAGCGATTGGTTCGGTGCTTTCTTTTTTGCACACCGAACCGATTCTCGAATTGCCGCCGCTCTATGTGGTGCGCCGCTCTGAAGCCGAGATCAAAGAACTCATCGCCCTCGAACTTAAAACCCTCAAAGAAAAAGAAGCCGCCAACGCCAAGTTGCGCAAAGAGAAAAAAGAAAAGGGCAAAGAAAAATCTGACGAAGACCTCGCGCTCGAAGCGCGTCGGCTCGCTACCAGAAAAGCGCGGGCCGATAACCCCAATCGTGTGCGCCGCTTTTTTGTCATTCCCGATTTGCTCAATGCCGTAGGCACTGCGAACCTGCGCATCGTGCGCAACGATTATTTTTTGCTGCTTGGCCCTACGACCGAAACCAACGTCGAAGCCATCCGCCGCAGCTTTCTGAACTTCCTGCTTGATCCGCTCGCCGAACGCCAACTCAAAGAAGTGCGCGACATTGCCGCGCCGCTCAAAAAACTGATGGAAACGCGCGGCGAAAAGCTCGATAAAATTTACGCCGAACGCAGCGCCTATTACCTCATCACCGATTCGCTAGTACGCGCGACCGATGCGCGGCTCGATGTGTTGGGCGTCGCCACGCGCCGACAACTCAAAGAAGACGAAGCGCTTTATGAATTGAGTACGGCTTATGAACGCGGCGCGGTGTTGGTCTATAACTTTTATGACAAGGTGAAGGCTTACGAAAAAGTTGGCGTGGACGTGCGCGACTATTACGGCGACCTGTTGCTGAACATCAATTTTGAAGAAGAAGCCGCGCGCCTTGACGCTTACGCCGCACGCTTCGCTCGCGTCAAACAAAACCGCCTCGAAGCCGCCTCCGCACCCGCGCCGACTGCGCCCGTGATTGCGAACGCCGACGCGACACTGGTCGCACGGTTGCAGGAAGCCGACACGATGATGCGGCAGCGCCGTTACGCCGACGCCAAAGCCGTTCTCACCGCTGCGCGCAAAGCTCATCCGCAAAACGCCCGCGTATTGTTTGGTCTTGCCGATGTGACGAGCAAAGAAGCGACGACGCTCACCGACAGCAGCGAACTCGAAACCGAACTATTCACCGCCGTCGAACTTTATAAACTCGCCGCCGAAACCGCCGCACCTGATGAAAAATGGCTGACGCAACGCAGCTACGTTTCAGCGGGCAAGATTCTTGATTTCATCGCCGAAGCCCAAACCCAGGCGGGCAAAACCGAAGACGCTGCCAAACTTTCTGCCGATGCGCTCGCGGCTTATGAACTCGCTCTTAAGCTGGGACAAGTGCCCGGCGGCGCGTATGACGAAGCCGTCAAAGCCAAAGGCACGCGGGGGGCCAAGCCACCCCAAGAGTAAAGCAGAAAACTATTTTCCATTTGAGATTTGAGATTTGTCATTTGCTATCGCCCGCATCCACGTTGAGCAATTCTGAAGCAATGACAAATCTCAAA
>JAYSVR010000366.1:0-15571 GCA_043718445.1 Acidobacteriota bacterium | reverse complement strand
TGCGAAGCCGCGCTCCACCCCAGGCTTTATGCTGCCGCCCGCGTTCGCGGGCTGAAAACCAACCGCACGTTTCGTGAAAAGTTTTGGGTAATGACAAGGCTTACGCGCGGGCTACTGACACGCTACTTACACTATGACCGCAGATAAGACGCGCCGTTGATGTCAACGATGCCGCCCGACAGAAAATCAACGCCGTCAGAAGCGAGAAACAAAATCGTACGCGCGACTTCTTCCGCCGTGGCTACGCGCTTGAAAGGGCTTTGCTGACGAATGGCTTCGCCGACTTCGCCTGCGACTTTATCAGCGACACGCTCGGTGTCTACGAAACCGGGCGCGACGACGTGTACGCGAATGTTGTGCGGCGCGAGGTATTGCGCGAGCGACTGGCTGAGTTGATTCAACGCGGCTTTGCTTGCGCCATAAGCGGGCGCGTTAGGTTCGCCGCGAAAGGCTCCGCGCGAAGAAACGTTGACGATCTTTCCACCACTGTGGCCACCACTCTGGCCGCCGCCTTGCTGTTTCATTTGCTGCGCCGCGAAGTAACAAAGGTCACTCACCGCGAACAGATTGATGTCGAACATCGAACGAAAGTTCTCGCGCCATTCGTCAAAGCTCGAATCAAACAGCGGATGGTCGTAATAAACCGCCGCGTTGTTGACCAACACGTCGAGCTTGCCGAAAGCGGCTACGGTGTCGGCCATCAGTTTTTCTGCCGCGCCTGCCGCCGTGAGATCGGCTTGCAACAGCAAGTGACCGCTGCCTGCCAACTCTTTGAAAGTCGCTTCAGCTTCGCCCTGATGGCCGCGATAGTGCAGCGCCACGCGCGCTCCGGCAGCGGCGAATTGTTGCGCCGTAACGCGACCGATGCCGCGCGCCGCGCCCGTGATGAGTACGGTTTGATTGGTGAAATCCATTTTGTTGCTCCTGAAATTGAATTGAACGACTGCAACGTAACCGTAACGGGTCTGGCAACCGCTTGGCAACGATGACGCGAAACGAGTTCTCTGTTATTTTCCCGGCGTCCGCATACACATCCAAACACAACTCAATCAGGCTTTGTGACTATGAATCTTCCATCACTCTTTTCACGTCACCGTAGCGGCAAACTCTTGCTGCTGGCGCTGGCTACGACTTTTGCTCTCATTCGTTTCGAAGCTGCCAGCGCAGAGCCAATCCGTTATGGACGCGACGTGCTGCCGATTCTGGCGGCGAACTGTTTCGCCTGCCACGGCCCCGATGAAACCAAACGCAAAGCCAACTTGCGTCTCGACCTTGAAGCCGACGCGAAAGCTCAACGGCGCAGCGGCCAGCCCATCGTCGCGGGCGAACCAGGCAACAGCCTCATCTTCAGCCGAATGACCAGCACTGACTCTGATGTCGTGATGCCGCCGCCCAGCGCGCATAAAAAAGTTTCGCCTGCGCAAATTGAAATAATCCGCCGCTGGATTGCCGAAGGCGCGAAGTGGGGTGTGCATTGGTCGTTTGAACCAGTAAGCAAACCAGCGAGTTCAACGATTGATTCGTTGGTGAGTGCGGCACTGGCGAAAAAGCATCTCACGCTGCGTCCCGCCGCCAAGCCGCATACGTTGGTGCGTCGCTTGTGGTTGGATTTGATTGGCTTGCCGCCTACGCCTGAAATTGCAGATAAGTTCGCGGCGAACGCCACGCCAGCGGCTTACGAAAAAATGGTAGACGAGTTGTTAGCCAAGCCGCAGTTTGGCGAACACTGGGCGCGCATGTGGCTTGATCTGGCGCGTTATGCCGATACGAAAGGTTATGAAAAAGATTTGGGCCGCACGATCTGGCCTTACCGCGATTGGGTCGTTAAGGCGCTCAACGCCGACATGCCACTCGACCAATTCACGACTGAACAACTCGCGGGCGACTTGTTACCTAACGCCACGCCAGCGCAAATCATTGCGACGGCGTTTCATCGCAATACGATGACGAACGACGAAGGCGGAACCGACAACGAAGAGTTCCGCGTGGCCGCCGTCAAAGATCGCGTAGACACGACGATGCAAGTCTGGATGGGGCTGACGATGGGTTGCGCGAAATGCCATACGCATAAATACGACCCGATTTCGCAAAGCGAGTATTACGGCTTTTACGCGCTGTTTAATCAGACCGAAGACGCCGATCTCGGCAGCGACGCGCCAACGATGGAGTTGCTCTCGCCCAAAGAAGAAGTCGAACGCAAACACTGGCAAGAACGCATTCAAACGCTGCTCGATCAAAGCAAACCGTTAGAAGAAACGGCGGAAAAGGCTGACGCCAACGCAGAGCGCAACTGGCACGCACCCGCTGTCGCCGCCGTTATTTCTAAAGACGGCGCGACCATTGCGCCACAACCTGATGGCGTTATCGCGGTCAGCGGCAAGGCTCCGCCGGAAGACACTTACGTCGTGACGCTCACCTTGCCTGCGGGCGTGCATACCGCCTTGCGACTGGAAGCGTTGACAGAAAAAGCGACTTCGGGCGAACCCGCCATTGGGCGCAGCGGTTGGTTCGTCTTGTCTGAAATCACGGCGGAACGAGGGGAAAGCAACGCGCGTCCGATTCGCCCGATTCGTTTAACGAATGCGCGCGCTGATTTTGCTGAAGCGAAAGAGGCGATCTCGCATGTGCTGGACGGCGATGAAAAAACCGGATGGTCAGTCAAAGCGCAAGCGCAGGAACGCCATGAAGCGCTGTTTGATTTTGCCGAACCGCTCAAGCTCACGGCTGAAACCAAATTGCACGTCACGCTTTCACAACAAGCGGGCGATACCAAAACACTGCGCCGCTTTCGTTTGATGACGAGCGGCGCTGACGCGGCTTCGCTGCAACCGCGCAAGGCGACAACAAAAATGCGCAAGCTGCGCGATGAACTCACGGCGGCTTATAAAGCGCAAAAGGATTTCACCGACAACCTTGTGCGCTTGCCGTTAATGCGCGAACTCGCTGCCGATAAACAGCGCGCCACGAAAATTCATCTGCGCGGCAACTTTCTCGATCCGGGTGAAACGGTTACGCCTAACGTGCCAGCGGCTTTCGGTAAGTGGCCTGCCGCTGCGCCGCGCAATCGCCTCGGCGTCGCGCAATGGCTAGTCAACCGCGACAATCCACTGACGCCGCGCGTCTGGGCCAATCGCGTATGGGCACGGCTGCTTGGTATCGGCATTGTCGAAACCGAAGAAGATTTCGGCGCACAAGGCTCGGCTCCGACCAATCCTGAATTGCTCGACTGGTTAGCGGCTGAATATCGCGACAACGGCTGGTCACTCAAAAAAATTCTCAAGACCATCGTGATGAGCGAGGCATATCAACAGGCTTCGGAAGTTACTGCGCCCTTGCGCGAAGCCGATCCGCGTAATGTCTTGAGTTCACGCGGCGCGCGCTTTCGGCTTGGCGCCGAAGCGGTACGCGATCAAGCCTTGTCAGTTGCGGGCTTGCTCTCAAACAAAATGGGTGGGCCGCCGGTGATGCCGCCACAACCAGCGGGCTTGTGGCGTACGACTTACAACACCAAAAACTGGATTGACGCTGTGGGCGAAGACCGCTTTCGGCGCGGGCTTTATACCTATCTCAAACGGACTACGCCTTACCCGACGATGATGACGTTTGATGCGGGCAGCGGCGAAATTTGTCAGATGCGCCGCATCCGCACGAATACGCCTTTGCAGGCGCTGGTCACGTTGAATGATCCGGTCTATCTGGAAGCCGCAGCAGGCTTGGCGCGACGAATGATACTGACTTCGCCTAATGCACGAGCTGCGCGTGGCTTGCGGCTGGCGCTAATTCGTCCGCTGCGCGCGGGAGAAGCTGCACCGTTGATTGTGTTACAGCAAGAAGCCGAAAGAACTTTTCTTACATCGCCTGAAAAAGCTGAGGCATTGCTGAAAGCTGCGAGGGCTAATGACATCCAAGGCATCAGTAAAGCTGCGTTTGCGGCGTGGATTGTCACAGCAAATGCAATACTCAATCTGGATGAATTTCTTACTCGAAATTAAGCTATGAGCAATAACAAATTTTCTCCTGCAATTGTTAGCGCGCGCGAAATCACGCGTCGCCATTTTTTCAAAGACAGCGGCCTCGGTTTCGGCGCACTCGCCCTGCAAACATTACTTTCACGCGATGCAACAGCCAATCTGCAATCCGCAATCCGCAATCCGCAATCGAACAATCCGCTTGCAGCGAAAGCGCCGATGTTCGCGCCCAAAGCGAAGCGCGTGATTTACCTGCATATGCCGGGTTCGCCGTCGCAGCTTGAGTTGTTTGAACACAAGCCGGAACTCGAAAAGCTGCATATGAAAGACGCGCCGCCTTCGTTTCTGGCGGGCAAGCGGTTTGCGTTCATCAAAGGCGTACCCAAAATTCTCGCCGGGCAATTCAAGTTCAAACAGCACGGTCAAAGCGGGCAATGGGTCAGCGAACTGCTCCCACACTTCGCCAAAATCGTAGACAAGACTTGCATCATTCGCACGGTCAACACCGATCAGTTCAATCACGCGCCCGCGCAACTTTATGTGCAAACCGGTTCGCCGCGTTTGGGCAATCCAGCGATGGGTTCGTGGGTGACTTACGGGTTAGGCAGCGTGAATGAAAACCTGCCCGGCTTTGTCGTATTGCTTTCGGGCGGCAAGACGCCCGATGGAGGCAAGTCGCTGTGGGGTTCGGGCTTTTTGCCGAGCGTTTATCAAGGCGTGCAATGCCGCACGACGGGCGACCCGGTGTTGTATCTGAGCAATCCCGCCGGACTTGATCGCAGCTTGCGTCGTCGCACATTGGACGCGCTCGCTAAAATGAATCAGGCCGAATACGAACGCAGCGGCGACAGTGAGACGCTCACGCGCATTGCGCAATACGAGTTGGCCTATCGCATGCAAACCTCTGTGCCCGACGTGATGGACATCAGCAAAGAGCCGCAACACATTTTGGATTTATACGGCGCGCAGCCGGGTTACGTCTCGCTCGCCGAGAGCGCAGATGATCCGCGCATAACGTACAAAGGCGATGACCCTACATTTGCGAATAACTGTTTGCTGGCGCGGCGGCTGATCGAAAACGGCGTACGCTTTGTGCAGCTTTATGATTGGGGTTGGGATCATCACGGTTCGTCGCTGGGCGAAAGCATTGACGAAACCTTGCCGATCAAGTGCCAACAGATTGATCGCGCCATCGCGGGCTTGCTGATTGACCTCGAACAGCGCGGCTTGCTCGATGAAACGCTGGTCGTATGGGGCGGCGAATTCGGACGCACGCCGATGATGCAAAACAACGTACGCACTGAGTTACGCAAAGGCTTTGTCGGACGCGATCACCACACGAACGCTTATACGATGTGGCTCGCGGGCGGAGGCATCAAGGCCGGTTTGGCTTACGGACAAACGGATGAGTTCGGATATTTCCCGGTTGAAAATCCGGTCGGCATTCGTGATTTGCAAGCGACGATTCAACACGTGCTGGGGCTAGATCCGCATCGGTTCAGTTTCGCTTATCAAGGCTTGAACCAACGATTGATTGGGCCGACCGAAGAAGGGCAAGTGATCAAAGGGATTTTGGCCTGAGACGTCCTGATCGTCTCTTGCACAGTCTTCATCGGCGTTTCGTGGCGACTTGAAAAGTTGTGGCCGAAGCCGACTTCGCCCGCTTGAATGCGATCAACGTAAAGCCTGCCCGCTACAGCTTTCCTTCTTCCAAGAAGCTGAAGTATCCCGTGCGGTTAAAGATGATGTGGTCGAGCAAATCAATGCCTACGATTTCACCCGCCGCTTTGAGTTGGGCGGTGATGTTGATGTCACTTTGCGACGGTTCAACTCCGCCGCTGGGGTGATTGTGAGCGACGATGACAGCCGAAGCGCGGTCGGTGAGCGCATCGGCGAAGACTTCGCGCGGATGCACGGGGCTGCGATCAATCAATCCAATCGAGACCACCCGGATGTTCAGAATCTCGTTCGCCCCGTTGATGCTGGCGCAAAGGAAATGCTCTTGCTTGCGGTCAGCGTAATGGCGAACGTGCGGCAGCAGATCGGCAGGGGTTTCAATCTTCGCCCCGTCCGGTTTAATGCGGCGGCGGGCGAATTCGATGGCGGCCAGAATCAAGGTCGCTTTGGCGTCGCCGACGCCGTCGAACTGCGTCAAGTCTTCGGCTTTCACGTCCAGCCCTTTTTCGTCAATCAGCCGCGCCAGTTTGGCGGCGAGCGTCATCACGTCCATGCCGGATGTGCCTTTGCCGAGCAGCACGGCCAGCAGTTCCTGATCGCTCAGCGCAGCCGCACCTTTGCGCAGGAGTTTTTCGCGCGGACGGTCGGCTGCGGGGATGTCGTGAATCGTCTTGCTCATAATTTCTCAGAGAGGTCTCAGGCTGCAAGAGCCAAATGGGTTTGAATGACCGTCACAGCCATGATGTCGAAGATGCCGCCCGTATCAGTGTATTTGGGATCCGCGAGTTCATCGTAACGGCCACGTTCGTCATAAGTCGTCTGGATAATCCCATTGACTTGCCCACGATAAGGGCCTTCCAGATAAAGCAGGTTGCTGCGGTGAACCCGCACGGTGCTGCGGATGGTTGGGTCGGCGATCTTTTCTTCCGTCACCTGTTTGATATACAGCGCTTCCTCGTCGGTGATTTTGTGTTGGGCGAGAATGCCCGCGATCATTTCTTGCACCGACGACTTTGTCGGTGGCGGGCCTGCGCCTTTCTTCCCTTGGCCCGGTTGCAGCTTCACTGGACCGCCGCTGGTCATCACACCTTGAAACTGCACCGCCGCCTTGATGACTTCGGTCGCGCGTATCTGCTTCATCAGTTCTGACACCGTTCCGACCTTGATAAGCTGTGGGCCGACGCATTCGGCGAACGTGGCGAACTCCTGAAGCGCTGGCGGGTAAGTGAAAAAGCACGTCAGGAAATGAAAGCTTCTGACGAAACGCCCCAGCAGAGAGACGAATGCCTTGCGGTCTTCCCCCTCGTTGAGCTTCGTCTGAAAGCGCATCCTTAGTGCGTTCACCTGAAATTGCACTTGCGCATCTGTCCCGTTCGCCACCAGCTTGAGCAGGTCGGCGGCGTCTTTTTGCGTGAAGACGCTCGCGGCAAGAATCTCTGCGTATAGTTTCAAGCAGGTTGCTTGATCCGGTTCTTCCGGCTCGAACGGTGTGCCTTTCCGATACTTGGCGAAGGCTTTCAGGATTTGCGTCGCGTTGTTCGTGAAGTCCACGACCACCACTTTATCCTTGCCGTAGTGACAGCGGTTCAAGCGCGAGACCGTTTGCACCGCGTTGCGATCCAGCACCGGCTTGTCGAGAAACATGCCCGCGAGCAAGGGCTGATCGAAGCCGGTCTGGAATTTATTCGCCACGACCATGATTCGATAATCGTCGCCCTCGAAGCGATTCTCAATCAGTTCGCCCGGCTGCAATTCATTCACGGCGTATTCGCTGATGGCCACGTTCGTCTCTGGGTGGACGAATTCGGAGAAGGCATAGAGCGCCTGGTAATCTGCTTCGCGCTCCTTGAGCTTCTCTTTGATGATGTTGAAAAACCGCAGCCCAGCCACGCGTGACGAGGTGACGATCATTGCTTTGGCGCGTCCACCGATCAGCGGTTTTACGTCTTTCTCGAAGATGCGCAACATCACTTCGGCCTTGTATTGAATCAGCCCGTCGTCTTGAAACGCCACATTTTGCAGCGCCTTCGCCACCACGCCCTTGGGATAAAGCGTCTCTTCGTCGAGCTTCGGCACGATGGAGCAATGCAAGTGATAAAGCGTCTTATAGGAAATGATGCTCGCCGCTACGTCCACGATGTAGCCCTCAGCGATGGCTTCAGCTTCGGTGTAAGTGTCGAACGGTTGGCCGAACAGCGACACGGTGGACGGCGCGGGCGTGGCGGTGAAAGCCACAAACAACTGATTCAGGTCGTGTTCGCGGATGATCTGGGCAAGCTGTTCTTCCGGGTCTGGGGCAGGCGCGTCATCATCCGGTTCATCCGCCGGTTCATCCGCTGTTTTGCGAAAGGGCAACCGGATGGCCGCGCCCATCTGGCCTTCCTGCGAGCGATGGGCTTCATCAATCAGGAACGCCACGCGCAGCTTTTTCAATTCCGGGTTCTGCTGAATCTCTTCCAGCACCCACGCGAATTTCTGCTGCGTGGTGACGATGATGGACTTTCGCTGTTGCAAAAAGCGCGGCAAGTCGTCGGCCTTTCTGGCGATGCCGACTACGTCTTTGAAGTGCGTGAATTTTTCGATGTCTTCGCGGATGTTCGTGTCCAGCGATTTGCGGTCCGTGAGGATGAAAGTGATGTCCACCAGCTTTTCGTTCGTACCGGGCTTGAACAGGCTGTGCAACCGGTCGGCCAGCCAGCAGATAGACAGCGTTTTGCCGCTGCCAGCGGAATGGTCAGCCAGATATTTTTTGCCGATGTCGCCGTGCGCCGCGAAATGCGCCGTGATGTCTTCGGCCACGCGCCTCACCAGACGGCTTTGGTGATAGCGCGGGAAGATGGTCGCCGCCGGGCGCGCCGGTTTGTCGTCTTCGGCTGCGCGTTCGGGCACGCGCACGAGGAAGAACGATAAGGCTTCGAGCAACTGTTCCGGCGACAGCACTTCGCGGTAAAGAAACTCGACCGGATATTCGTCGGCGTTGGTCGGCGTATTGGTCAGCCCCATGTTGTGCCAGCGGAAGTTTTCTTCCCGGCGCGGATCGGTGGCGGCCATCGCGTCGCTGGTGTCGGCGGCCAGGTAAAGGAAAGGATGCTGAAAAATCTTGTGCGTATGGTCACGCCTGGTGAATTGCGCCACGGCGTCGTGTACGTTTTGGTTGGCTTCGTGTTTGAGTTCCAGCGCCACGATGGGCAGGCCGTTGAGATAGAAAACAAAATCAATTTCCTGATTCGTCTCGCCGAAATAAAAGTGCGGGCGCAAGGCGATGCGGTTCTCAGCGTATTTGGCAGCGGCGGCGCTCGCGGCAGAGCGCGGCTTGGGATAGAAGAGCCGGAATTCCAGCCCGCGTACTTGCAAGCCCTGCCGCAACAGCATCCACAGCGGCGTATGCGCGAGTTCTTTGCGCAACGCCTTGAAGACTTCCTCGCGCGCGTCAGTGCCGTAATCGTCCGCCAGCTTTTTCAGCGTGTCGGACTGCGTGGCTTTCAAGAAGGCCCAAAGGTTGTCTTCGGCAAGGCAATGCTCAGTGTCGGTGATGTCGGATTGTTCCAACAAGCCATACTTGTGTTCGCGGATGAAGTAATCCGCGAGGTGTTGCTGAAAGGTTAGTTCGGGGGCTTTCTTCTTTTTAGCCATGTGCTTTGATCTGGTTTATGGCGAAGCCTGTGGAGTGCGACGGCCTGACGCCGCTTTGTTATTCCACTTGCGCTTCAAGCCCAACGTTCGGTAGCCGAAACCATCTGTTGCCAGACAGCGGGCAGCCCGTCGAGGGGTATAACAAAGCGGCGTCAGGCCGCCGCACTCCACAGGCTTCGCTTCATTCTCACGGTGTCACATTCGGGTTACTGACGCGAGGTCAACCTCCGTAATCCGCCGCTGCCCCGTCACGCATTCGTGAATCAGCGACTTGCGGTAGGCGGTGAGCGTGGCGATTTGGGATTCGATGCAATCACGGAGATTTCGGTGCTTCAAGTCATGTTGCTCGATTCTGCTAACAATCTCGCGTTGCACTTCGATCTTTGGAAATGGAATGCGGATAAGGCCAAGATCACTGTGGCTAAGCCCTTGTCGAGACGCGCCAGTGAAAGTCGAATGTATCTGATCTTGCCCCATCGGTGACGAAAGGAACGCCGCGAGAAATCGGTGATCAACGCACGGGCCAGGGCGAATAATGCAAACGTGCTGGTTGACGTTTCCTTCTTCAAAATCGTCGGGTACAAACGTGCAACGGCCAATCGAAGCACCGGTGATGTTGAGCAATACGTCTTTGGGCTTTAATTGGCTACCACTCATTCCGGCGTGGGTTTCCGCTGAAATGTAAGCCACATCATCAAGACGCAATCCGTCGAAATGCACGTTCTGACTGCGTAACAGAGGGATGCCGCTATCGAGATAGCCAGCAGAGCCACCTTCCGGCGTGACGCCGCTCGTGATTTTGGCCGCTACGTCTTTAACTCGCTCGTTGATTACCCCACTGTGATCAGCAAAGAAAGCGTGGATGATGGACTTGCGGAGGGCGTCGAGTGTTTCAAGTTGGCGGCGTTTGGCGGTCACCGCCGTGTCAATCGCCGCGCAACTCGCATCCAGATACGCCGCGATGCGCTGTTGCTCCGGCAGCGGCGGCAAACAAATTGGGAGTCGTGCGTATTTGTCAGCCCCGATGTTTTGAATCGTTGCCTGCGTGAAAATGGAATCCTTCCACGCATCGTAGGCGGGTGATCTCGTGAAATAGTAAAGAAACTCGGGCGTCAGTTGGTGCCGGGCGGTTGATGCCTTGATGAGGTAGCCAGCAAAGCATGCCCGTCCTTCGTAATTTCGAAACAAGAACGTTTTTCCAACAGTGGCTCCGCTTCGCGCAAAGAGAATGTCACCTTCTTGCACATAGTAGTCGCGGGCGATTTCTTCCGGGAGCGATGCGAAGGTGTCTGTGCGCAAACCTCCGTCGTTATTGAAATCAGTGATGCGGAGATAGCGCGGGAGCGAACGGTCGTCACAGTCTCCCGCCTCCGTAGCACCGTATTTCAGAGGCTCGGACAAAACTCGTTTGAGCGCCACGACATTCCAGTGGCTTGGAATTTCCCCCAACCATTCCACACCAGAGCTTTTATTATCGGAGTAAGTGTTCATCACTTTCTCATCTCCATTTCCGCCCGCACGATGCTGGCGAGTTGTTTGACCGTGGGCAGTTTGCCTTTGAGTTCGTTGGGCAGTTTCGATTGCAACTGATAGACGGCGACGCCGATGGGGTTGGCTTTGGTGCGCAGGGCATACTCGACTTCTACGTCGTCTTTTTCGGCGCAAAGGATGATGCCAATGGAGGGCTGGTCATCGGGGCCGCGTTCTTTGTCGTTGAGTACGTTCAGATAAAAATCCATCTGACCGGCGTGTTCCGGTTCGAAAGAGCCGAGCTTGAGATCGAAGGCGACCAGCGCCTTGAGGAAGCGGTGATAAAACAACAGGTCAATGAAATACTCCTTGCGGCCCAGCGTCAGACGGTATTGCCGTCCGACAAAGCAAAAACCGTAGCCGAGTTCGAGCAGAAAGGATTGCAGGCGCGCGATCAGGCGGTCTTCAAGTTCCCGTTCTTTCAGCGCGCGGCGCAGGCCGAGGAATTCGAGGTTATAGGAACTCTTGAGCATCTCGTCGGCCTGCTCGGCAAAATGCTCAGGCAGGGCGAGATCGAAGTTGTGCGTTTTCTTTTCCGTCACGGCCCGCTCATAGGCACTGGCCTTGATTTGATTGAGCAGCACCTTCCGCGACCAGCCGAAACGGGCGGTGGCGCGCAGATACCACAGGCGGGCGGCAGGGTCGGTGAGTTTATTCAGAATGAGCAGGTTTTGCCCCCAGGGAATTTCTGCAACAAGCTGTCGCAGAAATTGGCCCGGATCATCGTCGCCCCCAATTTTGGCCACGGGTTGTGGCCAGATCTTGCCTTCCTCCAATTCTGCGACAGGTTGTCGCAGAATTGAGTTTGCCCCGCGTTGACCGGTCGTCTGCACGGCCAGCGCAAGGAACTCAGGAGCCGAATAGGCTTCGTAGAGACGCCGCATATCCCAGACATTGCGCGGCGAAAACCCGCTCATGGATGGGAAAGCCCGCCGGAGGTCTGCGGCAATCATCTCCACCACGGACTCGCCCCAGCCGAGAGTTTTCTGTTTCTCCACGATCCCGCGTCCGATGTCCCAATACAGCAGGATCAATTCGTGGTTGATCCTGCGTGCCGCCGAAATCTGAGCCGAAAGAACCCGCGACTTCAGTTCTTCGATGAACTGCCGGTATTCCGGCGTGACGATGAGAGCCGTATCTGATTTTTTCATTGCGCGAGTCCCTCCAACAACTTCTCCGCCGCTTTTTCCAGCCGCCAAAACTCTGCCAGCAAATCCTTTGCGGGCGTCGGCGGTTGATAGCGGTAAAAGTATTTATTCGGCAAAATCTCGTAACCGAGTTGCGGGCTGTCTTTCCAGCGAATAATCGGCTTGGCGATTTCGCGGTGCAAAAATTCCTCAATGTCTTCGCCGTGCGGAATGTATTCATCGTCCTGCACGTAATGGCGATGCGTCCATTCGACCGAAAGAATTTCGTCGGCCTCGGCCAGCGCTTCCTTGAATTTCTTCGCGGCGTTGTCTTTCGCTTTGACGGTGAATTCGATGGTCTGCTCTTCGCCCTGCGCTTGCACTCGCACGCGGAAGCGCAAATCACTGGCGTGAAAGTCCTGCTCCTTTTTCACGTTCGCGGCGGTGAAAGCCTTCTCGTAAGGTTCAGTCACGATGGCGGGCTGATCGTGTTCGTCGGTTTGCCAGAAGACCACGCTGACCTTGTGATAGGCGAAGTCTTCGCGCGGGAAGATTTTGACCTGTTCGTCAGCGTAACCCTTCGCCCAACCTTTGGTGTAACGCTGCTCGATCCAGGCGCGGTGCGCATCGGTGATGCGGTTGCGTTTATTGCCAAAGGATTTCGGCTCTTTCTCGAACTGTTGGCGGGCGTCAATCAACATTACGCGACCGCGATGGCTGGCGGGCTTGTCGTTCCGCAGCAACCAGACGTAAGTGAAAATGCCGGTGTTATAAAAAAGCTGGTCGGGCAGCATGACGATGGCGTCGAGCCAGTCGTTTTCCAGAATCCAGCGGCGAATCTCGCTCTCGCCCGAACCGCAGTCGCCATTAGAAAGCGGCGAACCGTTAAAGATGATGGCAATGCGGCTGCCGCCGTCTTCAGGCTGGGCCATCTTCGCCAGCATGGTTTCCAGAAAGAGCAGCGCGCCGTCATTCACGCGCGGCATCCCGGCGCGATAACGGGTCTTTTCGAGTTTGCGCGCTTCTTTCTCATATCCGTCCTTGCCGCCCCACGTCACGCCAAACGGCGGATTGCTCAACATCCGATGAAACCGCCATTTGTTCTCAGGCCATTGATCGCCCGGCTCTTTGCTGTGCGGTTCGTGCGGAATCAGCGAATTGCCCAAGTGAACCGTGGCTTGCTTGTCGTTCTTGATGAGCAAGTCGGCCTGACATACGGCGTAATTCGTAGGAGAAAGCTCTTGCCCGTGAACCGTGACGTATTTTTCTACCCGCGATTTTTCTTCCGGCGTCTCGGCGCGCTCAAGCAAGTGTTCTTTCGCCACCGACAGCATGCCGCCCGTGCCGCTGGCCGGATCGTAGATGGAAAGATGCTGTTCCGGGATGGGAATATCCAGCAACTCGACCATCAAGCGAATGACTTCGCGCGGCGTGAAATGCTCCCCGGCTTCATCGCCGCTTTGCTCAGAAAAGCGCCGCAGCAATTCCTCATAGATGTAACCCATCTCCAACCCTGAAAGCTGATCGGGGCCGAGCGCGAGTTCCTTGTACTGGTTCAGAATCGGAGCCAGCCGGTTGTTTTTCACCATCAGGCCGATGGTGGCGCGGTAATTGAAATGCTCAATGATGTCGTCAACGTTTGACGAAAAGCCGTTGATATAAGCCCGAAAGTTTTCTTCCAACAGCGCGTGGTCTTCTTCATAGACTTGGCGCAGCGTCAGATCGGTCTGGTTCGAGAACGGCGCGGTGCCAAGCTCCATCCCCTTGACCAGCTTGGCGAGTTCTTGCTCGGTGAGCTTGGGGCGTTTCTTCAGCACGTCCGCAGCTTTCTTTTCTCGCCAGTCAATCAGCACGCATTCCAAACGGCGAATGACGATGATCGGCAGAATGACGCTTTGATATTCATAAGACTTGAACTTGCCGCGCAACCGCTCGGCAGATTTCCAGATGTCTGTCGCAAGGTTGTCGAGCTTGGGTTTATTGAGAGAAAGTGCCATGTAGTTGAACTTTGAGTTAGATCGTTTTGCAGTTGAGTGATCAGAAGAAAATGCCGCCGGGAAAACTCGCAAGGCGTGAGTGAATCAACGAGTGCTGCGGTCTGTCACCATTTGCCGAATGCGTCCAACCGCGTCTTCCAGCGCCGCCAGCGAATTGGCGAACGAAAGCCGTAAATAACCCTCTGCGCCAAAGGCTGCGCCCGAAGTCAGCACGACGCCGTATTTATAGAGCAGTTCGTTCGCTACATCCTTTGACGAAGCAAAGCCGCAGTTCGCCATCAGAGCCTTGATGTTGGGGAAAGCGTAAAACGCGCCTTCAGGCATAGCGCATTCGATGCCGGGGATTTCATTCAACGCGGGAATAAAATAGTCAGCGCGTTCGGCGTATTCAGCGAGCATTTCTTCGACGCAATACTGCGGGCCGATGAGCGCAGTCAGCGCCGCCTTTTGCGCAATCGAAGCCGCCATCGTCGCTGACTGGCTTTGAATCTTGATGACTTCCTGAACCCACGCCGTATGACCTAGCGCGTAACCAATCCGCCAGCCCGTCATCGCATAAGTTTTTGAGAGCGACCCGGCGATCAATACGCGCTCGCGCAATTCCGGCGGCAAGGCGGCAGCAGAAAATGGCTGATGCGGCGGATAGACGAGTTGCAAATAGCATTCGTCAGAAATGACCCAGACATTGTTTTCAGCAGCGAGTGCGACAATGCGGCGAAACTCATCCGGCGCGATGATGCGTCCCGTCGGGTTCGACGGCGAATTGACGATCAACAGTTTCGCTTGCGGCGTGAGCGCAACCTTCACCATCTCCGCCGTCAGGTGAAAGTCGGTGGCTTCGGTTTCGATATTGATGACGCGGCCTTCAGCCAGATGGACGATCTCAGGGAACGAAACCCAACACGGCTTTTCGATCAGTACGTCATCGCCCGCGTTGATGAGCGCGAGTACTGCGTTAAAGATCGCCTGCTTCCCGCCGAGCGTGATGCAACACTGTTCGGGCGTGTAATCAGAACCGAATTCACCGTTAATCGAAGCGCACACCGCCGCGCGCAACGGCGCGATGCCGCTGGCCGAAGTGTATTTGGTGAAGTTCGTTTCGATGGCGTCATACGCGGCGGCCTTGATGTGCGCGGGCGTAGCGAAATCAGGCTCGCCCGCACCAAGGTCTACGAGCGAGACGCCTTCGGCCTTGAGCTTTTCGGCAGCGAGTACGACGGCGGCGGTCAATGAATAGCCGGTTTGCGCGCAACGATGAGAGACGGGAAATTCAATGGTAGGCATAGTTGGTTCGATCTGTTTGAAATTAGTTGATGGCGCTTCGCCGATGGCATCTTGCCTCAATTCAACGCGGCGAACCAAACAAGGCAGAGGCCAAAGCAAGCAAGTCAGAAAGCCTTTTTGGTTTTCTCGCTGGCCTGAATTTTCAGCAAACTCAACAGCTTTCACTCAAGCCGCTTTTTCCTGTACCCACAAATTAACCAAGGTTTCCGCCGAAACGCCTCTTGACTGGGCAATCGCCGCGACCTTGCGAAGCAGGTCGCCGTCGAGCGAAACCAAGTGGATGCGCCGCTTGAGGTCTACGACACAATCTACGTCATGCATCAAGTCTTCGTAATCGGCACTGTCGTGCTTATCC
>JAYSVR010000365.1:0-15612 GCA_043718445.1 Acidobacteriota bacterium | reverse complement strand
TACCTCGGCAATGCGCTAATTAACACTAACGGGCGCATTGCCGAGGTAGCCCTCGCTAACGGTCGGGCTACGGACACGGCGCAGCGACTATAGGTCAGCTTGCTTCGCCGCTTCCATTGCTTGGGCCGCTTTGGTAATCAGCTTGAAGCGTTCGAGCAACAGCACGATCAGCCAGACGAACATCACCGCGACCAGCGCCGAAACCAGCAACACGGCGTAATACTTGATCGTCCATTCGAGCGCGACTTTGAAGCGCGTCAATAACGAAATGCCCGCAGCCGCGCCGCCCAATTCTTCGAGGCCGAATTTGACCGTACAAAATTCATTTTCAGCGTCGAATTCGCCGAGCTTGACACCCGTGCCTTGCACCTGGCTTTCGATTTCGAGCAGGCGGTTTTCGAGGTTGATGCGTTCTTCGATGCTGCCGCCGACTGACTTGAGTTTGGCCAGTTCAGTGCGCGCCTTTTCGAGCGAGACGCGCTTGGCGTTGAGGTCTTTGTATTCGTTCGTCTTGTCGGTTTTGTCTACGCGAATGACCGAGAGCTTCCCGACGGTTTTGATCTCGGCGACCATTTCATCGAAACGCGCGGGCGGTACGCCGATCGCCAGATTCAAGCGGCGTCCGCCGGGCAATCCGTAACTTTGCTCGAACTGGATCAACGCATTGTATTTGGTCGTCAACCCGCGCACTTTCTTTTCGTCTTCGTCAAAGCTGCGCGTGCGGGCTTGCAGCGAAGCGACCTTCTCATACTTTTGATCTGCGCTAACGAATGCAACGCCGCCGCCTTCGCCCTTAACGTCGCCTTTGCCGCCGCGTTTCTCGCTGGCGTAATTGCGAATTGCCGTTTCAAACCAACTGTCTTCGCTAGTCCCGACGAAAGCGCGGTCGTTCGGATAAACGTAGCCATACGCCAAACGCAGCAGCAGTAACGCTACGAAGCCAAGCGCCACATAGAATAGACCTTTGGTGAGTTTCTTTTTCATAGTGCTATTTTCTCCCGATGGTTTTGCGTGCAAGTGGCGTCATTAATTATTCGTGGGGATTATCCGTGGCAAAGAGAACGGGTCAAGCGAAAGCCTTTGCCAGCATAGGCTTTGCACGATTTAACTGGAACGTGGTTTACTGCGCGTCGAAAAAGCCGCGAGCAAGACATCTGTTCGCCCCTTGGCTTCCGTAACAAAGGGAGCAGGAAAGTTTTGAAGGAGACGGCAGGAAGCTGACACGCGCGAGTCAGTTCCCCTAATTCAGATAAAACATATTAAGGCGCACGATGACGACTGAAGAGACACAAGAACTGATTCCGCTGTATGCGCTGGGCGCACTCGACGCCGCGACGAACCGCGACGTTGAGGCGTATTTGCAGCAAGCCGCGCCAGCCGAGTTACGCGAAGCCGACGAGTTCCGTGAAGTCGCGGCGCTGCTGGCTTATGCCTTGCCCGCCGTGACGGTTCCGGCGGCGTTGCGCGCACAGTTGCTCAGGCAAGTGAATGCCGCTGCAACCGTAGCGGCTCCGGCCAAAGTGTTGCAGTTCAAACCCAAAGCCGCGCCGCAACCCGTCGCCGCGCGCCAATGGACGCAATGGCTGGCAGCGGCAGCGGCGTTGGTGATGACCTTCGGTACAGCTTATTTCTATTCGCAAAATCAAAAGCTGCTTGATGAGAATCGGGCGCTCGCGCAACAGGTCGTCGCGGTCAAAGCCGAACAGCAAGCGCAAATCGAACAGGTACTCGCGCCGCTCAATCGCATCCTCACAATGAAAGGCGTCACCGCCCAAAACGCCAGCGCCAAAATCGTATGGGACGTTCCGCAACAACGCTGGCTCTTACAAGTTTACGACTTGCCCGCAGCGCCAACCGATAAAGACTATCAGCTTTGGTACGTGACCAAAGACGCGAAATTGAGCGCGGCGGTCTTTCGTCCTGACGCACGCGGACGCTATACGGTCAGACTGGAATTGCCCGCCAATGTGAATGCCGAAACGCTGGCGGCGACAGCGGTTACGCTCGAACCCAAAGGCGGCGTACCGCAACCGACGGGGCAGTTTTATTTGCTGGCGCAATTGTGAGCTACGACGCAATCATCATCGGCGCAGGCGCAGCCGGACTGTTTTGTGCCTTAACTGCCGGTCGTCGCGGACGTCGCGTGTTATTGATTGAACACGCCGCGCAAGTCGGCAAGAAAATTTTGATCAGCGGCGGTGGACGCTGCAATTTCACGAACCTCTATGCCGCGCCTGAAAATTACCTCTCAACCAATCGGCACTTTCACAAAGCGGCGTTGGCCCGCTACACGCCGCACGATTTCATCGCATTAGTTCAACGCCACGGCATCCGTTATCACGAAAAGAAACTCGGCCAATTGTTCTGCGACGACAGCGCGCAACAGATCGTCAACCTCTTGCTCAACGAATGCAGCGACGCGGGCGTTACGATTCGCACGGGCTGTCAAGTTCACGACGTAAATCAAACCGACAACGGATTCAGCGTCACGACCAATCAAGGCAGCTTTGAAAGTCGCGCCGTCGTCATCGCTACGGGCGGGCTTTCGATTCCGCAGATGGGCGCGACCGATTTCGGCTATCGCGTAGCCCGCCAATTCAACCTGCGCATCGAGCCGACCCGCCCCGCGCTGGTTCCCTTCACGCTGGATGAAGCCGACCGCGCACATTTCGCGCCGCTCTCAGGCGTTTCGATTGAAGCCCTCGTGTCTTTTGATAAAGCACGCTTCCGCGAAAACATCCTCGTCACGCACAAAGGTTTGAGCGGCCCTGCGATTTTGCAAGTGTCTTCTTATTGGCAAGCCGGACAATCCGTCGCCGTGAATCTCTTGCCCGACACCGATGCGCTCGCGTGGCTCACCGCTGAACGCTCCAGCCAAAAAGAACTCAAGACCTTGCTCGCCCAACACTGGCCGCAACGATTCGCGCAAGCCTGGTCAGCGGCTTACGCGCCGCCGAAACCGCTCAATCAATACAGCAACAAAGAACTCAGTTCGCTCGCCGCGCAACTCAACGCCTGGCAACTCGCGCCCGACGGAACCGAAGGCTTCCGTAAAGCCGAAGTCACCGCAGGCGGTGTCAGCACCGATGAGCTTTCGTCAAAAACGATGGAAGCGCGCCGTGTCACCGGCCTCTATTTCATCGGCGAAGTCGTTGACGTAACCGGCTGGCTCGGCGGCTATAACTTTCAATGGGCGTGGGCTTCGGGTTATGCGGCGGGCAGTAGTCTTTGAAACAATGTAATGCTTCGCTCAACCGTTTCACTTCACTGCGCAATCCCAAGCAATCAGCAAGCCCGTCGGAGAAATAACCTATGCCAGCGCAAACCTCTTCTTTTGATTCATTGGTTGACGATTTGTTAGAAGCCCCCTTGTTCTATCAGGTGGCGAAAACGTTTCTGCAACTAAATCCATTTCCCGCCTGTCAATTCGCCAGCATCATGAGCTTGGCGTCACTTTCCAGTTTGCATGGAAACGATGAACAAGCATTACGGGAAGTAAACCGCGCCCTCCAACTCGAACCACGCAACGCCGATGCTTATCATTTGCAAGCCGTCATCCTGATTGAACTAAAACGGATTGAAGAAGCCCTGACCAGCCTCGAAACACTGGTTTCGCTTAAACCTGATTCGGTTGAAGGGTGGACGTTGCTTGGCACGCATCAATACAACACCGGGCGGCGCGTTCGTTCGATTTACAGCTTTGAACAGGCGCTGAAAATTTCGCCCAACTATCTGGACGCACTCACTGGCTTATGTGCCGGCTTGCATGCCGCAAAGCGCTATAAGGAAGTGTTGCCGGTTGTGACGCGCGCGCTGGCTCGGCCTGAAGCAACCGATACGATCAAATCTCATCTGCACTGTCATTTAGGTATGGCATACATTCAGTTGAAAGAGTTTGACCGAGGCCATAGCAATCTGTCACTCGCTCTTAAATTCGATCCGCAAAACCTGATGGCGTGGTCTGGACGCGCACAGGCGGCGGTCATACTCGGCAAGGATGAAGAAGCACTCAGCGCCGCCCAGCACGTTCTCGCACGCCAACCTGATCACCACGAAGCGCTGACGTATGCCGCGAACGCCTTGTTAAGGCTTAAACGAGAAGAAGAAGCCATCGCGCTGTATGACAAAATGATTGCTCTCAACGAAAAAGATGCAGACCTTTGGGCCGAACGCGCCGCCGCATTCGCGCAACTGAAACGCTGGCCTGAAGCGTTGGATGATTGCCAACGTTGCCTCGAACTGGATGAGACGAACGTTATTGGCTGGGTAAATCGCGGCTATGTTTACGAAAAACTTGAGCAGCCCGACAAAGCAATCAACTGTTACCAACGGGCGTTGCAGGCTGACCCGGAATTCCTGATGGCCTGGAATAATCTGTCTTCGGCTTATTCAATGCTGTTCCTGCGGGCGGTGAAGCAAAACGATTTGGCGTTGGCTGAACAGCACTGGCACTCCACCATTCATGCCGGTCATCAAAGCAAGTTCAAAAGCTGGCTCGACGAGGAATTCAATTGCCTCAAAGAGGCTGCGCAAACCGGTAACGTTCACTTCATCCATCAACTCTGTTTAGCCAATACTGACAATCACCAACTGGTCGCGTTGAGACACGCACTGGAATTTTTAATTACCCGTGAGGTAACTCACCTGGCCGACTTGCCCGCCCACCAACGTGCCGAAGTCGAAAAACTCATCAACCAGTTTTAGCTTCCTATAGCGATTTACCTCTGAACGAGTCTCTCAAGGCAGCAGCCACTTCCCTTTCAGCCGCACGTAATCCGGCGTCGTCAATTGCACCAGCACCGGCTGCTGCTTCGGATCGAGCCAATACAAAACCTCTTCCATCAACGCGGCTTCCATCGCCGTGCAGCCTGCCGTACCTGATGAATTCGCTCCTGCCCAAATGTGCAGAAAGATGCACGAACCGCCTGATGGTTGGCGTTGCGCGCCGCTGTTGTGTTCGACGAAAACGCCCCAACGGTATTGTTCGTCCTTGCGGCGCATGTCTTCGTGGCTTTTCCAATCGGGTTTCTTGATGCGGTCGCGTTCGACCATTTGGTTGTATAGAGAAGACTGAGCATCATCTACGCATTGCGTAGCTTGGCGCGCTTGGCGGTAAGGCAGCTTGATGCGCGGGTTTGATGCGGCGTAACCAAACGCTGAACTCAAACGAAACACGCCAGCCGGTGACTTGCCGTCGCCTTCGCGCTTGCGCGGGTCTTTTGATTGCGCGAGCGTTTCAGCGTCGCCGTGCAAGCCGCGTCCCCAGGCGAGGCCGGAGCGGCCTACAACAATCGGGATGGCGCTGCCCGCCGCTTGCCATTGGCTTGCAGTGGTGTTGCGTTCGTACCGCCGCAAGGCACCGTTGATCGCGTTCCAATCCGCCGTCGTAACAACCAAAAGCTGTCGCGCGCCAATCAACGGATCGTTAGCTTGTTTAACGACATCAGTGGCAGCAGACCTAGCCTTACGATTCATCGTTATCATTCCTGCGCATAGGCCCAAACAGACAATGCCCCAAGCCAGATAATTTGCCAGGTTTCGTTTCATCATATTTCTCACTTTCCTTGAAAGTTCGGCGCGCGTTTTTCAAGAAAGGCGTACAAACCTTCTTTGAAATCTTCGCTCTCATAACAAAGACTGATAGCGGCGCGGGCGGATTCATCCATTTGCAGCGCCCGCTTGTTTGCAGCCATTGATAACGGCGCGCCTTGCGCAAGTTGCAATGCGTAAGCCTTCGCCTCTGATAACAACAACTCATCAACGAATACGCGATTGACCAAACCCATCCGTTGCGCTTCGTCGGCGTTGATGGCGCGGCCTGATAACAACAAGTCGGCCGCATTCGACTTGCCGATCAATTGCATCAGTGGCAGCACGCCTTCGTCGTAAGGATAAGCCACGCCCAGCTTGACCGCCGGAATGGCGAAGCGCGCTGAAGTCGCACACAGCCGCAAGTCGCAGGTGACGGCAATCAATACGCCGCCGCCGAAACAGGCTCCGTTGATGGCGGCGACGACCGGTTGCGGAGCGCGCGTGATCGCCTGCAACCCCGCCAGCGAAGCGCGAATATTGGCTTCGCTGAGTTCGGGCTGTTCGGCTTGCGCCTGCAACTCGGCGATGTCTTGCCCCGCGATGAAAGCCTGATCGCCTGCGCCCGTGAGCAGGATGACGCGAATCGCGGCGTCATCGGCGAGTTTCGTCACGGCTTCACTCAACGCACGCCACATCGCGGCGTTCAACGCATTGCGCGCCGCCGGACGATTGATCGTCACCCAGCCCAACGGCGGTTCGCGGCGTATCAAAATCAATTCTTCATTCATTGCAGTTATCGCCAATCAGAAAGCGTGATGGTATAACGACGCCACTTATGAGCATTCGTCTCAACGTCGAACAGGAAAAAATCGTCGGCGCACCAATCGAACAAAAAATCTTTTTACGTGGCGCTTACGGCACGGGCAAGACTACGTGTGGCGTGCGGCGGATGCGCCACTTGATCGAGTCGGGCGTACCCGCGCATTCGATTCTCGTCGTAACGCCGCAACGCCGTTTAGCACAACCTTACCTCGCCGAACAACGCAATCCACGACACAGAGGGGGCCGCAAGGCCGGAGCCGACGTGAGCATCGTGACGTTAAGCGGCCTCGCGCATCAGGCGTTGAAACTGTTTTGGCCGCTGATTGCCGAACCGCTGAAACTCGAACCGCCGTTTCGTCCGCCGCTGTTTCTGTCGCTCGAACTCGTGCAATACCTGATGTTCAAGGTCGTAGACCCTGTGATCGAGTCGCGCGATTTTTTTAACAGCGTCAAGATCAGCCGTCCGCGTTTGTTCAGCCAGTTGGCCGACAACCTGAACAAGTCCGCGCTCGTGGGCTTCCCGCACGAACAGATCGCCGCGCGCTTGCGCTCCGCGCTGCCGGGCGATGAAGAGCGGCTGCACATTTTTGAAGACGCGCAAACCTGCGCCAACCTGTTTCGGGATTATTGCGCCGCGCACAACTTGATGGATTTTTCGCGGCTGGCCGAAGTCTTTCATACGTATCTGTGGCCGCACGAAATCACGCAAAACTATTTCACGCGCCGCTATCAACACCTCATCGCCGATCACCTCGAAGAAGATTCGCCCATCACGCACGACCTGTTGCGCGCGTGGGTTCCGCGTTGTCAGTCGGCGCTGCTCATCAGCGATGACGAAGCCGGTTATCGCCGCTTTCTCGGCGCAGACGAAAAGAGCGCGCAAGCGTTGTCAGACGTATGCGATACGCATTTCACGCTGACCAAACCGCGCGTAATGAAAGCCGACGTGCAAGCCTTGCAAACCGAATTGCGCGCCGTGCTGGATGACGAAACGTTGACGCCAGATGAGCTACGCACCGCCCACGCCGCGCAAGCCCTCGAACTCACGCCCGCGTCGCACAGCCGCTTTCATACGCAAATGCTCGACTGGATGTGCGACAACATCGCGCGCCTCATTCAAGAAGCAGACGTTAAGCCCAGCCAGATCGTCATTCTCGCGCCGCTGTTGGGCGATGCGTTGCGCTTCGCCTTGGTCGAACGGCTAGATCGCCGCAACATTCCGAGTTACACCTTGCGGCCTTCGCGTCCGCTGCATTCTGAACCGGCGATTCGCGCGTTGATTACGCTCACCAAACTGGCGCACCCAAATTGGGAACTCGCTTCGTCGCAGGAAGTGAAACGCTTCGACGTAATTCAAATGCTGTTGAGCGTCTTGCATGAACTCGATTTGGCGCGGGCTACGTTGCTGGCGTCAGAGCTTTTCAAGCAAGGCCAGTTGTTGCCGTTCGCTACGATCACGCGGCCTGAAATGCGCAGCCGCATTACTGAAGTTTTCGGCGAACGCTACGACCGATTGGTCGCGTGGCTCGACAAACAACGCAACGAACCGCCTTTGACTGAGACGATAGATGTATTTTTCAGCCGCCTGTTCGGCGAAATTCTTTCGCAAAAGGGATTCGGCTTTCATCGTGATTTTGACGCGGCGCGCATCATCGCCAACCTGATTGATTCCGCGCGCAGCTTTCGCCAGACGCTGCAACGCATCGCCCCCTCTCAACAAAGCGACGCGGCTGATGTGAGTTTTGAATACGTGCGCATGGTGGACGCGGGCATTTTGGCGGAACAATACGAACCCGACGAATGGAAGCGTCGCCCCGAAGCGGTGTTGATTGCTCCGGCGTATACGTTTTTGTTGAGCAACCTGCCGGTTGATTATCAATGCTGGCTCAACCTCGACAGCCCCGCGTGGACACGCCGACTGCATCAACCGCTCACGCAACCTTACGTCTTGAGTCGGCAATGGCAGCCCGGCGAAGTCTGGACGGATGCGCACGAACGAACTACGTCAGCAGATATATTGTCGCGCGTGATGATGGGCTTGTTGCGCCGCTGTCGAAAGAAAGTGTTTGTCGGTTTCAGCAAATTCGATGAACAGGGCGCTGACAAGCAGGGCGAGTTGCGAATGATTTTTGATTTGTTGATGCGCAACTTTGACGTGGGGCAACCTGTTAGGTTGCCCCAGACTTGAGGATGCGAGCGTTGCGTTTTTCCCGATGAGCGCAAAAACAGATCATGGGCAACCTGGCAGGTTGCCCTACATAAACGACCATGGAAACCAAGAAGCACGCTGAAAAAACCAATCCGATTGACCAGTTCGGCACAGTGCCGAGCATCACGCCTGTGTTGGCAGCGACGAGTTATACCGGCGTGTTACTCAAAGAGCGTTACCTGATCGAAGGCGAACTCGGACGCGGCGGCATTGGCGTCGTCTATCTGGCGCGCGACACCAAGCTGCATCAGCGCCGCGTCGTCATCAAAGTATTGCTTGAGACCGATGAGAGTTCGTTGCATACGCCGTGGTTGAAAAAGAAATTCGAGCAGGAAGTCGAAGCCCACGTACGCATTGACCACCCCGGTGTCGTTGGCGTGCTTGACGTAGGCGAGATGCCCGACGGCAAGCCATTCTTTGTCATGCAATTTGTCGAAGGCGTCACGCTGCGCGCCGTGATGGAACGCGACCTGCCGACGGGCAAACTTGATTTCGCGCGCCTCGCGCACATCGTCCGGCAAATTGGATTGGCGCTCACCGCCGCACACGAAAAAGGCATCATCCACCGCGACCTCAAGCCTGAAAACGTGATGGTGCAGCATTCAGACGGGGGGGCAACCGAAGGCGAAGAAACCATCAAGCTGATTGATTTCGGCATCGCTTCGGTCAGGAACTCGTCAACGCCAACCGGTGATTTGGGCAAGACCAAAGTGGCGGGTGCCTTGCCTTATATGGCTCCTGAACAGTTGCGCGGCGAACCCGAACCGGCGAGCGACACCTGGGCGCTGGCCGTGATGGTCTATGAAATGTTGAGCGGCGGACGCTTGCCCTTCGACGGCGAAACGATGGTGAAGTTGCACGAACAGCAACGCACCGGCCCCGCGATGAAACTTACGCAATTGCGACTTGACTTGTCGGCCCGCGCGGCGGAACTCATCGCGCAAACGCTTTCGTTCGCGCCTGAAGCGCGTCCGTTGCGCGCTCGTGATTTCGGCGAGTCTTTGGCTGAAGCCTTGCTCGCCGCAGTTCCGCGCGCGACCCCGACAGCGAATCCGGGCACGCTCTCTGCTGTGCCTTCTGCGCCTACGTTGATTGACCATACCGGCAAGATTCCGTTCGCGCCTGAGACGACGATTTCGCCTGAGACGATCTCAACCGCGACGGGCGCACCGCACGCGGCGTCATCGGTAAACGCTACAACCACCTTGCCAGAAGCTCCGCGTCGCTCGCTGTGGCCGCTCATTGCGGTTGCCGCATTGGTGATCGCCGGATTGATCGCGGCGATTAGTTGGCTGAACCGTCCTACCGTTACTGTCACAACCAATCCGCCTGTCGTGAACGAAAAGCCGCCGCGGACGTTGAGCTATTCGTTAAGCGTACGCCTCAAGAAAAACGCGGGCAGCGCGCCGATTGAAATGCCCGGCGAAGTCATTTTTTCACCGGGCGACGAATTGCGTTTCAAGCTCATCAGTCCGCAAGACGGCTTTCTTTACATCATCGGCGAAGGCCCGCAGCCCGATGCCAAAACGGGCTTGCCGCTTTACAACCTGCTGTTTCCAAAAGCGCAAGCAGCTTCGGCAGAAATCAAAGCCAATCAAATATTCTATCTGCCCAACGAAACCGGCGCGGGCCTTTTTGTAGACAAAGAGCAAGGTGCAGAAAAAATCTGGCTGGTCTGGTCGAGCAACAGCGTCGCCGAGTTGGATTCGCTCAAGCGTTGGTATAACGACAAAGACAAAGGAGCGATCAATGACCAAGCCGACACTGAGCGGGTACGCGATTATTTGCGCGGCAATCTGGCGGCGAAACCCATTGCCGAAAAAGACAGCAAACAGATGACGCTCAAGGGCGGACTCGCTGACGTGCTGATTTATCCGATTGAGTTGGCGCATTACTGAGACATTCCTGTCCTGTACAAAATCACAGAGCCGCATTACCCTCTCGCTGCCTTAACAACCAATCTGAATGGTCGCACTCGCACACACACCTAAGGGAGTCGAATAATTATGCTGATGAATCATAGATTCACACGTTCACTGATCGGATTGGGCTTCATGCTTTTTGCCTTGCCGGGCTTAACCCGCGCGGCTGACCCCGGCCCAGTACCCGACGTAGACCTTACGATCAGCAAGAGCGGACCTGCCACCATTGCGGCGGGCGCTAACCTCACATACACGATAATTGTGACGGGCGTTTTTGCGGCGGGAGCGCCGCCGGTCACTGCGGCCACGCTTAGCGATACGTTGCCGGCTGGTTGGACGGTTGTCAGCATAACGACGACTCAAGGCAACTGTAGCGGCGTTGGGACAGGCAGCGTGGGTTGCACCTTCGGAGCCGTCGGAATCGGTTCGCCCATAACTATCACGCTTACGGCGCATGTCCCCGGCCTTTGCCAACCAGCCACTGCGACCAATATCGCTACCGTGGCCGGAGATGGTCTGGCCTTCACGAATAACAATTCCTCCACTCCGGTGATTTCGACCGTAACACAGCCCAATATAGGGCCGGGGCAATGTTTCCCTTCCGGCACGCCGGTCAGTTCGACCAAAGCCGGTTCGATTTTGATCTTTCCGTTTTATATTTCATCGCCTTCAAGCCCTAACGAAACGAACACACGCATTGCGATGACGAATACGCACCCGACGCGCGGCATCGCCGTTCACCTGTTTTTCATAGATGGCTCGTCCTGCTCGGTCGCTGATGCATTCGTCTGTCTGACGCCCAACCAGACCACCGCTTTTCTCGCCGCTGACATAGACCCCGGCGTGAGCGGATATATCATTGCCGTGGCGAGCGACGGGCCGGGCAGCTTTGGCGAAGGAGCCAACACCGGCTGCCCCATCAGTTTCAATTACCTGATTGGACATGAAAACGTGAAGCTGCCGGTTTCGGTGGCAGGCATTGGCAACGCCGTTCTCGGACGCACGAAAGTCGAAGCCGAACTCGAAGCCGAATCGGTCGCCGCCGAATTCGGCAGCCCCGTGCCCGGTTGCGACGCGACCAGTTCGAGCGCCGTGTTGCGCTTTAACGGACAGCCCAACGGATATAACCGCTTGCCGCGCGTGCTGGCGGCTTCGAGCATTTATAGCCGTGCCGATGGCAACAGCACTTATCTCGTCGTCAATCGCATCGGCGGCGACCTGTCGGGCAACGCTGCTACGGTTGGAACGCTGTTCGGCTTGCTGTATGACGATGCTGAAACGCCTCACAGCTTCTCGCTAGCTGGCTCAAGTTGTCAGGTACGCGGCACGCTGTCAGGCACGTTCCCGCGCACGACGCCGCGTTACGATTCTATCATCGGACAGGGCCGTTCGGGCTGGATGAAAATCTGGAGCAACAACGACATCGGCATCACCGGCGCGACCATCAACAACAACTTCAACACCGATTCATCGTCGAGCGCCTTTGACGGCGGACACAAGCTGCACAAACTAACACTGACCGATGCGGCGGTGCTGACCATTCCGGTCTTTCCGCCATCGTGCTAAGCGAGGAAAAATGTAAGGCAGGTTCTCAATCTGCCCAGTCAGCATTCGTTCAATGGCTAGGGCAGGTTAAGAACCTGCCCTACGTTTTTTCTGAAAAGGAGCCCCATGCCTAATGGCACACAGCCTTTCAGTTTCTTCCTGCTTTTCTTTTTTGGCGCACTCACTGGTTATGCACAACCGTCTCCTCCCGTCGCTTTGACACCAGGCAAAGACGTAGAAAAATCCATCAGTGGCGGCACGACGCACAGCTATCAAATCACCGCCCTCGCCGGACAGTACTTGCGCATCACCGTCGAACAACGCGACATTGATCTAACGCTCACGCTGTTCGCGCCTGACAGCAAACCCATTGCCGAAGTTGATTTCTTTCAGGCAGGCCGCGTCGAACAAATCGTTGGCGTCACCGAAGCCGCTGGTACGTATCGGTTAGACATAACGCCTGTCGAAAAGAACGCGCCACGCGGTTCAGCACAAGTTTCATTGCAAGAGTTACGCGCGGCGACCGACCTCGACCGCCAAACCGTAGCCGCACAACAAGCCTTCTTAACTGCGGATGAACTCGCCCAAAGCAACAAGCCTGAAGCGCGCCGTCAGGCCATTTCTTCCTACAATCAGGCGCTGCAAACGTGGCGTACGCAACCCGAAAAAGCCTTCGTCGCGTTGGCGCTTTACGCGCTGGCCGAAAACTATCGCGGACTCAATCAGTCCGCCGAAGCCATCAAGTTTTATCAACAGGCGCTGGCTGAATGGCGAGCCGTCAACGATCAACACGAAGAAGCCGCGACGTTGAGCAATCTCGCAGGGCTTTATGCCGCGAGCAATCAACCACCGCAGGCTATCGAACATTATCAACAAGCCCTCGCCTTGTTTGACGCGCTGAAAGAGCGCGACGAGCAAGCCGCTACGCTCACCAGCCTCGGCAAGGTTTATACCGATCAAGGCGAAGCGAAAAAGGCGTTGCCGCTGTTGACGCAAGCACGCGATTTGCGCCGCCAGCAAAACAATCGGCTCGCCGAAGCCATCGCCTTAACCAATCTCGGCGAAGCCCAACGCCAACTCGGCGACAAACGCGAAGCTCTCAAAAACTTTCAAGCCGCGTTGTCATTGCGTCGCGCGGTCAATTCAGCGGCAGGCATTACGAATTCGCTCAACAGCCTGTGCGCAGCCTTGCTTGATCTCGGCGAAATGCAACAAGCCCTCGATGCTTGCGCACAATCAGTTGCGCGACAAAAACAGGCTGTCTCGCTGAACAATCTCGGACGCGCTTATGACTTGTTAGGCGCTCCGCAAGAGGCTTTGCAGAACTACGAGCAAGCATTGCAACTCGCGCGGGCTGCCACTGCGCCCGCTGCGCGTTTGGCCGAAGCACGCACCTTGAATTTCATGGGCTTGGCGCATTGGGCGGCGGGCGATTTCGCCAAAGCCGTAGAGCATTTCAATCAATCGCTAGACATGAGTCGCACGGCGAAAAATGTGACGACCGAAGCGGCGGCTTATAACAATCTCTCGCTCGTTTACAACGCGGTCGGCGATTGGCAAAAAGCGATTGATACGTTGAACCAAGCCTTGCCGCTGATGCGCGCGAGTGGCAATCGGCAGTACGAAGCCTATGCGCTGAACAATCTCGGCTTCGCGAATGAAGGCTTGCGCAACACCGAACGCGCTTTCGATTCACACAATCAGGCGCTCAAGCTCGCGCGTGAAGTACGCGACCGCCAGCGCGAAGCCAAAATCCATTTCGGCCTCGCGCGTCTCGAACGCAATCGCAACAACCTCAACGAAGCCCGCCAACACATCGAAGACACCATCGAAATTGTCGAAGCGGCACGCGCCAAACTGACCGACACCAGCCGCCGTGCCGAATACCGCGCCGCGACGCAGCAGTATTACGACCTTTACCTAGACGTGCTGATGCGGATGCACAAACGTGCGCCGCGCGCGCGCCACAATTTCACCGCGCTCAACGTCAGCGAACGTGCCCGCGCCCGCAGCCTGCTCGAAATGCTTACCGAAGCCAACGCCGACCTGCGCGCCGACGCCGCGCCCGAACTGGTCGAACGCGAACGCGCGCTGCAAGACCAACTCAACGACAAACTGACCGAAGAACTAACAGCACTCGCAAGCACCAACACTGCGCCGCAAGCCGCCGCGATCTCAAAAGAACTCGAACAACTCACACAAGAACTGCGTGACGTGCGCAATCAATTGCGCACGTCGAGTCCGCGTTACGCCGCGCTCACGCAACCGCAACCGTTGACGGCGGAAGAAATTCAAAAACAGGTTCTCGCTCCCGACACCGTGTTGCTCGAATACGCGCTCGGCGAAGAGCAAAGCTATTTGTGGCTCGTGACGCCGACGACCTTGCGCAGCTACACGCTGCCCAAACGCAGCGAGATCGAACCGCTGGCGCAACGCTATTATTCCGCCGTCACCACTCGCCAAACTGAAGCGGCTGAATTGCGCACGGCTGGCATGGCGTTGAGTAAAATCCTGCTCGCACCCGTAGCCGCACAACTCGGCAACAAACGTTTGCTGATCGTGGCTGACGGCACGTTGCAATACATTCCCTTCGCCGCCTTACCGGTGAATACGCCACAAACTCGCAACGCGAACTCCGCAATCCGCACTCCGCACTCCGCACTCCCGCTGATGGTTCGCCACGAGATTACTTATTTGCCTTCGGCTTCGACGCTGGCTGTGTTGCGTAACGAAGCGCGCGATAAACCTGAAGCGACGCGCGAACTCAGCGTGCTGGCCGATCCCGTATTCGAAGCGCAAGACGAGCGCATCAAGACCGTTGAAGTAAAAGCTAAGCCTGCCGACGCGAAAGAAACTTCACGCGGACTTGTCAAAAAGTCTTTACTAAAATCCGGCGTGGCTTCGGCGGCATTGATGATTCCGCGTTTGCCCTTCACGCGCGATGAAGCCGAGGCGATTCTCGCGCTCGCGCCTGAAACTGCGCGGCAAGGCTATTTTGATTTTGCTGCCAATCGCGCGGCGGCTACGGGCGACGAGTTGGGACAGGCTCGCATCATACATTTCGCTACGCATGGTTTTTTGAATAGCTTGAATCCTGAGCTATCCGGTTTGGTGCTGACGCTCGTGAATGAAAAGGGCGAGGCGCAGGATGGTTATCTGCTCGCGCCGGAACTTTACAGCTTGCGATTGCCTGCGACGCAACTCGCCGTGTTGAGCGCGTGCCAAACCGGTTTGGGCAAAGAGGTGCGCGGCGAAGGTCTCATCGGCCTCACGCGCGGCTTGATGTATGCGGGCGTACCGCGCGTCGTTGTCAGTTTGTGGAGCGTCAACGACAAGGCTACGTCAGAGTTGATGAAGGCGTTTTATCAGGGCGTGCTGACGCGCAAGCAAAGTCCGGCAGCATCTTTGCGCACCGCGCAACTCGCGCTGTGGAAACAGAAGCAATGGCGTTCGCCTTATTATTGGGCGGCCTTCACTGCGCAAGGCGAATGGCGTTAAGTGTAGGGTAGGTTCCCAACCTGCCCTACACGGTTGAATTGCGAGAGTGGTTGAACGCAACCGTGTAGGGCAGGTTGGGAACCT